>NZ_JACVYG010000050.1:0-77003 GCF_014712245.1 Streptomyces sp. 5-10
CGGGGTCTGGGGCGGAGCCCCAGTTTCGGGGAGGGGTGGGGTGGGGGAAGCATCGATATGCGGCTCCCCGCCGCGTGGCCCGCCGCAGGCGTCACGATCCGCCGGGCACCCCCGGGGCGGAGGCACGAGGCGCGAGCCGGGCCACCTCATCCATCAGCGCCCGCAGCCGAGGCGAGGCGACCAGCTCCTCCAGGGACATCGGGCGCCCCTCGGCGTCGGCGATCGGCAGCCGCCAGTTGGGGTACTGATCCCACGTGCCCGGCAGATTCTGCGGCCTGCGGTCCCCCACCGCGTCCGGCAGCCAGACGCCCACCATCTTCGCCGGGGTGCGCAGCAGAAACCGGTGGACCGCCTTGACCGCCGCCTCCTCGTCGCCCGGCCCCTCCGGCAGCAGCCCGAGCCGCCCCAGCAGCCCCAGCCACTCGGCGACCTCGACCGCGTCCGCCGCCCGCTCCTCGGCGAGGGGACGGCTCAGCAGGCCCAGCCGGTGGCGCAGCTCCACATGGTCGCCGGTGAGCCGGGCGGCCGTGCTCGGCAGATCGTGGGTCGTCACGGTGGCCAGGCAGTCCGCCCGCCACTCCTCCGGCGCCAGCGGCCGGGCCGCGCCCACCCCGTCGTAGTTCCGCTCGAACCACATCACCGAGGTGCCCAGCACCCCCCGCCGCTCCAGCTCCTCCCGTACACCGGGCTCGACCGTCCCCAGGTCCTCCCCTATGACGACCGCCCCGGCCCGGTGCGCCTCCAGGGCGAGCGCGCCGAGCATCGCCTCCGCGTCGTAGCGGACGTAACAGCCCTCGGTCGGCTCCCGCCCCTCCGGCACCCACCACAGCCGGAAGAGGCCCATCACATGGTCGATGCGGAGCGCGCCCGCGTGCCGTAGGAGGCCGCGCAGCAGATCGCGGTAGGGGGCGTAGCCGGTGGCCGCGAGCGCGTCCGGGCGCCACGGTGGCAGGCCCCAGTCCTGGCCCCGCGAGTTGAAGGCGTCCGGGGGCGCGCCGATCGACATGCCGGAGGCGAAGACGTCCTGGAGCGCCCAGGCGTCGGCGCCCGAGGGATGGACCCCGACCGCCAGGTCGTGGACGAGGCCGATGCCCATGCCCGCCTCGCGCGCGGCGCGCTGGGCGGCGGCCAGCTGGGTGTCGGTGAGCCAGGCCAGCCAGCAGTGGAAGTCGGTGCGGTCCAGGTGCTCGGCCCGCGCCCGCGCGGTGCCCGACGAGCGCGGATCGGCCAGGCCGTCGGGCCAGGTGCGCCATTCGGGGCCGTGGATCTCGGCGAGCGCGCACCACAGGGCGTGGTCCTCCAGGGCCTGACCGCGCTCGGCGAGGAAGTCGCAGTAGGCGGCGCGGCGGCCGGGGCTGAGCGGGACCGTCCGCACCAGCTCCAGCGCCTCGCGCTTGAGGGCCCAGACGGCGTCCCGGTCGATGAGGGCGCCCTCGCGCAGGACGGCCGTACGGAGGGCGGCGGCGGCCTCCAGCAGCTGATCGGCCCGCTCACGGGCGCGGCCGCGCAGATGGGCGTATTCGGGCACGTCCTCGATGCGCAGATGGACCGGGTCGGGGAAGCGCCGCGAGGAGGGGCGGTACGGAGAGGGGTCGGTGGGCGCGGCCGGGGTGCCGGGCACGGCGGCGTGCAGCGGGTTGATCTGAACGAAGCCGGCACCGAGCGCCCGCCCGGACCAGGCGGCCAGATCGGCCAGGTCGCCGAGGTCGCCCATGCCCCAGGAGCGTGCGGAGAGCAGTGAGTAGAGCTGCACCAGGAAACCGTGGCTGCGGGCCGGGGGCAACGGCATCCGGTCGGGGGCCACGATGAGGGGGGCGGTGGCGCGGCGGCCGTCGGGGGCCCCGGCGAGCAGGGTGTGGGCGCCGGGCGGCAGCGCGGCGAGCGCGGTAAGGAGGCCATCGGCGGTGGCGCCCTCCGTAAGGACGCCGTCTGTAAGCACTCCGGCCGTAAGGACGCCGTCCGTAAAAACTCCGGCCGTAGGGACGCCATCCGCAAGCACTCCGGCCGTAAGAGCGCCCTCAAAAGCGCTCTCCGTAAGGACGCCGTCCAAGGCGCCGCCCTCGCGGGCGCCCCTCGTCAGGGGGCCATCGGCCCGTAAGGCCCCCGCGGCCGCCCGCCCCCGCGCGTGCGGTGCGCCGTCCTCGAGGCGCACCCGCAGCGCCGTGCCCTCGGGCAGGCTCAAGCGGGGCACCTTGCCGGGGCGCACCACCACACAGGGGGGCAGCAGCCGTTCGCGCCGCCGGCTCTCGTGCCGGTCCAGCGCTTCGGTCACGGATCGGGGGGTCGAGGCGTCCACGCCGAGCGCGGCGAGCACGGCGACGACCGTGTCCTCGGGCACCTGGACGGTGCGGCCCGGGGCCGGGTCGTAGGAGGTGGCGACACCGTGCAGCTCGGCGAGCCGCGCTCTGCCCATCAGTACTCCATCGGCTCGCAGCCCGCGCCCGCGCCGGTGAGGACGGCGGTCGGCTCACTCGTCAGGGGAGGTTCGGCGGCCAGCGGAGGCTCGCTGGTCAGGGGGATGTTGTCGGAGAGGGGAGGCTCGCTGGTGAGGGGCGCCTCGGTGGCGCTTCCGGACCCGAAGCCGTCCAGGCCGCACAGTCCGCAGTCGGGGTCGGAGACCCCGTCGAAGGGATCCGGTTCGCTGGACGCCTCGGGGCCGGGTTTGGACAGGGCGGAAAGCAGGAGTTGAGCTGACGCGGCCACACGGACCTCCGTGGGGTTGTCGGCAGTGGGTCATCCCGAGCCCTACCCACTCCGGAGTGACGCAGACGTAAACGCCCCCCGGACGTGCTGTAGGTCACATCCCCTCTGGGCGGCGATTTCACGGCGGGAAGGGATCGGGGGCACAGAGTTTACGAACAGGACCGCCCTTCATCCGTCAGACTTGCGCCGGGCGTGCCGCGCCCGGCGCGGGCCGCCCGAGGCCGGGCGCCAGGCGCCCGAGGCCCGGCGCACGCGGCAATGCCGACACTTCGGTCGTTCGCGTTGACACCCTCACCGGCCTGGTGGTGGGCTCACGCCTATCGGCGCCACATCTACGGGGACCGGCTATCTGGATCGAGGAGAGGCCCGTGCAGTTCGGGGGGAAGAGGCCCAGGGCAGCGGGCGCGACGGCCATGGCCGCCGCGGTCATCGGAGGGCTGCTCGGCGGTGCCCCGGCGGCCACCGCCGCACCGGTGGACCACGGCGCCCCGGGCGCCACCACACCGGAGCGCGACAGCAGCGAGGGCATACCACCCGTATGGCCGCGCCCCCAGTCGCTGCGGGCGCAGGGGTCGGAGGTGGCCCTGGGGGACGAGGCCACGCTCATAGCCGACGGCGACGCCGATCCGTACGCCCTGGACGCGCTGCGCGGCCTGCTGCACGACGCGGGGGTGCGCACCGTCAACGAGGCCACGCCCGGCGGCAAGGCCCCGGCACGCGGGCTGGTGGTGCATGTCGGCGGCAAGGGCGCGACGAACGCGCTGCGCGCCCTGCGCGCGCCCGAGCGCGGCGACCTCCCCTCCGGCGGCTATCTCCTGGCCACGGGCCCGGTGGACGGGCACCCCACGGTCGCGCTGTCCGGCGTCGGCCCCGACGGGCTCTTCCACGCCGTCCAGACCTTGCGCCAGCTGCTGGTGAAGCGGGAGGGCCGGGGCTCCGCCTTCGCCGGGGTGACCGTACGCGACTGGCCCGCGACGGCCGTAAGGGGGACGACGGAGGGCTTCTACGGCTCCCCGTGGTCGCACCGCGACCGGCTGGCCCAGCTCGACTTCATGGGCCGCACCAAGCAGAACCGCTACCTCTACGCGCCCGGCGACGACACCTACCGGCAGGCGCGCTGGCGCGACCCCTACCCCGCCGAGCGGCGCGAGGAGTTCCGCGAGCTGGCCACGCGTGCCCGGGCCAACCATGTGACCCTCGGCTGGGCGGTCTCCCCGGGCCAGGAGATGTGCTTCTCGTCCTCGAAGGACCTCAGGGCGCTGCTGCGGAAGGTCGACGCCATGTGGGCGCTCGGGGTGCGCTCCTTCCAGCTGCAGTTCCAGGACGTCAGCTACAGCGAGTGGCACTGCGGCGCCGACGCCGACGAGTTCGGCTCCGGCCCGGAGGCCGCCGCCACCGCGCAGGCCAAGGTGGCCAATGCCCTCGCCCGCCACCTGGCCGAGCGCTACCCCGGCTCGGCCCCGCTGTCCCTGATGCCGACCGAGTACTACCAGGACGGCGACACGGATTTCCGGCGCGCGCTGGCCGGGGCGCTCGACCAGCGTGTGGAGGTCGCCTGGACCGGGGTCGGGGTGGTGCCCAGGACCATCACCGGCGGTGAGCTGGCCGGTGCCCGGTCGGCGTTCGGCCACCGCCTGGTCACCATGGACAACTACCCGGTCAACGACTGGGCGCAGGATCGGATCTTCCTCGGCCCGTACACCGGCCGCGACCCCGCGGTGGCCACCCAGTCCGCGGCGCTGCTGGCCAACGCCATGGAGCAGCCGACCGCCTCCCGGATCCCGCTGTTCACCGCCGCCGACTTCGCCTGGAACCCGCGCGGCTACCGCCCCCAGGAGTCCTGGCAGGCGGCCATCGACGACCTCGCCGGGCCCGACGCCAAGACCCGCGCCGCCCTGCGCGCCCTCGCCGGGAACGACGCCTCCTCGGTGCTCGGCGGCGACGAGTCCGCGTATCTGCGCCCGCTCGTCGACGCGTTCTGGACGGCCCAGGGCGGTACGGACGTGGAGCGGCTGGAGCGCTCGGCCGACCGGCTGCGCGAGGCCTTCACGACGATGCGTGACGCCCCCGAGCGGCTCTCCCGCACGCTGGGTGACGATGTGCGGCCCTGGCTCGACCAGCTGAGCCGGTACGGCGACGCGGGGGTGCGGGCCGTGGACATGCTCACCGCCCAGGCGCGCGGCGACGGGGCGGCGGCCTGGAAGGCCCAGCTCGCGGTGGAGGCGCTGCGCGAGAAGATCGGGGACAGCCGGGTCACGGTCGGCAAGGGCGTCCTCGACCCCTTCCTCGCCAAGGCCCTGGTCCGGGCGGACGCCTGGTCGGGCGTGGACCGGACCCCGAAGCTGGGGCTGCGGACCGGCAAGGAGGACCGCGCGGCGGCCGACGGCAAGGCGGCCACCGAGGTGTCCTCGCCCGGCCGCCCGGTCACCGTGCGCTTCGGCCGCAGCCGTCCGCTCTCCTCGGTCTCCGCGCTCACCGCCCGGGTCCAGGACGCCGCACCGGGCACCGTCGAGGCGCATGTGCCCGGTGCGGGCTGGCGCCGCATCGGCACCCTCTCGGGCAGCGGCTTCACCCAGGTCAGGGCGGCGGAGGGGGACAAGGACCTGTCGGCGGACGCGATCCGGCTCAGCTGGCCGGAGGGCACCACCCCGCCGGCCGTGCACGAGATCACGCCCTGGTTCGGCGACACCCCGGACGCCGGGCTCACGCTGTCCCACAAGACGGCGGACGCGCAGATAGGCGGCGACGCGGCCGTCGTCGAGGCCCAGTTGGTCTCCCATCGCCCCGGCGATGTGAACGGCGACCTCACGGTGAAGGCGCCGCGCGGCATCACCGTCCGCGCCCCCGCAGGGGTGACGGCTCCGCGCGGTGGTACGGCGACCGCCCGGCTGGAGATATCGGTGGCCAAGGGCACCAAGCCGGGCAGCTACTCCCTTCCGGTCCGCTTCGGGTCCGAGGAGCGCATGCTGACCATAAGGGCGCATCCGCACACCGGCGGCCCGGACCTGGCCCGCGCGGAGGGCACGAAGGCGACCTCGTCCGGCGATGAGACCGCCGATTTCCCGGCGTCCGCAGCGATCGACGGCAAGGCGGACACCCGCTGGTCCTCCCCGGCCGAGGACGGCGCCTGGCTCCAGCTGGAGCTGGCCCACCCGGCGCGGATCGGCCGCCTGGAGCTGACCTGGCAGGACGCGTACGCCTCCCGCTACCGCGTCCAGGTCTCCAAGGACGGCCGCACCTGGCGGGACGCGGCGACGGTGGCCCATGGGAAGGGCGGCCGGGAGTCGATCGGCATGGACGCCCCGGACACCCGGTTCATCCGCATCCAGGGCGTCGAGCGCGCCACCCGCTTCGGCTACTCCCTCTGGTCGGTCGCCGCCTACGCGGTACGGAAGGACTAACGGCGTCCGACGGATCTTTCCCCTCCCCACCCCTTCCCGCGATATGCGGCTCCGCCGCGTGGCAGGGGCTTCGCCCCGGATCCCGGGTCTGGGGCGAAACCCCGCACGCGGCCGAGCCGCATATCGTCAGGTACCGGGGAGGGGCCGGGAGGGGGCAGCATCGATATGCGGCTCCGCCGCGTGGCCCGCCGCAGGCGTCACAATCCGCCGGACGCGCCCGACGCAGTGCGGAAGGACCAGGCGGCGCAGAAGGACCGGATCCTGTCCGGCGGATCTTCACGGGCCCGTGAAGATCCGCCGGACAGGACCCAGGGGCTCCCGCGGGCAGACACAGTAATGGCCCGGTCTCTCAGGCAGATTTGCCGTCGATCCGGGCCATGGCGTCTTCCGCGCCGTATGCCTGGAGGTATGGCAGCCAGCGCGGGTCCCTATGGCCCGTGCCGATGATCCGCCACGCGAGCCCCGACGGCGGCGCGGGTTGATGGCGCAGCCGCCAGCCGATCTCCGCGACATGGCGGTCCGCCTTGACGTGATTGCAGCGACGGCACGCGGCGACCACGTTCTCCCAGGTGTGCTGCCCGCCACGGCTGCGCGGGATGACGTGATCGACGCTGGTTGCGACGCCACCGCAATAGGCGCACCTGCCGCCGTCGCGGGCGAACAGGGCGCGGCGGGTGAGCGGGACGGGGCCGCGAAAGGGCACCCGCACAAAGCGCTTCAGCCGGACGACGCTGGGTGCGGGGATGACGCGGGTCGCGCTGTGCATCAGGGCGCCTGAGTCCTCGAGACTGACGGCTTTGTCATTGAGGACGAGTACGAGCGCGCGGCGGAGCGGTACGACGCCGAGGGGCTCGTACGACGCGTTGAGGACCAGGACATGCGGCACGGGGGCCTCCTTGTACGCCGGCGGCGCGTGGCTCGCGCCGGGACGATCTCCCCCAGTTTCCCCTGAACCCTGGCCGGAACGCCACTATCACCGGGTTAACGGTTGAGAGGCATTTCCGCGTACCGCACGTATACCCTCCGTACACGGCGGCGACACCGACCGCTTGACCACTGCCCCGTCGGCCTTCCGGCGCCCTCGCTCACGAGGTGCGCGGGGAGCGGGACCACACCGCGAAGTGGCAAGAATCACGGCCCGCTCCGGCTGGTGCCGCCGCACGGCCCCCGGCCGGGGCAGAAGGTGGAATTGCCGCCTCCGGACCCGCTCATATGCGCCCCCTGGCCGCGCTCGCGCGCTCTCGAACACAGGAACGGCGCACCTCGCGCCCGGCTACTGTGTGAGAGGTTGCGCGCGGGCGATCCGTGCGGGCATGTCGCATACGAAGGGTTTCTGCTGTGTTCTGGTCCGCTGCTCTGGCCGCTGACTCGACGCCTCGTCCCACGACTCTCGACGATGCGCAGAAGAGCGCCACGAACGCCGCGGGCTGGGTGGAGGAGAACTGGTCCACCTGGCTCGGCATCGGGTTGCGCATAGCCCTGATCCTGATCATCGCCTTCGTCCTCCGGTCCGTCGTCCGGCGGGCGATCACCAAGCTGATAGAGCGCATGAACCGCACGGCCCAGGCCGTCGACGGCACCGCGCTCGGCGGGCTGCTGGTCAATGTGGAGCGACGGCGCCAGCGCTCCGCGGCGATCGGCTCGGTGCTGCGCTCCGTGGCCTCGTTCCTGATCATGGGCACCGCGGCGCTGATGATCCTCTCCGCGCTGGAGATCAATCTGGCGCCGCTGCTCGCCAGCGCCGGGGTCGCGGGCGTGGCGATCGGTTTCGGCGCCCGCAATCTGGTCACCGACTTCCTCTCCGGTGTCTTCATGATCCTCGAGGACCAGTACGGGGTCGGCGACACGGTCGACGCCGGGGTGGCCTCCGGCGAGGTGATCGAGGTCGGTCTGCGCGTCACCAAGCTGCGCGGGGACAACGGCGAGATCTGGTACGTGCGCAACGGCGAGGTCAAGCGGATCGGCAACCTCAGCCAGGGCTGGGCGACGGCCGCGCTCGACGTCCAGGTCCGGGCCGAGGAGGATCTGGACCAGGTCCGGGCCGTGATCACGCAGGTCGGTGTGGACATGGCCAAGGAGGAGCCGTGGAACGAGCGGCTCTGGGAGCCGATCGAGGTCCTGGGTCTCGACGCCGTCTATCTGGACTCGATGATCGTCCGGGTGTCGGCGCGGACCATGCCCGGCAAGGCGCTCGGCGTCGAGCGTGAGCTGCGCTGGCGGATCAAGAAGGCGCTGAACGAGGCGGGCATCCAGCTCGTCGGCCGGCCCCTGGACCCGGAGCTCCAGACCGACGCCGTCGATGCGGGCGCCGCCGTGGCGGCGCCGTCGGCGCTGGCCAACCCGGACTCGCCGCAGTCGGCGGCGGCCAGCCCGATCGCTCCCGCCGCCGGTCCGGCCACCACCCCCTCCGCGACGGTGCCGCCGCCCACGACGAAGTGACCACGGCGGGCGCGACATGGCTGACGCGGCACGGCTGACGCGGCACGGCGGACATGCCACGGCGGAACATGACGAGGCTCCCGCCCCAGGGAGGGACGGGAGCCCCATGCGAACCGTAAGGCGCTCAGCCCCGGCCGCTCAGCGGCGGTGGTGTCCACCGAACGAGGTGAGGTAGCCGGCCGCGGGCGTGCCCACACCGGTCACGTCGTCATAGCCCACGACCGCGTGGAGCGAGCTGTCCCGGCCGAGGCTGCGCAGCGAGGTCACCAGCCCGTCGGCGTCGTCGTGGCTGTTGACGTAGTCGACCCGGACCACGCCCAGCGAGACACCGGCGCCCAGCGGGTGGTCGGTCACATCGTGGTACGAGGCGGTGCCGTACCGGTCGTACAGCGCGGGGTTGGCGAAGCCGATCGGCTGGCCGCCGCGCGCCTGCTGGGCGAGCGCCTGCACACCGGCGATCACGGGCGCGGCCAGCGAGGTACCGCCGATGCGGTACTCGCCGTACTGGAGCGATCCGTCCGGGAAGGTCTGCGTCTGGCCCACCAGGAAGCCGGTGTTGGGGTCGGCCACGGCCGCGATGTCCGGGGTCACCCGCTGCCTGGCCGGGCCGCCGCCTGCCAGGGCGAGCGCGTCCGGCACCACGCCGCGCTGGTAGAAGGGCTGGGCGACGGTCTTGCTGGTGCCGCCTCCGGCGCCGGAGGTGTACGCGCCGGGCAGCGCGTCCCAGTTGGTGCCGTCGGCCGAGAGGGTGGCCTTGGTGGTGCCCCAGCCGGTCTCCCACTGGTACTTCTCGCCCTTGCCGACGGCCAGGGAGGTGCCGCCGACCGCCGTCACCCATGCCGAGTTGGCCGGGGTGTCGACCTGCTTGGTGCCGGTGGACGCCACGTTGTCGCCGTTGTCACCGGAGGAGAAGTAGAAGCCGATGCCCTCGACCGCGCCCTGCTGGAAGATCTGGTCGTAGGCGGCGGCCACGTCCGGCGTCTCGTTGGCCTCCACATCGCCCCAGGAGTTGGAGACGATGTCGGCCAGCCGGTTGTCGACGACCTTGGCGAGCGAGTCGAGCAGATCGTCGTCGGTGCAGGAGGCTCCGCCGACGTAAGTGATGTCGGCCGCGGGGGCCACCGCGTGCACCGCCTCGACATCAAGGGTCTCCTCGCCGTACCAGCCGCTCGCGTCGCACTCCTCGGTGTACCGGTAGTCGGCCGGCAGCACCTGCGTCAACTGGCCCCTGCGGTAGGCCGCATCGCCGTTGCGCTTGGCGTACTGGGCGGCGTCCGCAGCGATGGTGGGCGAGGCGAAGGCGTCGGTGATGGCCACGGTGACGCCCTTACCGGTGTTGCGGCTCGTGGCGCCGTAGGCGGCGCGCAGCTGCTTGCCGGTGTACCCCTTGATCGCGTACGGCTGCTTGGCGCCGTAGGCCGAGGGCAGGCTCCGGTCGGTCCGGGAGCCGTAATAGGTGGAGAACGGCCCGGCGTTCTTGAAGACCGGCCCGGGGGGCGGAAGGGTCTCGTCGTGCTTGGCCCGCTTGGGCGCGTTGTCCAGGCCGACGACGGTCAGCACGGCGCCGTGGAGCGAGGCGGGCACGGTGGCCGCGTTCGACGGCGCGCGGTAGACCTTGCCGTCCTTGGTGTAGTTGTGCAGCTGGGTGCCGAACGCCCGCTCGGCGGCGGAGACTTCGCCGCTGACCGACAGATAGTGCTGGTTGCCGCCGGTGACAGCGAGCCCGGCGCCCTTCAACCAGGCGCTGACGGCGTCCTTCTGCTGCCGTGTCGGTCCGAAACGTGCCTGGGTCTGCCGGGCCGACAGATATGTGCCGTAGTCCGGCGAGGAGGGGTCGGACACGGCCTTGGCGTAGTCGGCCAGCCCCTTGGCGTCCCGTCCGGCCAGATAGACGCGCGCGGTGACCTTATTGCCGTCATCGGCCGCGCCCCGGTCCGAACGCGCCGTCGCCCAGGCGGGCTTGGTGCCGTTGAGGGTGTCACGGCCATGCGGTGCGGAGTCGGCCTGGGCCGTGGGTATGCCGAGCGCCAGCGCACCGGCCACCAACGGCAGCGCCGCCGCCAGCCCCAGGGCCGTGCGCCTGCCGGAACGGGCCGTGCGTTTTCCGGAACGGGCCGTGCGTTGTCTGGAACGGGCCGTGCGTTGTCTGGAACGGGCCGTGCGCTCCCGGGAAGAAACAGATCTCACCTAGCCCCCTTGCGATTCGAGTCGTCGCATGACAGTGGAGCTGACGATCACAGCCACCCCACCGGAGGCCACTCTTACGGTGACTTGTCCATGCCAGGCACATGGTTGATCCATCTCTTCGCCAAGAACCCGCCAAGGAAAGCCCGCCCATGACCCATTGACGCCGCCCCGGTCCGCCCCCTAGCTTGCTATTCATCAATAGGAAACTTTCTTAACAGAGTGAGACGGGGGCACCACCATGGCCGCATCACCCGGCAGCACTACGCAGGGCGGCACACCCGGGACCCCCCGCGTCCTCCGCGCCATGAACGACCGCGCCGCGCTGGAGCTGCTGGCCGCCCACGGACCGCTCACCCGGACCCGGCTCGGGGAGCTGACCGGGCTGTCCAAGCCCACCGCCTCCCAGCTGCTGACCCGCCTGGAGTCCGTCGGCCTGGTCCGCACCACCGGGAACGTCACCGGACGCCCGGGGCCCAACGCGCAGCTGTACGAGATCGATCCGGCCGCCGCCCATGTGGCCGCGCTCGCCGTGGACCAGGAGGGCATCACCGCCGCCGTCGCCGACATCACCGGCCAGATGGTCGGTGAACACCGGGTGACGGCCCCGGCGACCGACGCGAGCGTGACCAACCGGACCGGGGAGCTGGTCGCCGAGGCGGTGGACGGGGCGCTGGCCGCCGCCGGGCTCGGCCGGGACGACCTGCACTCCACCGTGATCGGCACCCCCGGCGCGCTCGACCCGCGCACCGGGACGCTGCGCTACGCCCCGCATCTGCCCGGCTGGCAGTCCCGCACCCTGCGGGACGACCTGGCCGAGGTGCTGCACACGCCGATCGTCATCGAGAACGACGTCAACCTCGCCGCCATCGCCGAACAGCACCATGGCACCGCCCAGGACTTCGACGACTTCGCGCTGGTCTGGGCCGACGAGGGGGTCGGCGCGGCCATCGTGCTCCACGGCACCCTGCTGCGGGGTGCCACCGGCGGGGCCGGGGAGATCGGCTACATGCCGCTGCCGGGCGCCCCGCTGGCCCGGGGTGGCCCGGACGCCGCCGCCCGGCCGGACGGCGGCGGGGGGTTCCAGAAGCTGGTCGGCTCGCCCGCCGTCGTGGAGCTGGCCCGCGAGCACGGGATCGACGCGCCCACGGCCACCAAGGCGCTCGCCGCCGCGCTGCGCACCCCCGGCCCGGGCGACGAGGTGCTGACCGAGCTGGCCCGCCGGCTGGCCACCGGGCTGGCCTCCGTCGTCGCCGTGGTCGACCCGGAGCTCGTCGTCCTTTCGGGTGAGGTCGCGCAGGCCGGCGGGGAGCGGCTGCGGCAGCTGGTCGAGGCCGAGATGACCGGTCTCGCGCTGCCCCGGCCGCAGCTGCGGATCAGTGAGATCGAGGGGGATCCGATTCTCATCGGCGCGCTGCGGACGGCGGTCGCCGATGCCCGTCAGACCGTTTTCGACACCGCCCGGTTCGACGCCTGAGTCACCGGGCGCCGCTCCACCACCCCGTACGTCCCCCCTTCCCCGCTTTCCCCTCTTCTCCTCCGTCCCCTCTTCCCCGCTGTCCGTTCTCCCTCCTGCCCGTTCTCCCTCCTGCCCGTTCTCCCCATCCGTCCGTTGTCCGGCGCCCCGCACCGCCGCTTCCCCTGCCGTCCCCCTGTACCGCAGTAAAGGAAGTCTCCCCATGGCACGAAAACTGGCCGCTCTCGCCGCAGCGCTGAGCGCCGGCGCCCTGCTCCTCACGGGCTGCGCCAATCCCAGTACCGGCAGCGCCGAGGACGATCCGACCAAACCCGTCACGCTGAAGTTCTGGCACGGCTGGTCGGAGGACAGCGAGGTCAAGGCGATTGATGCCAGCATCGCCCGGTTCGAGAAGCTCCACCCCAATATCAAGGTGAAGGCCACCGGGAATGTCACCGACGCCACCGTGAACCAGACACTGCGGGCGGGCGGCGGCGACGCCCCCGATGTCGTCTCCTCCTTCACCACCAAGAATGTGGGGCAGTACTGCTCCTCCGGGATGTGGGTGGACCTCGATCCGTTCATGAAGAAGACCGGTCTTGACAAGGCCAAGGTCTTCCCGAAAACGCTGCTGGACTACACGAGCTACCAGGGCGACCAGTGCGCCCTCCCGCTACTCGCCGACGCGTACGGCATGTACTACAACAAGGACGCCTTCGCCGAGGCGGGCATCAAGCGGCCGCCCCGCACCATGTCGGAGCTGCGGCGCGACGCGGTCAAGCTGACCAAACGCACCAAGGGCGGCGGCTATGAGCGAGTCGGCTTCATGCCCAATTTCCGGCTCTACCAGAACAGCCCGGACCGGTTCCTCGCCCAATGGGGCCCCACGTACTTCGACAAGGACGGCAAGGCGCGGCTGGCGAAGGGGAAGGCGGTCAAGGAGTTCTACGCCACCACCAGGGAGCTGGTCCGGAGCCAGGGCGGCTATGGCCCGCTGGAGACGTTCCGCACTTCCTTCGGCGATGAGATGTCGTCCCAGAACGCCTTTCTCACCGGAAAGCTCGCGATGCACATGGACGGCGAATGGCGCGGGCTCTTCATGAAGGGCGCGAAGTTCAAGTGGGGCACCGCCCCGCTGCCGGTGCCCGACGACCGGCCCGAGACCTATGGCCGGGGCTATCTCACCGGCACGGTGGTCGGCATCGCGCACAGCAGCACCCACCAGAACGCCGCGTGGGAGCTGGTGAAGTTCCTGACCGCCAACACCGATCAGGTGGTCGCCTTCGCCAACGCCATTCACAATGTGCCGTCCACCAAGGCGGCGCTCACCTCCCCGAAGCTGGACTCGGATCCCACCTTCCGGGCCTTCCTCGATATCGCGCAGAACCGCTACAGCACCGCCCTGCCGCCCTCGATCAACGGCGGTCAGTACGTCACCTCGCTTCAGGACTTCTCCTACGGCGTCGAGGCGGGCAAGGTGCACGATCTGGACGCGGGGCTACGAAAACTCGATGACGAGATAGACGCCGACAATCTCCAGGCACAGAACTGACGGAGCGCGACATGGCCACCTTGACGAACGCCCCCGCCCTGCGCCGTAAAGCGCGGCGCGAGCGGCTGCGCACCCTCGGTTTTCTCTCCCCCTGGCTGGTCGGCTTCACCGTCTTCTTCGGCTATCCGCTGATCGCCACCGTCTACTTCTCCTTCATGCACTACAACCAGATCAAAGCCCCGACCTTCGTGGGACTGCGCAACTGGCGTTATGTGCTGGAGCAGATGCCGCTGTTCGGACCGGCCCTGTGGAACACGCTCTGGCTGGTCGTGGTCATGGTGGCGCTGCGGGTCGTCTTCGGCCTGGGCATCGGACTGCTGGCCACCAAGGTGAAGTCCGGGGTGGGATTCTTCCGCACCGCCTTCTACCTGCCGTATCTCGCCCCTCCGGTGGCGGCCACCGTCGCCTTCGTCTTTCTGCTGAATCCCGGTACCGGCCCGGTGAACGACATCCTCGGCAGCATCGGGATCCACGCCCCGAACTGGTTCAACGACCCGGCCTGGGCCAAGCCGTCCCTCGTCCTGCTCTCCCTGTGGGGCATCGGGGATCTCATGGTCATCTTCATGGCGGCCCTGCTGGACGTCCCCAAGGAGCAGTACGAGGCCGCCGAACTGGACGGCGCCGGGGCGTTCCACAAGTTCCGCTATGTGACCTGGCCGTCGATCACGCCGATCGTGATGTTCGCGGTCGTGACGGGCGTCGTCCAGACCATGCAGTACTACACCCAGGCGCTGGTCGCCGGAAAGCTCGCCTCCGGGGTCAGCGTCGGGCCCGGAACGGTCATCCAGCCCGGCTACCCCGACCATTCCACGCTCACCGTGCCGCAGCTCGTCTACTCGCTCGGCTTCCAGAACTTCAACACCGGGGCCGCCTGCGTGCTCTCGCTCGTGCTGTTCGCGATCGCGATGGCCGTGACGACGCTGCTGATGCGCAGGCGTACCGGACTGCTGTCGGCCGATGACTGAGCCGAGGACTGAGAGGAACGATCCCTCATGACCGCCACCACCACCCTCTCGGCGCCGTCCGCGCCGGCACGCCCCGCCGCCGGCCGCTCCCCCGCCCCCGCCGCCCGCCGCCGCGCCGCGCTGCACTGGATCGCCGTGCACACGGTCGCCATCGCCGCCGCGCTCTTCTTCATCCTGCCGTTCGTCTTCGTCTTCCTGACCTCGGTGATGAGCGACGACCAGGCGCTGAGCGGCGACCTGTGGCCCACCGAATGGAACTGGTCGAATTACGTCGATGTCTTCAACACCCCGGGCTTCCTGGACTGGTGGCGCAATTCGCTGATGTACGCCGGGCTCGGCACCCTCTTCACCGTCTGTTCCTCCATTCCGGTGGCCTACGCCCTCGCCAAATTCCGCTTCCGCGGCCGCCGCACCGCCATGATGCTGGTCATCTCCACGATGATGCTGCCGCCGCAGGTGATCGTGATACCGATGTATCTGGTCTGGGCCCAGCAGCTGCATCTGTCGGGTTCGCTGTGGCCGCTGATCATCCCGATGGCTTTCGGCGACGCGTACTCCATCTTCCTGCTGCGCCAGTTCCTGCTGACGATTCCCCGGGAGTACCTGGAGTCGGCGAAGGTGGACGGCAGCGGGGAATTCGGCACGCTGCTGCGCATCGTGATCCCGATGGCCAAACCGGGGATCGCGGCCGTCGCGCTGTTCCAGTTCTTCTACTGCTGGAACGACTACTTCGGCCCGCAGATCTACGCCTCGCAGAATCCGGGCGCCTGGACGCTCAGTTATGGCCTGGAGAGCTTCAAGAGCGCGCACAGCGTCAACTGGAATCTGACGATGGCCGCGACCCTGCTCGTCATGGCCCCCGTCATCATCGTCTTCTTCTTCGCTCAGAAAGCCTTCGTCGAAGGCGTCACACTGACAGGAGTCAAGGGTTGAAGCTCGCAGTCGTGGGGGGTGGGTCCACCTACACCCCCGAACTCATCGACGGATTCGCCCGGTTGCGGGACGTTCTCCCGCTGGAGGAACTTGTCCTGGTCGACCCGGCGGCCGACCGGCTGGAGCTGGTCGGCGGGCTGGCACGAAGGATCTTCGCCAAGCAGGGCCACCCGGGCACCATCTCCTGGACCGACGACCTGGACGCGGGCGTGGACGGCGCGGACGCGGTCCTGCTCCAGCTGCGCGTCGGCGGCCAGGCCGCGCGGAACCAGGACGAGACCTGGCCGTTGGAGTGCGGCTGCGTCGGGCAGGAGACCACCGGCGCGGGCGGGCTGGCCAAGGCGCTGCGCACCGTTCCGGTGGTGCTGGACATCGCCGAGCGGGTGCGCCGCCGCAACCCCGACGCCTGGATCGTGGACTTCACCAACCCGGTCGGGATCGTGACCCGGGCGCTGCTCACGGCCGGGCACCGGGCGGTCGGCCTGTGCAATGTGGCCATCGGCTTCCAGCGGAAGTTCGCCAAGCTGCTGGGCGTGGACCCCGGCGAGGTGACGCTGGAGCACGTCGGCCTCAACCACCTCACCTGGGAGCGCGCGGTGCGCGTCGGCGGCACCGACGGTGAGGACGTGCTGCCCAAGCTGCTCGCGGAGCACGGCGAGGCGATCGCCGAGGACCTGCGGATGCCGCGCACGCTGGTGAGCCGGCTCGGCGTCGTCCCCTCCTACTATCTGCGCTACTACTACCAGCACGACGCGGTGGTGCGGGAGCTGCGCAGCAAGCCGTCCCGGGCGGCGGAGGTCGCGGCGATCGAGCGGGAGCTGCTGGAGATGTACGGCGATCCGGCGCTGGACGAGAAGCCCGAGCTGCTCGGCAAGCGCGGCGGGGCGTTCTATTCGGAGGCGGCGGTCGATCTGACCTCGTCCCTGCTGGGCGACACCGGCGAGGTGCGGATCGTCAATACGTTCAACGAGGGCACGCTGCCCTTCCTGCCGGACGACGCGGTGATCGAGGTCCCGGCGGCCGTCAACGCACAGGGCGCGAAGCCACTGCCCGTGCGCCCCCTCGAGCCCCTGTTCGCCGGTCTGGTCGCGAATGTCACCGCGTACGAACGCCTGGCGCTGGAGGCGGCGTTGAAGGGCGGCCGGGAGCGGGTCTTCCAGGCGCTGCTCTCCCACCCCCTCATCGGCCAGATCGAATACGCCGAGAAGCTGACCGACGACCTCATCGCGCACAACCGGGAGCATCTGGCGTGGGCCTGACCCAGTCCGTATCGACCCCCTCTCCTTCCCCTTCGTCCGCTTCCCCCTCGTCCGCTGCCCCGCCGGACGGGTCGGTCCTGGCGATCGACGCGGGCAACAGCAAGACGGACGTGGCACTCATCGGCCCGGACGGCTCCGTCCTCGGCGCGGCCCGCGGCGGCGGCTTCCGGCCGCCCGTCGTGGGCGCCGAGCGCGCCGTCGGCTCGCTCGCGCCCCTGGTGGAGGAGGTGGCGCGGCAGGCGGGCCGGTCCGGGGCGGCGGGCGCGGGGCATGTCTCGGCGTGTCTGGCCAACGTCGATCTGCCCAGCGAGGAGGAGGAGTTGACGGGCGTCCTGGCCGAGCGCGGCTGGGGCGCCACCGTCACGGTCGCCAATGACACCTTCGCCCTGCTGCGGGCCGGGGTCGGGGACGACGGCGAGCCGACCGGCGTCTCCGTGGTCTGCGGCGCCGGCATCAACTGCGCCGGGATCGGTCACGGCGGCCGGGTGGCCCGCTTCCCCGCGATCGGCCGGATCTCCGGCGACTGGGGCGGCGGGGGCTATCTGTCGGAGGAGGCGCTGTGGTGGGGGGCGCGCGCGGAGGACGGCCGCGGCGAGCCGACCGAGCTGGCCCGCGCCCTGCCCGCGCACTTCGGCCTGACCACCATGTACGAGCTGATCGAGGCGCTGCATCTGGGCCGTCTGGAGCCGGGGCGGCGGCATGAGCTGACGCCGGTGCTGTTCGCGGTGGCCGGGGCCGGCGACGGGATCGCGCGGGCGATCGTCGAGCGCCAGGCGGAGGAAGTGGTGACCATGGCGGTGGTCGCCCTCGGCCGGCTCGACCTGCTGGGCGAGGAGACCCCGGTGGTGCTGGGCGGCGGGGTGCTCGCGGCCCGCCATCCGCTGCTGGACGACCGGATCCGCGAACTGCTCGCGGAGCGCGCCCCGAAGGCCGAGCCGCGGGTGGTCACCGCGCCGCCGGTGCTCGGCGCCGCGCTGCTGGGCCTGGACCGCACCGGCGCGCCGGAATCGGCGTACGCCCGGCTGCGCGCGCACTACGCCCCGGCCGATGGCACGGAAAGTGGAACCGAAAGTCCTTCCGAAGCGTAATGAAAAGGGGAGGGAAGATCGCGATCCGAACAAGATCCAGGCTCGACCGGTGACCTCTCCTGGCGCCGCGGTCCATACTGCTGCGACACCGACCGCGACACCAACCAGGAATCCGGGCCAAGGGGGAGGTCTTGTGTCATACCCGCCGACCACCGGCAGAGCCGCACCGCCGCCCGCGCCCGCGGCCCCGCCGCGGACCGCGTGGGCCGAGGGGCTCGACCGGGCGCGGGCGGCGGCGACGACCGAGCCCGGCCGGCTGCGCGTCATCGGAGCGGTGCTGGCCGCGCTGGTGGTCGCGTTCGGCGCCGTCACGGCCTGGCAGGTCTCCGACCGGCAGACCGCGGCGGACGCCGTGGCCGAGCGCAGCCAGCCGCTGAGCGCCGACGCGGCGCAGATCTACCGCTCGCTCGCCGACGCGGACACCACCGCCACCGGTGGCTTCCTGGCGGGCGGCCAGGAGCCTCCCCAGGTCCGGCAGCGGTTCGTGCGGGACATCGACACCGCGTCCAAGCTGCTGGTGCGGGCCGCGGCCAATACGGAGGGCTCGTCCTCCGCCCGCGACGAGATACGGAAGATCAATCAGCTGCTGCCGGTCTACACCGGACTGATCGACTCCGCGCGCGCCAACAACCGCCAGGGACTGCCGCTGGGCGGCGCGTATCTGCGCTATGCCAACGACACCATGCGCGACAAGCTGCTGCCCGCCGCGGGCAGGCTCTACCAGGCGGAGACCGCCCGGCTCGGGGAGGACTACGAGGACGCCGAGGCATGGCCGTGGGTGGCGATCGCCACCGGCCTGGTCGCCCTGGGCGCGCTGGGCTGGGCCCAGCGCCGTGAGTTCCACCGGACCAACCGGGTGCTCAACCGCGGTCTGCTCACCGCCACGGCCGCCTCCACGGTGGTGATGCTGTGGCTGGTGGTCGGCCACGCGGTCGCCAGCACCCAGCTCAGCGACTCCAACGACCACGGGGCGAAGTCCCTCCAGGTGCTCAACGAGGCGCGGATCGACTCCCTGCGGGCCCGCGCCGACGAGAACCTGACCCTGGTGGCGCGCGGCGCGGTCGTCGTCGACGAGGACGGTGCCAACAAGGGCAAGGACGCCTACGACGTCAGCTATGTCTCCCGGATGTCCGCGCTCGTGGGCAAGGCGTCCGGCGGCCGTCCCTCGGACGGCAGCCTGCTGGACAAGGCGCGCGCCCTCGCGGACGACGACGAGGGCCGTGAGCCGGTGGAGAAGGCCGGCGACCGGATCCGCGAGTGGCAGGTGCGGCACAAGGCCGCCCGCACCGCCGACGACGCGGGCGACTACAGGAAGGCGCTGGCGAAGGTCATAGGCGCCAAGGACAGCACCGGCGAGTCCTTCGACGCGGTGGACAGCCAGCTGGCCAAGGCCCTCGACCACGAGCAGCGGGAGTTCCAGCAGGCCGCCGACGACGGACGCGGCGCGTTCACCGCCATGGCGCTGGGCGCCGGGGTGCTGGCCGTGCTGGGAGCCGCAGGAGCGGTGCTGGGCATAGGCCGCAGACTGTCGGAGTACCGATGAGGACGATGGGGGGCGGAAGCATGCGATCGCTGCGATCGGCCGCCGCGGTGACGGTATGCGCCCTGGGCGTGGCCACGGCCATCGCGGTCCCGGCGATGGTGGACGACGGCGGGGACGGCGATGGCAAGGGCGGTGCACGGCAGCCGCATACGGTGCGGACCGGCGCCGAGGCCGCGGCGGCGGACAGCTGCCGCGATCCCGAGGCGAGCCTGCGCCCGTCCAGCGCGAGCGGCCCGGCCATCAAGCGGATCAAGAACCGTGAGGTCAACGGGCACAAGCTCAACAAGCTGATCGCCGGCGTGGACCAGAACAGCTACCGCTGGGGATACCGCGATCCGGCCACCGGCGACCTCACCGGCTTCGATATCGACCTGGTGCACGCCATCGCCGAGGACATCTTCGGCGATCCGGACGCGGTCATCTTCCGCACCATACCCACCAGTCAGCGGATCAAGGCCCTCCAGCAGGGCAAGGTCGACGTCGTGGTGCGCACCATGACCATCAACTGCGACCGGATCAAGGACGTGGCGTTCTCCACCGCGTACTTCCAGGCCGGGCAGCAGGTGCTGGTCCCCGACGACTCGTCCATCACCGGCTACAACAAGACCCTGCGCGGCAAGAAGGTGTGCACCGCACAGGGTTCCACCGCCGAGGCCGAGCTGGACAAGCCGGACACCGGGGCCGAGCATCTGGGCGCGATCAAGGTGAAGCCCGTGCCCAACCAGCTGGACTGCCTGGTCAGACTGCAGCTCGGCCAGGTGGACGCGGTGATCACCGACAATGCGCTGGCGGCCGGGCAGGCGGCCCAGGACCCCTCCGTCAAGCTGGTCGGCTCGCGATTCACCGATGAGTTCTACGGCGTGGCGATGAACAAGAACGACGACGACCTGGTACGCCGGGTCAACAAGGTTCTGGAGAACTACCGCCAGGGCGGGGCAGGCAGCCCCTGGATGCGGGCCTACCAGAAGTGGCTCGCCAAGGACTTCAGCACGGCACAGGAGAACCCGACGCCGCCCGCCCCCATGTACAGGGACTAGCACGGCCAAGGACCAGCGCGCACGAGGACCCGGCGCGCACGAGCACGACGAACCCGGACACATCGGGTACGAGCAAGGATCACGGACCGGCAAGGATTAGCACCCGCCTCACACGCGTAGGGATGACGCAGCAGACGGATCACATCACGGTTACGGACATGGAGAGGTGATCGATGGGGGTCTCGGGACCCTTCCCCAGTTTCGCGGGGACACCCGACGGCCCGGTCATGGGCCGGGAGGAGGTGGACCGCGCACTGGCGAAGCTCGCCGCCGAACACGAGGCGATCGAGTCCTCGCTGCTCGCCCTCCAGGACCACGCGGGCAGAAGGCTTCTCGAGGGCGCCGAGCTCACGGGCGTCACCAAGGACCGCTGGTCCACCACCGAGCAGGCCATCTCTCTCCTGTGGAGCTACTTCGACGCGTACACCGAGGCCCTCACCCGGGCCCGTGAGGTGCGCTCCCGTCACCGCTGGCCGACGCAGGACGAGTTGGCCGAGCTCACCGAGCTGCTGTGCGGCACCGCGATCACCCTGCCGAGCAGCGCCACCCTCGGCGGTTCCCCGCTGCTCAGCGAGGAGTTGGGCCTGGACCGGCTGGTCGACCGGATGAACCGCTGGTACGCGGAGGCCCTCGACGTCATCGTCAGCGCCGACGCCGTATGGTCCGCGCTGCCCGCCCGGATCGACATGCTCTCCGCCGAGCTGCACCGCACCCGCTCGCTCGCCCACTCCGTGGGGGTGCGCCCCGGCGAGCACCCCTCGGGGGACGATCTGGAGCAGATCACCGCCGAGCTGACCGCGCTGCGCGCCGAAGTGGTCTCCGACCCGCTGGCGTTCTGGAAACCGGCCAGCGGCAGCTCCGCGCCCGGCGGCGGCAGCCCCGACACCGAGCGCTATGACCGCGCCGCCCGCGCCCTGGAGGATGTGCGCCGGGAGATCGAGGCGGTCCTGGATGTGCGGCAGGACGCCGAGCGGCGGCTGATGCGGCTGCGGGATGTGCTCTCCCGCGCCGACCGCACCCTGGCGGAGGCGCGCCAGGCGCGCGGTGAGGTGCTCGCGAAGATCGCGGCATCGGAGGTTCCGGCCGTCAGCGGCCCGCCGACCGCGCTGCACGAGCAGCTGGTCGCCGCCGCCGACTACCGCAGGCGCTCGCAGTGGCACCGGCTCTCGCCGCTGCTGGAGAGCCTGGAGCAGCGCGCCGACGACGAGCTGCTGCGCGCCCGCGAGTCGTTGACCGCGGTCACCGCGCCGCTCGCGGTCCGCGCCGAGCTGCGCGGCCGTCTCGACGCGTACAAGGCGAAGGTCGCCCGCCACGGCATGGCGGAGGATCCGTTCCTGGTGGAGCGGTATGACGTGGCCCGCCGGATGCTGTGGAGCGCCCCGTGTGATCTGCGGGCGGCCGAACAGGCCGTGCTGCGCTACCAGCAGGCGGCGGCCGAGGCCCTGGTGCCACGCCAGACGGGCCCGGCCGGGCAAGGCATCGAGGGAGGCACGGAATGAATGCGGCGGTCGTCGCCTGCCAGCGGCGTGACTGCGGCGGGTCCTACGAGGACGTGGGCGGAGGCGAGCTGTACTGCGATGTCTGCGGTATGGCCCCGGTCGTCTCACCGCAGGGGATGGTGGCCTCACCGCCCACCGGGATCACCGGCCAGGCCGGGCCGGGCGGAAGCTCCTCGGCGCGGAGCGGGGGTTCCTCGGCGCGGAGCGGGGGCTCGTCCGCGCGGACCGGGGGTTCCTCGGCGACCGGCCGGGATTCCTCGTCCGGCACCTCGGGCCGGTCCCGTTCGGCGCGCTCCTCCTCGTCCCGGCGCTCGGTGTCCGGGCGGCTGTCCCGCTCCATGTCCGGGCGGACCTCGTCCCGTTCGGTCTCGGTGCGCAGCTCCCGCTCCGCCACCTCGGCCTCCTCGGGGCGGAACGCCCTGGGCGCCGGTCTGGTCAGCGTCCCGGATGTGCCGCGGCCCGATCCGCGGACGGCGGTACTGGCGGACCCCGAGGTCCCCGAGCGCAAGCGGTTCTGCAGCCGCGGGGACTGCGGCGCCCCGGTGGGCCGCGCCCGCGGCGAACGGCCGGGCCGTACGGAGGGGTTCTGCACCAAGTGCGGCCATCCGTATTCGTTCGTCCCGAAGTTGAACCCCGGTGACATCGTCCACGGCCAGTACGAGGTCGCGGGCTGTCTGGCGCACGGCGGGCTCGGCTGGATCTATCTGGCCATCGACCGCGCGGTGTCGGACCGCTGGGTGGTCCTCAAGGGCCTGCTGGACACGGGCGACGAGGAGGCGCTGGCGGCCGCCGTCTCCGAGCGCCGCTTCCTCGCCGAGATCGAGCACTCCAACATCGTCCGGATCTACAACTTCGTCGAGCACCTCGACCAGCGCACCGGCAGCCTCGACGGCTACATCGTCATGGAGTACGTGGGCGGCAAGTCCCTGAAGGACATCGCCAACGCCCGCCGCACCACCGAGGGCCGCCGCGATCCGCTGCCGGTGGAGCAGGCGTGCGCCTACGGCATCGAGGCCCTGGAGGCGCTCGGCCACCTGCACAGCCGCAATCTGCTCTACTGCGACTTCAAGGTCGACAACGCCATTCAGCAGCAGGACCAGCTCAAGCTGATCGACATGGGCGCGGTCCGGCGGATGGACGACCACGACAGCCCCATCTACGGCACGGTCGGCTACCAGGCCCCCGAGATCTCCGAGTCCGGCCCGTCGATCTCCTCCGACCTCTACACGGTGGCGCGCACCCTGGCCGTGCTCACCTTCGACTTCCAGGGCTATACCAACGTCTACGTGGACAGCCTGCCGGACCCCGAGCACATCGAGGTCTTCCGGACTTACGAATCCTTCTACCGGCTGCTGGTGCGCGCCACCGATCCCGACCCGGGGCGCCGCTTCGCCTCCGCGCGGGAGATGGCCGACCAGCTGACCGGGGTGCTGCGGGAGGTCGTGGCGCTGCAGACCGGGCGGCCCCGGCCGGCCCTGTCCACGCTCTTCGGACCGGAACCACGCGTCGTGGACACCGAGTTGTTCGCCGACGACGGAAAGGACCCGTCCCTGCTGGGCGCCCGGACCGCCGGCGGGGGCGCCACCGCTGCCGCCGTCCCCGCGCAGCGCCCGCCGGGCCCGCTGGCCCTGCCGCTGCCCGCCATCGCCACGCTGGACGGACGGGCCACCGCGCTGGCGCTCCCGGTGCCGCTGGTGGACTCCGACGACCCCAACGCCGGATTCCTGGCCGGTCTGCTGGCCGCCGACCCCGCCGAGGTGAGCGCCGCGCTGCGGACCGCGCCCGTGGACTCGGTCGAGCTGCGGCTGCGCCGGGTGCGCGCCCAGCTGGAGCTGGGCCAGGAGCATGACGCGGGCGTCGCGCTCACCGGTCTGGAGGCCGCGTACAGCGACGACTGGCGGATCGTCTGGTACCGGGGGCTGCACGCGCTGGCCACCGGCGACCGCGAGACGGCCGCGCTCTCCTTCGACGCCGTCTACGACGCGTTCCCCGGCGAGCCCGCGCCCAAGCTGGCACTCGGCGTCTGCGCCGAGGTGCTGGGCCAGTTGGACAACGCGGCGGAGTACTACCGGCTGGTCTGGGCCGCCGACCCCAGCTTCGTGAGCGCCGCCTTCGGCCTCGCCCGGGTCCTGCTGTGCTCGGGGGACCGTCCGGGCGCGGTGCGGGCCCTGGAGTCGGTGCCGGAGTCCTCGATCCACTACACGGCGGCGCGGGTCGCCGCCGTACGGGCCCGGCTGCGCCAGCGCGCCCCGTACGACGCCCTGCTGAGCGATCTGACGGCCTCGGCGGCCCAGGTCGAGCGGCTGGGCGAGTTCGGTCTGGACGCGGTGCGGCGCGAGCGGCTGCGGACGGAGGTCCTGGGCACCGCCCTGGATTGGGTACTGTCCGGCAGCAGCGGGGCGCCCCCGGGACACAACCGGCCGCCTCTGCTCGGCAGCAGCCTGGACGAGCGCGGGCTGCGCTTCGGATTGGAGCGCTCGTACCGTGTACTCGCCAGACTCGCGCAGCGAGGCGAGGAGAGGATCGAACTGGTGGAGCGGGCCAACCGTTTCCGCCCCAGGACGTGGGTGTGATCGATGTCGCAGATGCCGCAGCCGCCCCAGCTGTCAGCCTGCCCGACCTGTGATGAGCCGCCGCAGGCGGGAGACAGATACTGCGATCAGTGCGGTGCCGATCTGACGGTGGCGGCCGCGCTGGCAGCGGAGGCCGCGCTGTCGGCGGAGGCGATCGCCGACCGGCCGGAGGCACACGGCGATCTGCCGGAGGCACACGGCGACCTGCCGGTGCCGCCGCGGGTGAACGGGGCGGCGCGGTCCACCCACCCGGGGCCGGAGCCGGACGACTACGAGCTGGCCGCCCCGGCCCCCGGCGGGTACGGCCAGGTGGCCGATCCGCGGGCCGCTGCGGCGCTCGGCGCGCTCGCGGCGCCCGGCGAGTCCGGTATGCCCCCGGAGACCAACGCGAGTACGCACACCAGCGCGGCGAGCAGCGCGGGCAGCGGGACCGGCACCGGCACCGGTGTGGACCCCCGACTGCCCGGCGGCGAGCACCGCCCCCGGTGCGCCGCGTGCCAGGAGGGCACCATCGACCAGGACGGATACTGCGAGCGCTGCGGATACGCCCAGGCACGGACACGCGACCATATGGAGAGCGAGCTGGAGGGAGTCGCGGCGGCCAGCGACCGCGGGCTGCGCCACCACCGCAACGAGGACGCGTTCTCGGTGTCCACCGCCGCGCTGCCCGACGGCTCACCGGCCATGGTCGCCGTGGTGTGCGACGGGGTCTCCTCGGCCACCCGCCCCGACGACGCCTCGGCCGCCGCGGCCCATGCGGCGAGTCAGGCGCTGCGGGCCTCGCTGCCGCATGGCGCCCACCCCCAGCAGGCCATGAACGAGGCGATCATCGCCGCCGCCGACGCGGTCAACTCCCTGGCCCTGGACACCGGCGCGGCCGCCCCCCACCACGAGGGGCAGCGCCATCAGAACGCACCGGCGTGCACCATCGTCAGCGCCGTCGTCACCAGCGACATCCTCACCGTCGGCTGGGTCGGGGACAGCCGCGCCTACTGGGTCCCCGACGACCGTAACGCCCCGCCCGCGCGGCTCACCGAGGACGACTCCTGGGCGGCCCAGATGGTGGCCGCGGGGCTGATGTCGGAGGCGCAGGCGTACGCGGACGAGCGCGCCCACGCCATCACCGGCTGGCTCGGGGCGGACGCCTATGAGCTGGAGCCCCACACCGCCTCGTACAAGCCGGACCGGCCGGGCGTCGTGGTGGTGTGCACCGACGGGCTGTGGAACTACGCCGAATCGGCGGAGCAGATGGCCCGCGCGGTGCCGCCGGACGCCCGTTCCCGGCCGCTGAACAGCGCGCAGGTCCTGGTCGGCCACGCCCTGGACGGCGGGGGCCACGACAACGTAACAGTGGCGGTCGTGCCGTTCCCCGCTGCCCCGGGCCGGGCAGGATCCGCCTGACGGTCGCCAAGGAGCGGATGACATGGCCCACTTCTCCACGCCCGATGCGCCGCGGTTCTCGGTCGAGGTCTACCAGAACGAGTACCTCCCCGAGGGGGGCCGCGAGGTGAACGCGATCATCACCGTCACCTCGGCCGGCGGCGGGGCCACGGCAGGACCGCCGATACCCGCCCCCGCCCGTGGTGGGTACGAGGACGCTCCCGGCACGTACGACAGCGCGTCCGGCCGGGGCGGCGGCTCCCCCAGCGCGGCCGTGGTGATCATGGTGGACTGCTCCGGCTCGATGGACTATCCGCCGACGAAGATGCGCCACGCACGGGACGCGACCGCCGCCGCCATCGACACCGTGCGCGACGGCGTGGCCTTCTCGGTGGTGGCGGGCACCCACAAGGCGGTCGAGATCTTCCCCGGCGGCGGGCGGCTGGCCATCGCCGATCCGCTCACCCGCGCCCAGGCGAAGGAGGCGCTGCGGAGCCTGAGTCCGGGCGGCGGCACGGCGATCGGCACCTGGCTGCTCCAGGCCGACCTGCTGTTCGACTCCACCGACGCCGCGATACGGCACGGCATCCTGCTCACCGACGGGCGGAACGAGCACGAGGAGCCGCAGCGGCTGCGGACCGTGCTCGACGCCTGCGCGGGCCGCTTCACCTGCGACGCCCGCGGGGTGGGCACGGATTGGGAGGTCGAGGAGGTCACCGGGATCGCCACCGCCCTGCTCGGAACGGCGGACATCGTGGCCGATCCCGCCGGGCTCGCCGCGGACTTCACACGGATGATGGAGACGGCGATGGGCAAGGAGATCGCCGACGTCAGCCTCCGGCTGTGGACCCCCAAGGGTGCCGAGGTGGCGTATGTGAAACAGGTCGCACCGACGGTCGAGGATCTGACCGCCCGGCGCGTCGAGGCCGGTCCCCGCGCGGGCGACTACCCCACCGGGTCCTGGGGCGATGAGTCCCGCGACTACCACCTGTGTGTGAGGGTTCCGGCGGCGGAGGTCGGCCAGGAGATGCTCGCGGCCAGGATTTCCCTGGTTCAGCCGGTGCCCGACGGGGTCGGCAGCCCGCCCAGTCCCCTGGCGCAGGGGCTGGTGCGCGCGGTGTGGACCGATGATCTGGCCGTCTCCACCGCGATGAATCCGCAGGTGGCGCACTATACGGGCCAGGCCGAACTGGCACAGGCCATCAAACAGGGCATGAATGCCCGCAAGTCCGGCGATGCCGAACAAGCGACCGCGAAGCTGGGGCGTGCCGTACAGCTGGCGGCCGCATCGGGGAACGAAGACACGGCGAAACTGCTTGCGAAGGTGGTGGACGTGCTCGATGTGGCGGCAGGTACTGTGCGACTGAAGGCGAAGGTCGCGGAGGCGGACGAGATGACACTCGAAACGCGCTCCACCAAGACAGTTCGCGTCAAGAAGTAGCACATAACCAGCACTCACGTAGCACTTCTCGGCAGAAACGCCAAGAACGCCACAGAGGGGGATCCGACATGCCGACCTGTCCCAACGGCCACCAATCGGCGGCCGACGACTGGTGCGAGGTGTGTGGGCACCGGATGTCGGGGACACCCATGCCCTCCGGCGCCGTCCCGCCACCTCCGCCCACGCCGAACGGCCCCGGTGTTCCCGTGCCACCGGGTGGCTACGGGAGTCCGGGGCCGGGTGGCCCACCGCCGCCCGGCGGCGCGGGCGGCTACGGCTATCCGGCACAGCAGCAGGAGCTGTGCCCGCAGTGCCGTACGCCGCGTGAGGCACAGGCCCCGTTCTGTGAGGAGTGCCGCTTCAACTTCCAGACCCACACCCCGTCTCCGTACGGCCCGCCGCAGGGCGGTTACGCGCCGCCGCAGCAGCCCGGTCCGCCGCAGCCCGGGCCCGGGGGGCCGCAGGGCGGGCACCCGACGCAGGGCGGCGGTCAGCCCCCCGGCTTCGGCGGCGACAGCGACTGGACGCTTCCGCCGCCGCAGGGGGGCGCACCGCACCCGGGCACGCCCCCGCACGGCGCACCGCAGCAGGGCGCCCCGGGCCACGGCGCGCCCCAGGCCCCGCAGTACGGCTACGGCTACCCCCAGGCCCCGGCGCCCCCGGCCCAGCCGTACGGGAACGAGGGGTACGCCCCGCCCCAGCAGCAGGGGCCGGGGCACCAGCCGCCACAGCAGCAGCACCCCGGTGCCCCGCAGCAGCAACACCCCGGCGCCCCGCAGCAGCACCCCGGCGGGGCCCAGTTCGGCCAGCCCGGGGCCCCGGCGCAGGCGCCCGGGAACTGGATAGCCGTCGTCGCCCCGGACCGCGAGTACTTCATGGCGATGATGAACCGCAGTGGCCCGGAGGCCGCCGGGCTGAACCTCCCGGCCTACTCCCCCGAGCAGCAACTGCCGCTCAACGGCCAGCAGATCACCATCGGCCGGCGCCGCCACAGCACCGGTGAGGCCCCCGACATCGACCTCGGGCGGCCGCCCGAGGACCCGGGCGTCTCGCACCAGCACGCGCTCCTCGTCCAGCAGCCCGACGGCGTCTGGGCGGTCGTCGACCAGGACTCGACGAACGGCACGACGATCAACGGCGGCGAGGAGCCGATCCAGCCGTTCGTGCCGGTTCCGCTCCGGGACGGCGACCGCGTCCACGTGGGCGCCTGGACGACGATCACGGTGCGCCGGGGCTGAGACCCCGGAAGGGCTCAAGACGGCCGGGAGGGCCCAGCGGCCAGCCGTAGGCGCCCTCCGGGTCGTCCAGCCAGGCCCATTGGCGCTCGCCCCGCACCGTCACCCCGTAGCGCTCCCGCCCCGGCCTGCCCTCGTGCTCCCACAGCGCGAGGGCCTCGACCGGCTCCATATGGCCCGCGGCCACGTTCAGCAGGAAGCGGAAGGAGTCGTCCAGCAGCGGCCGGGACGGCAGCCCGTGGGTGGGCACCCGCGGCGGCGGGCCGCTGCCGCGCAGCGGGACGAAGTACGCGGGGATGGCCAGGAAGCGCCCCTCGGCATGGCGGGCGTCGGCGACCCTCAGGGCGATCAGCCCGGTCGCGAGCGGCGTCAGGATCAGCGCGTCCGGCCGGCACTGACCGAGCCATGCGGACGGGATGGACGCCACGGCGCAGGTGGCGATGATCCGGTCGTAGGGAGCGTGCAGCGGACAGCCGCGCGCCCCGTCGCCGGTGACGACCGCGGGGCGGAACCCGGCCGCGGCCAGATGGTTGCGGGCGGCCTCGGTGATCTCCGGGTCGAGGTCGAGGGTGGTGACGTGGGCGTCGCCGAGCCGATGGGCCAGCAGCGCGGCGTTGTAGCCGGTGCCCGCGCCGATCTCCAGCACCCGGTCCCCGTCCCGCACCTGGAGCGCCTGGAGCATCCGCGCCATCAGCGACGGCTGGCTGCTGGAGGTGATCAGCTCACCGTCCCGCACCCGCGTGGCGAGCGGGGCGTCCGCGTAGGCGCCGGCCAGCCAGCGGGCCCGGCGCAGCGGGTGGGGGTCGTCGCGCCACAGCCGGGTGTAGCCGACCGTCCCGTGCGCCGCATCCACCTCTCCTGCCTCTGCCGCCTCCGCCGCCCCTGCCGTCCCCGCCGCCGCTCCTGCCGTCCCCGCCGCTCCTGCCGTCTTGGCGCCCGGCGGTGCGGCCGCCGCGGTCGCGTCCCCCGCCTCGTAGTAGTAGGGCACGAACAGATGGCGCGGCACCTCCTCGAAGGCCGCCCGCCAGGCGGGGTCGGTGAGTCCGCCGCCCGCCACGACCTCCCGGACCAGCCCGGTCCGCAGCGCCGCGGCCTCCTCGGCGCACCCATCGACCTCCCGGCCCGCAGGCTTCCGCCACGCCATACGCTCCGCGGCGTCCGGCGCACTGCGTGTGCTCCCGCCCGTGCTGCCCATGACTCCACTCTCCTGCGCCCGGCCCCCGGCCGCGACCCACGCCCCCTTTTCCAGACGGGGGCGTCTGAGAGCATGGAGGCGTGAAAGAGATTCCGCGAGGCACACTTCAGGAGCAGACCTTCTACGAGCAGGTCGGCGGCGAGCAGACCTTCCGGCGTCTGGTCCACCGCTTCTACCAGGGGGTCGCGGAGGACCCGCTGCTCCGGCCGATGTACCCCGAGGAGGACCTGGGGCCGGCCGAGGAGCGACTCACACTCTTCCTGATGCAGTACTGGGGCGGTCCCCGCACCTACAGCGACAACCGCGGCCACCCCCGGCTCCGCATGCGCCACGCACCCTTCGCCGTGAACCGCGCCGCCCATGACGCCTGGCTGCGCCATATGCGCGACGCGGTGGACGAGCTGGAGCTGGCCCCGGAGCTCGAGCGTCAGCTGTGGCACTACCTCACCTACGCCGCCGCCTCCATGATCAATACGGAGGGCTGACCCGGCGGGTCGCCCTGGAGGACTGATCCGCCGGGCCGACCGGTGGGCTGATCCGCCGGGCCGACCGGCGGGCTGACCCCGGTGGGCTGACCGCCGGGCCGGCCGGTGGGCTCAGGCGGGCGTGACGGACAGCCCGGACAGACCGCCGGACAGGCCCTGCGTACGCACCGCGATCGAGCCGTACGGCGTGCGCAGCCGCAGCCAGCCGCCCGCGGCGAGCAGTGCCAGGGGCTCGGCCATGGAGCCGAGCGCGGCCGCGGCGACACTGGGGAGAACCTCGAGGCCGGACGGGGCGGCGAGCGCCCGGACCGGACGCAGGAAGCCCAGCGACTGCGCGGCGTGCACGGCGCGCAGCGGGAGCCCGGTGTCGCCGAGGGTGCGGGACCAGATCTCATGGCCGATGCGGTCGCGCTCGGCGCGCGTACGGCGCTCCTCGGGGAGCGCCGCGTCACGGGCCCGGAACTCGGCGACGGCGGCGGCGACCGCCCCGCGCACCTCGTCCACGCCCGGCAGCCCGTCCACCCGGCGCCAGCCGCCGCGTGGCGGCAGCACTCCGGCCCACGGCGGGCCGGTGACGGCCTGCGGCACGGTGACCGCCAGGCCCCGGTCGCGGCCCTCGGGCCCGTCGGCGGTCCGCGCGGCCCGCGCCGTGTCCAGCGCGTCCGCGAACTCGCCCGCCGAGACTGTCGTATCCAGCGCTCCCGGCCCGGCCGCCGCCCCGGCCGACGTGTGCGGCGTGTCCGGTGCGGCCTCGGTGCTGACGATCGCCTCGAGCCGCGCCGTACGGATCGCGAGGACCTCGAAGGAAGGCGGCCGGCCGAAGACGGCGAGCACACCGCCGCCCGCCTGCAGCCGCACCGCCGCCGCCCGGTCGTAGTGGATCAGCCGGGCCAGGAAGGCGGCGAGATCGGCCGCCTCCCCGGCGTCGGCGAAGTGGAGTTCCTGGCTGGAGGCCGTCATACCGAGACGGCCCCCTCCGCCCGTCCGGCGCCATCGGTGGATCCGGCGGGCTTCGTGGCCGCCTTGGACGCCTTCTTGGCGGAGCCCTTCTTCACCGGGTCCGGCTCCAGGTACTCGGTCAGGAACTTCTCCTCTTCCGGGGTGACCCGGCGCGGGCGGCCCTGGTCGAGGTCGTAGGGCACGATACGGGTGGCGGCACGCGCATACAGGGCGTCCTCGTCCTTGATCTCATAGCGCAGGGTGAGATACGCGGCCTTGATCTCCGTCACCCAGGTCTCGATCGTCACCGGCCGGTGGCGGTGGACGAGCGGCCTCAGATAGTCGATCTCATGCCGGGCCACGACCACGCCGCCGGTGAACGCGTCACTCCCGTTCCCCGGCGCCAGCCGCCACATGAAGTCGACCCGGGCCTCCTCCAGATAGCGGAGGAAGGTCACGTTGTTGACGTGGCCGAACGCGTCCATGTCGGACCAGCGCAGGGGACAGGGGTAGATATGGCGTGCCATCCACTCAGCCCCGGGTCAGCTTCTTGTAGGTGGCGCGGTGCGGACGGGCCGCGTCCGGGCCGAGCCGCTCGACCTTGTTCTTCTCGTACGACTCGAAGTTGCCCTCGAACCAGAACCACTTGGAGTCGCCCTCGTACGCCAGGATGTGGGTGGCGACGCGGTCGAGGAACCAGCGGTCGTGGGAGACGACCACGGCGCAGCCGGGGAAGTCGAGCAGCGCGTTCTCCAGCGAGGAGAGGGTCTCCACGTCGAGGTCGTTGGTGGGCTCGTCGAGGAGCAGCAGATTGCCGCCCTGCTTGAGGGTGAGCGCGAGGTTGAGGCGGTTGCGCTCACCGCCCGAGAGCACCCCGGCCGGCTTCTGCTGGTCCGGGCCCTTGAAGCCGAAGGCGGAGACATAGGCGCGGGAGGGCATCTCGACCTGGCCGACGTTGATGTAGTCGAGCTCGTCGGAGACGACCGCCCACAGCGTCTTCTTGGGGTCGATGTTGGCGCGGCTCTGGTCGACGTAGGAGATCTTGACGGTCTCGCCGACCTTGATGCTGCCCGCGTCGGCGGTCTCCAGGCCCTGGATCATCTTGAAGAGCGTGGTCTTACCGGCGCCGTTGGGGCCGATGACGCCGACGATGCCGTTGCGCGGGAGGGTGAAGGAGAGGTCGTCGATCAGGACCTTCTCGCCGAACGCCTTGGAAAGGTTCTCCACCTCGACCACGACATTGCCCAGGCGCGGGCCCGGCGGGATCTGGATCTCCTCGAAGTCCAGCTTCCGGGTCTTCTCGGCCTCGGCGGCCATCTCCTCGTAACGGGTCAGCCGGGCCCGGGACTTGGCCTGGCGGCCCTTGGCGTTGGAGCGGACCCAGTCCAGCTCTTCCTTGAGGCGCTTGGCGCGCTTGGCGTCCTTCTGGCCCTCGACCTTCAGACGGGCCTGCTTCTTCTCCAGGTAGGTGGAGTAGTTGCCCTCGTAGCCGATGGCGCGGCCGCGGTCGAGCTCCAGGATCCACTCGGCGACGTTGTCCAGGAAGTACCGGTCGTGGGTGATGGCCACGACGGTGCCCGCGTACTTGGCGAGGTGCTGCTCCAGCCAGTTGACGGACTCGGCGTCGAGGTGGTTGGTGGGCTCGTCCAGCAGCAGCAGGTCGGGGGCCTCCAGCAGCAGCTTGCAGAGCGCGACGCGGCGCTTCTCACCACCGGAGAGGGTGGTGACCGGCCAGTCACCGGGCGGGCAGCCGAGGGCGTCCATGGCCTGCTCGAGCTGGGCGTCCAGGTCCCAGGCGCCTGAGTGGTCCAGCTCCTCCTGGAGCTTGCCCATCTCCTCCAGCAGCTCGTCGCTGTAGTCGGTCGCCATCTGCTCGGCGATCTCGTTGAAGCGGTCCAGCTTGCCCTTGGTGACCGCCACGCCGTCCTGGACGTTCTCCAGCACGGTCTTGGACTCGTCCAGCGGGGGCTCCTGGAGCAGGATGCCGACGCTGTAGCCGGGTGAGAGGAAGGCGTCACCATTGGACGGCTGCTCCAGGCCGGCCATGATCTTCAGCACCGTCGACTTACCGGCGCCGTTGGGGCCCACGACACCGATTTTCGCGCCGGGCAGAAAGCTCAGCGTGACATCGTCGAGGATCACCTTGTCGCCGTGCGCCTTACGCGCCTTGCGCATGGTGTAGATGAACTCAGCCAAGAGAAACCGTCCGGCAATCTGGTAGGTATCGAGGTGCGGCTCCGCCGCGGTGTCCGTATCCGTGGCGGCTCCACCGCGTGAGGGCAGATACAGCCATCTTGCCGTACGCCGCGCCCGAGGCGGAAACCCGTTTGGTCCGGCGTGCGGCATGGGTCCGGCATTCGCCGTCCCCCCGCGACGCGAAGGGCCGGAGCCTCCACGAGGCTCCGGCCCTCCATCACCGCGTTCTCCGATGATCACCACATTCGGTGACCGTCGCTTCACTCAGCGATCACTGCTGCCCGGCGTCGTCGCCCTGGCGTCACCGCCCTGGCGTCGCCGCTCTGGCGTTCACTCGCCCGCGGGCGCCTTCTTCTTGCGAACGAAGAAGATCGCGCCGCCACCGACCACGACCAGCGCCACGGCGATGCCCGCGATCATCGGAGTGTTGCTGCTGCTACCGGTCTCGGCGAGGTCGCCACCGGAGGTGTCACCGCCGGTGCTGCCGCCGGCCGACGCGGGGCTCGGCTGCGACGAGGGGGTGTCGCTGCTGCCGCCGCTGCTGGAGGTCTTGCAGTCGAGAACGCCGGAGAAGGTCTTCTCGAAGCCGTTCGGACCGGCGATGGTGAACTTGTAGCTCTGGTCCTCCTTCACCGGGGCGGTGACGGTCTTCGACTGACCCGCCTCGACGGTGTACTTCTGGCCCAGCAGCTCGAAGGTGAACGCCTCGTCGCCCTTGTTGGTGGCCGTGATGTCCACGCCGCCCTTGGCGCAGTCCTTCTCGGCGGAGACCGCCGGGACCGCGCCCTTCTTCGCCCAGTTCGCGGTGGCGGTGGCGGAGACGGTGCTCTCGCTGGAGCCGGCCAGGATCTGTGTCTGGCTCTTGGTGGCGCTGGCGAACGCGCGGCCCACCGGAACCTTGGTGGCGGCCTGCGCGGTCAGGGTGGCGGAGCCGTCCGACGCGCCCTCCGGGACGTCGAAGTACACCTCGCCGCCGTCGGAGGCGCTGGTGAGGGTCTTGCCGCTCTTGTCGACGAGCTTGACGCCGCTGCCCGCGGACTCGGTGCCCGGGGTCAGGGTGACGCTGTCGGCGTTGGTGTGGACCTTCACCGGGCCGAGCCGCTCACCGGCCTTGCCGGAGACGGCCGGCGGGTCCAGGCTCAGCGACGCCTTGGGCTCCTGGAGGTTCTGGGCGTTCTTCTCCAGGTAGTCGGCCAGCTTCTCGGCCTCCGGGTCGGCCGCGTCCACCTTCGCGTTGTCGGAGAAGCGCCAGATGGCGACCTGCGTACCCGCGGCGGCGGTCTTCTCGGTGAGGGGACCGGTGCCCGCCGTCTTCGCCAGCGCGCCGAGGTCGTTCACCTGCGGGTAGGAGTTCTGCAGAACCCAGTTGATCTTGCCCGCGTTGGGGTTGTTCGCCAGCGACGTCTCGGACCAGGACTTCTCCTCGTACTTCGCCTTGCTCTGCGTCGGGTTGTGCAGATCAATGCAGTACGTCTGGATGGAACCGCCATTGTCGACCGACATCTCGAAGAGACCGGCGCCGACCTGCTGGTCCTTGCCGTTGTCGTGAATGATGGCCTTGTCGAACGTCTTGAGACCACCCAGCGTGGCGGTGGCGCCGCCCTGACTCGGGGGCGCGTCATCGGCGGCGGCGGTGCCGGCGGTGACTATCGCGCCCGCCGCGACCAGACCGGACGCCAGAACGGCGGCCGCAAGGCGGGCAGCGCCCCGCCTCCTTACAGAAATCATCGTTTCCCCTCCGGGCGAGCGCCAGTCAGTTGGTGCGCCTCGCCAGCGAACTCAAAACTCAGGAACCCCCGTTGGGCACGCACGGATCCTAGGGAGAAAGGAACCGCACGCTCCCCAGGAATACCTAGACCCAACCGATCCGAATCGGAATCGTTATCTAATCTCCAGATCCCATATGACCTGGGATTATCGACAAATCTCCCGTAGTCGCGGCCACTCACGGGGAAGTTGCCCCGGTCGGCGTGTTTAGAAGCGGTTTGGCCTGTGAAACCCGGCGAAATGCGGATGTACCCCGCGCGAGATCGTGGCCGACCGCCACCGCGTCGATGTCCGCGGTGACCCAGCGCCTGGGCTGATGCGCCCCGCCGCCGGAATCCACGCCCGGGGCCGGAGGCTCGGCCGCGCCTCCCCCGTCTCCCGGGAGCGGCCGGTCCCGCTCCCGCTCTCGCTCTCGCTCCCGGTCCCATTCGCGCTCCCTCACCCGCAACGTCCCATGGACGACGAGGGGTTCACCGAGCGATACCGACCCGGCGACATTCGCGGCGAGCGACCGCCACGTCCAGACCGTGTAGAAACTCGTGTACGCGTCCGCCCACGCGTCCCGCCCCCGGTCCCAGCGGCGCACCGTCACCGCCAGCCGGAACCGGGCCACCGCGACACCCGCCGCCGTCTCCCAGAAGTCCGGCCGCGTCGCGGCATTGCCCACCACGGTCACCCAGCTCTCGTTCACCGGCTACGCCTCCCCCATCACTTCGCGGCTCTGCCGTGCCGTTCGTGGACCATGCTGCCCGGCATCGCGAAACCCCGCCGGGGCCTGTGCACGACCCCGCGTTTGTGGATAACTCGGCCACCCGGACGAGTGACCAGCCGTCACGCCCCGGCCCTGAGACCGCGTCCCGTCACGCCGAGCCGGGGGTGTCCGGCGGAGCTTGGCGCCTGCGGCGGGCAGCCCCCTCCCCGCCCCTTCCCGAAACTGGGGCTCTGCCCCAGACCCCGGGTCCAGGCCTGGGCTCCGCCCCAGACCCCGGGTCCAGGGGCGGAGCCCCTGCCACGCGGCGATGCCGCATAGCGATGCCGTGGGGACGGGCGGGGAAGCATCGCCATGCGGCTCCGCAGCCTGGTCCGCCGGACGCCCCGTAGAGCGTCGCGTACCGCCCGTCACCGCTGGTCCCCTCCCCGCCCCTTCCCACAACTGGGGCTCCGCCCCAGACCCCGGGTCCAGGGGCGGAGCCCCTGCCACGCGGCGGAGCCGCATAGCGATGCCGTGGGGACGGGCGGGGAAGCATCGCCATGCGGCTCCGCAGCCTGGTCCGCCGGACGCCCCGTAGAGCGTCGCGTACCGCCCGTCACCGCTGGTCCCCTCCCCGCCCCTTCCCACAACTGGGGCTCCGCCCCAGACCCCGGGTCCAGGGGCGGAGCCCCTGCCACGCGGCGATGCCGCATAGCGATGCCGTGGGGACGGGCGGGGAAGCATCGCCATGCGGCTCCGCAGCCTGGTCCGCCGGACGCCCCGTAGAGCGTCGCGTACCGCCCGTCACCGCTGGTCCCCTCCCCGCCCCTTCCCACAACTGGGGCTCCGCCCCAGACCCCGGGTCCAGGGGCGGAGCCCCTGCCACGCGGCGGAGCCGCATAGCGATGCCGTGGGGACGGGCGGGGAGACATCGCCATGCGGCTCCGCAGCCTGGTCCGCCGGACGCCCCGTAGAGCGTCACGTACCGCCCCTCACGCCCCGCCCGCCGCGATGACGTACTGCGCCCGTACCTCCCCGTACCGCGCCAGCTCCGTCTCCACCGGCTCCAGGACCCGCCTGCGCCCGCACTCGGCCGCCGCCTCCCGCAGGCGGCCCTCCACCGACCGGCCGTGGCGCCGGGCGGGTCCGCGCGCGGCCGCCCTGGAGCCCCACGCCAGCGCCGGGCCGACCGCCGCGCCGCCCGCCACCAGCAGCGCAGGCATCCACCACTCCGGCCCGCCGAACGCCCCGGCCATGGCCCCCAACAGCCACAGCACCCCCATCACTTGCGCCAGCAGCACGGTCACCTGAGCCGCGGCCACCATCGACCACCACACGGGCCGGACCGGCCGTCGGTGTGCCGTCTCGGCCGCCACCGCCTCGTCGACCGCCTCCGCCAGCCCTCTGCCGCCCCACGCCGCCGCCTCCCGCACGGCCTGGGCCCATGGACCGGGCAGCCCGGCCGTCGCCTCGTCCCCGAGCGTCCGTACCGCCTCCTCCACCGCGGGGCGCGCCGTGACCGCCTCCACCGCCGACGTGCGCGCCCGCGCGCCCGGGATCTCCGTCCACTCCCTGGCCCCGGGGGCTCGCGAGCCCCGAGAGCCGCCTCGAGAGCTTCCTGAGGCGCGGCTCCTCCTCCCCCGCAGCCGCCCCCACGGGGTTCCGCACGCCCACTCCGCGTCCCTCAGCCAGGCGCGCTCGGCGGCCTTCCCGGCCGCGCCCGCGCCCGCCGCCTCGGCCAGCCGGTCCTCGAACTCCGCCCGCGCCCGCTCGGTGAGCCCGACCGGCCCGCTGTCCGCCACATACTGCGGCCGCAGTCGCGTCATCGTGCCGTCCACGTCCGCCGACAGCCGGCGCTCTGCCGCCCCGCACTCGGCCGTGAGCCGCCCGAGCATCTCCCGCAGCTCCCGGACGCCCTCGCCGGTCAGCGCGGACAGCGCGAGCACGGCGGCCCCCGGCTCCCCGTGCTCCCCGAGCGCGAGCCCGTCCTCGTCCAGCAGCCGCCGCAGGTCGTCCAGCACCTGGTCCGCGGCCTCGCCGGGGAGCCGGTCCACCTGATTGAGCACGACGAAGGTCACCTCGGCGTATCCGGCGAGCGGCCGCAGATAGCGCTCATGAAGGACCGCGTCCGCGTACTTCTCGGGGTCCACGACCCACACCACCGCGTCGACGAGGCCCAGCAGTCGGTCCACCCGTTCCCGGTGGCCCGGGGCGGCCGAGTCGTGGTCGGGCAGGTCGAGCAGGACCAGGCCGCGCAGCGCGGGGTCGTATGGATAGCCCGGGTTGCGCCGGTCCACCGCCGGGATGCCGAGGCGGTCCAGCAGGCCGTCGGCGTGGTCGGTCCACGCGCAGGCGAGGGGCCTGGCGGTGGTGGGGCGGCGGATGCCGGTCTCGGAGAGAGGGGCTCCGGCGAGGGCGTTGAACAGTGTCGACTTACCGCTTCCGGTGGCCCCGGCGACGGCGACCACGGTGTGCCCGTAAGGATGCCGTCCCCGCGCGTCCGCCTCGTCGAGCACCCGCGCGGCCCCGGCGAGCGCGCGCCCCTCGAGCCGGGACCGGGACAGCCCGACGAGCTGGCGCAGGGCCTCCAGACGGGGCCGTAGGGTGCCCGTGGCGAAGCTGCGGACGCCGGCCTGGTAGACGGCGTACGGAGGGCCGCCGAAGGACCGCCGGCCGGTCTCCTCTCCGGGGAAGAAGCCCGCCGCGGCGCCGGGGATGTCCGGTGCGGCCTCCTCCATCGCCCCCTGGTCCATCGCACGGGGCGGGCGGCCCGCGGCGCGCCCGGCGGCCCGGCGTTGCGCACGCCGGGCGATCAGGCCGTCGTCCCAGGTGTGGCGGCCTCCCGCCGCCCGGTCTCCCCCGCCGCCCCCGCCGCCCTCCTTGCCACCGTTGCCCTCCGTGGCCGTCACCTGCGGTCACCTCTCCTTCTGCAGTACGGACAGCGCGGCGATCAGCTCGACCTGGTGTTCCGGGGACATGTCCAGGGCGTCCAGCGGGGCGAGCCTGCGGTCACGCTCCGCCCGCATGACGCGGGTGACACAGCCGTCGAGCAGCCGTCCGCCGCGGTCGCCCAGGCGCAGCGCCGCATGCGCGCCCAGGGCCTCGGCAAGCTTCTCGCCCGCCTTACGGGCGCGGCGCCCGCCCAGGAGGGACGCGGCGAGCAGGGCGGCGATCTCCTCGGGCACGCAGCTGCCCCCGCGTTCGGCGATCCGGGCCCGGGCCTCCTCCTCGGCCAGCTCCTCGGCGCAGCGCCGCCAGTGCCGTACGGCCACGCCGATCCGCTCGGCGGCGCCGCGCGCGTCGCAGGGCGCGAGCCCGGCCCGCGCGGCCGGGTCGTGCCGCCCGGCCTCCGCGACCCGTTCGTCAGCCGTGGCGGCCGCGCTGCGCAGCAAGGTGGCCAGGGAGTCGGTGAGAGCCGTAAGGAGCTCATCGGGGGCGCTGCCGTGCGGCAGGCCGTGCCAGTGGGCGAGCGCGCCGCCCGCGAGCGCCGCGCCCTGCGCGATCTCGCGCCGCACCCGCTCCCCGGCCTCCCCGTACGCGCCCTCGACCCGCTGGATCAGCCGCACCGCGGCCGCGTGCTGCGCCGCCGCGGCCCCGGCCAGCGCGGGCATCCGGGCGCGCAGCGAGGCGAGCGTCCCGGCGGCCGTACGGGCGGCGGCGACGGTACGGGCGTACGGATCCTGTGCGTGCTGGGTGAGCCAGGCCCGCAGGGCGGCGACGGCGGTGGCCGGGAGCAGCCCGCTGCCGCCGCCCGCGGATTCCGGGAGCTCGGGGATGGTGAAGCGCGGGACATCGCCGAGCCCGGCCGCCGTAAGGAGCCCGGCGTACTGCCGGGAGACCTCGGCGGCCAGCTGGTGCGGCACCCGGTCGAGGACGGTGACGAGGGTGACGTCGTACTCCTTGGCGGTCCGCAGCAGATGCCAGGGGACGGCGTCGCCGTAGCGGGTGGCGGTGGTGACGAGCACCCAGATGTCGGCGGCGCAGATCAGTTCCGCGGCCAGCTCGCGGTTCCGCGCGACCAGTGAGTCGATGTCGGGCGCGTCGAGCAGGGCGAGCCCCCGCGCCAGCCCCGGGTCGGTCTCCACCCGCAGCGCCGCCGGCCCCTCCTGCGCCCGCTCCTCCTCGTCGTACGCGCTCTCCGCCCGCTCCCCCTGGGCCGGCACCCACACCCGGGTGAGCCGCGGCAGCACCCGCTGCCCGGCGAACCAGGGGTGGTCGTCGGGGTGGCACACCAGCACCGGCGTCCGCGTTGTGGGCCGCAACACACCGGCCTCGGTGACGCGTCGGCCGACCAGCGAATTGACGAGGGTGGACTTGCCCGCTCCCGTCGATCCCCCGATTACCGCCAGCAGGGGCGCTTCGGGGGCGCGCAACCGGGGCACGAGGTAGTCGTCCAGTTGAGCGAGCAGCTCGGCACGGCTGCGGCGAGCGCGGTCGGCGCCGGGAAGGGGGAGCGGAAACCGAGCGGCGTCGACTCGGTCACGCAGTGAGGTCAGCGCGTCGAGCAGCCGGGGCCGTACGTCCAAGATCGCCACGTGGTGAAGAATGCCCGCTTTTGGTGACTTTTTGAAGCGTATGCTCACTCGTGCGCGTCAAAGAGACCCACCCGGATCACCCCAAAAGGGGCACGAGGCGGACGTGACGACAGGGGCGCGGGCATAACGAGTACACAACACCCGTTCCCTGAGGCGTGAAAAACGATGCAAGTTTCGGACCTGCCTGCGATTATCAGACCGCTTCACCGAACCTCCACAACGTGCCACGGAGGTGAAGCAACCGGGGCGAGGTGCAAGGAGCCCTATCCTTGTCCCGGCAAGGTCACGGTCCGTCGAGCCCGGCCACCCGCACCACGGCCGCCCCGTCGGCCCCGCAGGCACCGGGGGCTCACCCGCTCCATGACCACCACCGGCCCCCGTAGCTCAGTGGATAGAGCAGGCGCCTTCTAAGCGCTTGGCCGCAGGTTCGAGTCCTGCCGGGGGCGCACTGGACCCTCTCCTCTACGCACGTAGCGGAGGGGGTCTTCGCGCTGTTCGCAGTACGTACAGACGAATACCGGCCGCCTCGAGGGCGGCGAGAAGCGGCCGAGGCGCCCGTCCAGGGTCAGCCCTCGCGGCCCTCGGTGCCGCCGCCCGTCTCGGGGCCCGGTCCGCCGCCGGTGCGGTCGTCCTCGGTGCCGAGGTCCACCGGGGCACCCATGGCCTCGGAGAGGGGCGGTCGGCTGGTGGTGGGGACCTCGTGGGGGACGACCTCGGGGTGGTGGAGGTCGAAGGCGGGGGATTCGGAGCGGATCTTCGGCAGGGTGAGGAAGTTGTGCCGGGGCGGGGGGCAGGAGGTGGCCCATTCCAGGGAGCGGCCCCAGCCCCAGGGGTCGTCGAGTTCGACGCGCTTCCCGTACTTCCCGGTTTTCCACACGTTGTAGATGAACGGCAGCGTGGACAGGCCCAGCAGGAACGAGCCGATGGTGGAGACCGTGTTCAGCGTGGTGAAGCCGTCGGCGGCCAGATAGTCGACATAGCGACGCGGCATGCCGATGACGCCGAGCCAGTGGTGGACCAGGAAGGTGGTGTGGAAGCCGATGAACAGGGTCCAGAAGTGGATCTTGCCGAGGCGTTCGTCGAGCATTCTGCCGGTGAACTTGGGCCACCAGAAATAGAATCCGGCGAACATCGCGTAGACCACCGTGCCGAAGACCACGTAGTGGAAGTGGGCGACGACGAAATAGCTGTCGTGGACCTCGAAATCCAGCGGAGGCGAGGCCAGGATCACCCCGGTCAGCCCGCCGAAGAGGAAGGTGACCAGGAAGCCGATGGCCCACAGCATCGGCGTCTCGAAGGAGAGGGAGCCACGCCACATGGTTCCGATCCAGTTGAAGAACTTCACCCCGGTCGGCACCGCGATGAGGAACGTCATAAAGGAGAAGAACGGCAGCAGCACCGCTCCGGTGGCGAACATGTGATGGGCCCACACCGTCGCGGAGAGGCCGGTGATGCCGATGGTGGCGCCCACCAGACCCATATAGCCGAAGACCACCTTGCGGGAGAACACCGGAATGATTTCGGTGATGATGCCGAAGAACGGCAGGGCGATGATGTAGACCTCGGGATGGCCGAAGAACCAGAAGAGGTGCTGCCACAGCACCGGCCCGCCGTTGGCCCCCTCGAAGACGACCGCGCCGAATTTGCGATCCGCCTCCAGCACCAGCAGGGCGGCCGCCAGGACGGGAAAGGCCAGCAGCACCAGGATCGAGGTGAAGAGGATGTTCCAGGTGAAGATGGGCAGCCGGAACATCGTCATCCCCGGGGCGCGCATGCACACGACGGTCGTGATGAAGTTGACGGCGCCCAGGATCGTCCCGAAGCCGGAGAGGGCGAGGCCCATCACCCACATGTCGCCGCCCACGCCCGGTGTCCGCGTCTTGCTGCTGAGCGGGGTATAGGCCGTCCAGCCGAAGTCCGCCGCGCCGCCGGGGGTGAGCAGACTGCCGATCACGATCAGCCCGCCGAAGAAGAAGAGCCAGTACGAGAGCATGTTCAGCCGGGGGAAGGCGACATCCGGGGCGCCGATCTGGAGCGGCATGATCTCGTTGGCGAATCCGGCGAAGACCGGCGTGGCGAAGAACAGCAGCATCAGCGTGCCATGCAGGGTGAAAGCCTGGTTGTACTGCTCCGGGCTGATCAATTGCAGTCCGGGCCGGGCGAGTTCGGCCCGCATGATCATGGCCAGCAGGCCGCCGATCAGAAAGAAACCGAACGCGGTCACCAGGTACAGGTGTCCGATTTTCTTGTGGTCCGTGGTGGTGAGCCAGTCGACCACGATGCTGCCGAGTTTGGTGGGTTCGGCGGGAGCTTCATATTCGGGCCTGGTTGTCGTCGCCATGTCCGTGTCCGCTCCTCGGCCGTCTGCATGGGTGGGCGGCCGGCGGCACCGGCCGACGAATTCGTTGTATCGATTCGCCCACCATTACCCGAAGCGGAATGGCGATTCGGACCCGACTCGCCGTAGAGGCAGGGTCATTCACCGGGTCATTCACCGGCGTCCTGGATGCGGCTCGCGGGCCGGTCCGCGCCGCCATCGCCGGATTCCCGCGCTCACGACGATTGCCACGGCGCTCAGCAGCGCCGATCTCACCCGTCGCACACGTGACATCGGTTTCTCCCGTCCTCTGGGATGAGCGCCTCGCAGCTCCTCACATTCGAGCGCGCCGGTGCGCGCCGGTGCGGGAGCGCTCCGCTCTCGGCGGGCGTGCCCGCCTCTCGCGGGCGCGTTCCGCTCTCCGCACCGGCTTCTGCGTCGGCTTGCGCGTCGGCCAACTGCTATTTCCCCTTGTAGACGGCCTTCTGGACGTCGTCGGGGCCTTCGAAGCGGCCCTTCTTGACGTGGGACAGCTGGTCGACCAGTTCCCGGTCCGCTCCGTTGTCCTTCGCGCGTTCCACCAGGGAATCCCGGTCGGCCGGATAGCTGACCCCCTTGAGCGCCTTCTGGAGATCCGTGGGGTTGGGCTTCGCCATGACCAACGCTCCCTTCAACTCTTCGTCGCGTGTCTGGGGCCCGCCCCGAGTTACCCATGGCCGGAGGGCCCATTCAGTTGGCTCTCCGTGAGCGGGTGACCACCCGAGCCGGGCCATCGGGCACGTCGGCGGCCGGGGCCTCACCACCCCTGGCCGGTTTTACCGCCCCAGAACGCGTACATGGGAATCCCTTTACCTTCCCGTTCGTTCCACGCATGCCCCCCACGGAACCCAGAACGAACGCCCCCCACACGGAACAGAGAACGATCACAGTGACAGTGAAGGAGTGAACGCCGCGATGGTGTTCAAACGAGTGCTCGGCTCGCTCGGGGTCGGCGGGCCCGTCGTGGACACGATCCTGGACCGGGAGCCAGTGCGCCCCGGCGGGGTGGTGCGGGGGCATGTGCGGCTCCGAGGCGGAGGCAGTGCCTGCGATCTCGAGCACCTCGCGCTGGAGCTGGTCGCCGGGGTCGAGGCCGGGCACGGCGGTGAGGAGCACGAGGGCGGCGTGGTCTTCGACCGCCTCCGGCTCGGCGGCGGGTTCCGGCTCGACGCGAGAGAGCACAGAGATATTCCGTTCACCATTCACATACCGTGGGAGACGCCGCTCACCGAGGTGTCCGGGCAGCCGCTGGGTGTCGTCCTGGGCGTCCGGGTCGAGCTCGCGGCGGCGGGCACGAAGGACCACGGCGATCCGGAGCCGCTGATCGTGCACCCGCTGCCGGTCCAGGAGGCCGTGCTGGGGGCACTGGGCCGACTCGGCTTCGGCCTCGTCGCCGCCGATCTGCGACTCGCCCATATAGCGGGCACCGGACAGCGGCTCCCCTTCCACCAGGAGATCGAGCTCACCCCCGCCCCTCAGTACATCCATGACGTGAACGAGATCGCGCTGACCCTTCTCACCGGCCCCGCCGGCATGGAGGTCGTCCTGGAAGCCGACAAGCGCGGCGGGGGCTCCGGCGCCCACGGCCGCCACACCGTGCGCCATGAGCGCCCTGAGCAGCGCGACTGGACCGGCGAGGTCGACTCCTGGATCCGGGCGCTCATCGAACCCCGCGCCACACATACCGCCCGCGATGACCGCACCGGTGCGGTCATCGCGGGCATCGCGGGCGCCCCAGGCGTCACGGCCGGAACGGCGGCGGGTGGGGCCGCAGGCGGCGGCATGGGCGGCGGCATGGTCGCGGCCGGGCTCGGCGACGCGTTAGGGAACTTGGGGGACTTGGGGAACTTAGCGGGCTTGGGCGACTTGGATGACCTAGAGCGCTTAAACGGTTCAGAGGGTTCAGGGGGCACAAAAGACTTAGGGGGCCCGGGGCCCGAGAAGGAGAGCCGGGGCTGAGCCGTGGAGCGACGGGGAGGGCCGCGGATCGTCCCGCGGCCCTCCCCGTACGCACCGGCGAACGGCTAGGAACGACGCCCCACCGCGTCCGGGTCGTCCACCACCTCCCGCGGCTTCTCCGCCACACCATCGCCCCCGCCCTCGACCGCCGCGGCGGCAGCGGGCTCGCGGCGCGCCGCCAGCCGGGCCGTGACCCGCCGGGCGACGGGCTCGGTCCAGCGGGCGGTGAGCGGCCCGAGGACGACCAGGATCAGGACGTACGCCGTGGCCAGCGGGCCGAGCGATGGTTCGATACCGGCCGTGACGGCGAGCCCCGCGATGACGATCGAGAACTCGCCACGGGCCACCAGCGTGCCGCCCGCCCGCCAGCGGCCCCGGGCCGAGATCCCGGCCCGCCGCGCCGCCCAGTAGCCGGTGGCGACCTTCGTACCGGCGGTGATGACGGCCAGCGTCATGGCGGGCAGCAGCACCGGGGGAATGCTGGCCGGATCCGTGTGCAAGCCGAAGAAGACGAAGAACACGGCGGCGAACAGATCCCGCAGCGGGCTGAGCAGATGGTGCGTGCCCTCGGCGACCTCCCCGGACAGGGCGATGCCCACCAGGAACGCGCCGACGGCCGCCGACACCTGGAGCTGCTGGGCGATCCCCGCCACCAGCAGCGTCAGCCCGAGCACCACCAGCAGCAGCTTCTCGGGGTCGTCGCTGGAGACGAAGCGGGAGATGTGCCGTCCGTAGCGGACGGCCAGGAACAGCACCAGACCGGCCACGCCGAGGGCGATGGCCAGGGTGACGCTGCCCGCCGCCAGGCCCGCACCGGCCAGCAGGGCGGTGACGATCGGCAGGTAGACGGCCATCGCCAGGTCCTCGAGGACGAGGATGCTGAGGATCACCGGGGTCTCGCGGTTGCCGAGCCGACCCAGATCGCCGAGCACCTTGGCGATGACGCCGGAGGAGGAGATCCAGGTGACGCCCGCCAGCACCACGGCGGCCACCGGCCCCCAGCCCAGCAGCAGGGCCATGACGGCGCCGGGCAGGGCGTTGAGCCCCGCGTCGACGAGCCCGGCCGGGTACTGGGTCTTGAGATTGCTGACCAGGTCGCTGGCGGTGTACTCCAGGCCGAGCATCAGCAGCAGCAGGATGACGCCGATCTCGGCGCCGATCGCGACGAACTCCTCGCTGGCCCCCAGCGGCAGCAGTCCGCCCTCGCCGAAGGCCAGTCCGGCCAGCAGATACAGCGGGATCGGGGAGAACTTGAGCCGCCCGGCCAGCCGCCCCAGCAGCCCGAGGCCCAGGATGACCGCGCCGAACTCGATCAGAAAGACAGCAGAGGAATGCATGGGCTCACTCCCGCCCTAGTATCGCCGCGGCCGTCTCCACACCCTCGCGGGTGCCGATCACGATCAGCTCGTCCCCACCGGCCAGCCGGAAGTCGGGGGTCGGGGAGGGGATCGCCTCCGCCCTGCGCAGCACGGCCACGATCGAGGCGCCGGTCTCCGTCCGCATCCGCGTCTCGCCCAGCACCCGCCCGTTCCAGTACGACGTGGTCGACAGCTCGATCCGCTCGGCCACCAGCCCCAGCTCGGTGGTGGACAGCAGATTCGGGCTGTGATGGCTTGGCATCAGCACCCCGACAAGCGCCTCCGCTTCCCCTGGGGTCAGCCTGGTGGACAGGGCACACTCATCGGGATCCTCCTTCCGGTAAGCACTCAGCGTCCGTCCGCCGTCGCGATGTGCGATGACCGAAAGCCGCCTGCTCTCTCGCGTCGTCAGGTCGTAGCGAACCCCGATGCCGGGCAACGGCGTACTGCTCATGCGCGGAGCGCCCACAATCATCCCTCTCGTCGCTCGATGCTTGTGCCACCCTAACGAATGGCAAAGAATTGGTAATGACGGCAGGTGTGCGAGGGTGCGATGGGACGATGCCGACCGCGTATGGGTGGGGTGGCCATCGATCCACGAGGAGGATGGCTCCCAGAGGAGGGGTGATGCCCATGATCGAGTGGAGGCGGCTCTCCACCGGTATCAGGCCAGTTCCGGATCCGGTCGCCACTCCCGTCATCTGGGGCGGAGCCTTCCTCGGCGCTCTGGTGCTGGTGGCGACCCTGAACTTCCTCGGCGGCCACGGCCGCCCGACGTTCGCCCTGGTCGCGCTCTCGCTGCTGGCCGCGCTGCTGGGGCTGTGCGCGCGCTTTGTCGCGGCGCCCGGTACGGCGGCGCTGTGCTGGCTGTTCCTCAACGGCTTCGCCATTCCGCCCGCGGGCCGGCTCTCCTGGGCGGGCGACCGCGACGCCCGGTGGCTCGCCTGTCTCCTGGCGGCGGCCGTCGCGGGCACCGCGCTCGCCCGCATCGTCAATGCCCGGGCGGGATACCGCCGCATCAGCCCGCTCGGCCGCCATCCGGGGTCGCCGGAGTGAGGTGACCGGTCCGCGAGGGAGGTGGTTCGGTCCACGAGCGAGGTGGTTCGGTCCACGGTCGTAGGTCCCACGGCTGTGGGAAGCCCGGCGAGCGGCCGATGCCCCGGCGGGGGCCCGCTCCTAGGCTCGGGAGCACGGCACGGCGATCACCGTGCCGCCGATGCGTTCCCTACGACGTAGTCGAGGCGTTCCCTACGACGAAGTCGAACGCGTTCCCCACGACGAAGGAGGCGCCCATGCCCGCCGACGGTCAGAGCCACATCCGCATCGCCCGCCCCTCGCGCGACCTCGCGGCGGCGGAGCGCTTCTGGTGTACGGGGCTGGGGTTGAGCGTGGTGTACCGGGTGGAGGCCGGGGAGCACGATCTGCTGATGGTGGGCTGGCCGGACGCCTCCTGGCATCTGGAGCTCGTGTACCAAGCGGCCCACCCCGTGGAGCCCCGGCCGACCGAGGAGGACCTGCTGGTGATCTACCTCGACGAACCGGTCCCCGAAGAGCTGGTGGACCGCCTCACCCAGCACGGCGGCACCCGCGTCACCTCCCCCAATCCGTATTGGAACGAATGGGGCGTCACCATCGAGGACCCGGACGGCTACCGCCTGGTGCTGTGCCGCCGCGCCTGGTCGAATTCCTGAGCCGACCACCGGGGGGTATCCGACGGATCGTGACGCCTGCGGCGGGCTGCTCCCCTCCCCGCCCCTTCCCGGAACCGGGGCTCCGCCCCAGACCCCGGAGGCAGACCCCGGGGGTCCAGGGGCGAAGCCTCCGCCGCGTGGTCCGCCGGACACCCCCGCAGGAGAGGCGCCGCGCTTGTTGTGTTGGGCTAGTGCGGCATCGTCAGGACCGCCACACCGTTGACGCGGTCGGCGGCGAGGTCGTCGAGGGCGGCGTCCGCCCGGTCGAAGGGGTACGGCGTGACCGTGGCGCTGATGCGGTGCTCGGCGGCCGCGGCGAGGAATTCGCGGCCGTCCTCGCGGGTGTTGGCGGTGACGCTGCGCACGGTGCGCTCACGGAAGAGATGCCGCTCGTAGTCGAGTGACGGGATGTCGGTGAGGTAGATCCCGGCGATGCTCAGCGTGCCGCCCGCGTCCAGGGACTCCAGGGCGACCGGGACCAGCTCGCCCACCGGGGCGAAGAGGATGGCGGCGTCGAGCGGCTCGGGCGGGCGGTCGTAGGCGTCGTTCGCGGAGGCGGCGCCGAGGTCCAGGGCGAGCGCGCGGGCGGCGGGCGAGCGGGTCAGGACGTGGACGACGGCGCCCTGCGCGATGGCGACCTGGGCGGTGAGGTGTGCCGAGCCGCCGAAGCCGTAGATGCCGAGCCGGCCGCCCGGCGGGAGGTCGGCCCGGCGCAGCGCGCGGTGGCCGATGATCCCGGCGCACAGCAGCGGGGCGAGCTCCTCGTCGCGGTATCCGGAGGGCAGCTCGTAGGCGTAGGCCGCCGGTACGGTGACGTACTCGGCGTAGCCGCCGTCCGCGTCCCAGCCGGTGTACTCGGAGAACGGGCACAGGTTCTCCTGGCTCCGGAGGCAGTAGCGGCAGCGGCCGCAGGTGCGCCGCAGCCAGGGGACGCCGAGCCGGATTCCGGGGCCGGGGCCGTGCGCCCGCGAGCCCGCCGCCACGACCTCGCCGACCGCCTCGTGACCGGGGACGACGGGGCTGCGGTGCGAGGGCAGATCGCCGTCGCGGACATGCAGATCGGTGCGGCAGACGCCGCAGGCCCGGACCCGGACCAGCAGCTCGTCCTCCGCCGGCCGCGGAACCGGCAGCTCCACCTGCTCGATCCGGCCCGGGGTGGGGACCACCCATGCCCGCATGGTCGCCGGAAGGCCGGCGTTCGCGTCCGTCACCTCGCCAACGTAACGCCGTGGGCACCGTGGCGACCGTAAGGCACGCGTTATCGCCATGCGGCGCCAAAAAGGGAAGAGATACGGCCGGAAACTGCCAACCGCGTGCGGGCGTGATCAGGCCGAGGTGCCGTCCATCGCGTTGATCAGACTCGTGGGGCGCATATCGGTCCAGTGCTCATTGACGTAGTCCAGGCACGCCTGGCGGTCGTCCTCGCCGTGGGCGACCGTCCAGCCCGCGGGGACCTCGGCGAAGGCGGGCCACAGCGAGTGCTGCCCCTCTTGGTTGACGAGCACGAGATAGCGGCCGTCGGGGTTCTCGAAGGGGTTGCTCATCGCTGGTCTCCTCGCTCCGGTCGGCGTCGACGAGCTTGACGGTACCGGCAGGGGGCGGGCCCTGCCGAGGGGTTCCCGGGTCTGGGGAAAAGCCTGGGACACGGAACGGGACACGGAAAATGGCACCTTCCTGACGGAATTCCGCGTTCCGGGATGCCCCTCGCTTACGGTCCGCGGCATGGTCGCGTCCGCCAGAACCGAGCCCAGGGGCTCCATGGCCATGGAGCTCACCATCGGCGACCCCGCGCTCACGGCCCGGCTGGAACGCGGAATGGACGCCTCGGAGGAGCGGCTGCGCGCTCTCGCCGCCGAGGCCCAGGACCCTCGTGTCGCCGAAGTCGCCGGGCATCTCTTCGGCCGTGGCGGCAAGCGGCTGCGCCCGCTCCTGGCGCTGGTGGGCGCGGAGTTCGGCCGGCGCGCCCCGTTCGGCACTGACCCGTCCGCCGCCGGGCCGGTCATCGCGGACCCGCCCGCCGCCGGCCCGTCCCCCGCCGTGGAGGCCGCCGCCCTCGCCGAGCTGGTGCATGTCGCCTCGCTCTACCACGACGACGTCATGGACCAGGCCCGCACCCGGCGCGGAGTCCCCAGCGTCAACGCCCGCTGGGGCAACGCCACCGCCGTCCTCGCGGGCAATTGGCTGCTGTCGAAGGCGGCCCAGCTCGCCGCGGAACTCGGCCCGGAGACCATACGGTTGCAGTCCAAGGTCACCAATCGGCTGATCATGGGCCAGATACGGGAACTCGTCGGCCCCTCGGACGACGACGATCCGCTCTCCCACTACTTCACCGTGGTGGCCGGGAAGACGGCCGCGCTCTTCGCCATGGCGCTGCAACTGGGGGCGGTCCGGACGGGCGCCCCGGAGCATGTCGTCCAGACGCTCGCCGAGTACGGAGACCATCTGGGCATCGGGTTCCAGATAGCCGACGACATCCTCGACATCACCTCCACCTCCGAGGTCTCCGGCAAGGAGCAGGGCAAGGACCTCGCGATCGGGGTCGCCAGCCTCCCGGTGCTGCTGGCGCTGGCCGACGAGCGGCCGGAAGCGGGTGAGTTGCGGACGCTGCTGACCGCCGCCACCGCGGGCCCGGAGGGCGCCGGGCTGCCGAGGGCCGTCGCGCTGCTGCACCGCTGCGGGGCGCTGGCGGAGGCGCGCACGGTGATGCACGCCCGGCTGCTGCGCGCCCGGGCCGCGGCGAACCGACTGCCGGACGGCCCGGCGACCCGGGCGCTGCACGCGCTGTGCGACTTCGTGGCGCGCCGGGATCACTGAGCACCCCGGGATCACTGAGCGCCCCGGTCGGCCGGTGTCCGCGGTACGACGTAATCTGAGCCCTATGGGCAGCTCACGGTCAGATGTGGTGGACGAGCCCATCGACCCCGATACCGGCCCGGCCCCGCCCGCCCGGCACAGCCCGTGGCGGGGGCAGGGTCCCGTGGTGGGTGTGGTGGCGGTGGGCGGCGCGCTCGGGGCGACGGCCCGCTATGGCGCGTCGCTGCTGTGGCCGACCCCGTCCAGCGCCTTCCCCTGGACGATCCTGCTGGTCAACGCCGTCGGCTGCGCGATCATCGGCGTCTTCCTGGTGCTGATCACCGAGATGTGGACGGCCCACCGGCTGGTGCGGCCCTTCTTCGGCACCGGTGTGCTCGGCGGCTTCACCACCTTCTCGACGTACGCCGTGGACTTCACCCGGCTGGTCCAGGACGGCCGTATCGCGATCGCCTTCGGCTATCTGGTGGGGACGCTCGTGGTGGCGATGGCGGCCGTGGGGGCGGCCGTGGCGGCGACCCGGCGCGTCCTCGGCGGGTACGGCGGCGTCGGTGGGAGGGCGGCCCGGTGACCGGCGAGCCCGCGCTGCGGCTGACCGTCTTCATCGGCGAGAACGACACCTGGCACCGCAAACCGCTGTCCGCCGAGATCGTGCACCGCGCCCACCGCGCGGGGCTCGCGGGGGCGAGCGTCTTCCGCGGTGTCGAGGGGTACGGCTCCTCGTCCCTGATCCACACCTCGCGGCTGCTGTCGCTCGGCGAGGATCTGCCCATGGCCGTCGTGATCATCGATACGGAGGAGCGTGTGCGGTCCTTCCTGCCCGAGCTGGAGGAGATCGTGGGTGACGGCCTCGTGGTGGTCGACCCGGTCGAGATCGTGCACCCCCGGGGGCAGACCCGGTGAACTGGCTGCTGGTGATCGCGGGCGGGATGGTCGGCGCCCCGCTGCGCTATCTGACCGACCGCGCGGTGCAGACACGGCACGACTCGGTGTTCCCCTGGGGCACGTTCCTGGTCAACATGGTGGGCTGTCTGGTGCTGGGCCTGCTGACCGGCGCGGCGGCGGAGGGTGCGGCGTCCCAGCGGCTGCAACTGCTGCTGGGCACGGGGCTGTGCGGGGCGCTGACGACGTATTCGACGTTCTCGTACGAGACCCTGCGGCTGGCCGAGGAGGGCGCCCGGCTCTTCGCCGTGGCGAACGTGGGCTTGAGTCTGGTGGTCGGGGTGGGCGCCGCCTTCGCGGGTGTGGGGCTGGCCCACGCGATCTGGGGCTGATCACCAACCCCCAGCGGCCTTAGGCGCACGCCGCCCTTACCGCGCGCACCGCCCCCACGCGCACGCCGCCCGCACCGCTCGTGCCGTCCTTACCGCGCGCACCGCCCTGACCGCTCTCCCCTCCCCACCCCGCTACGGCAGCAACCGCGTTGTGTTCGGCGGCAGGCCGAACTCCCCCGCGGCCGCCGTCCGCAGATGCTCCAGCATCACCCGGCGCAGCTCCCGCGCGGCCCGGGGCGGCGCGACGTCCTTACGGTGGGCGACGGCGATGGTGCGCCGCATGTCGTGGCCCGCGAACGGCGTGATCCGCAGCCCGGACCGGGCCGCCACCATCCCCGGCAGTACGGCGATGCCGAGCCCGGCCCTAACGAACCCCAGCACCGCGTCCATCTCGCCGCCCTCGACCGTGAAGGACGGCTCGAAACCGGCCGCCCGGCAGGCCGCCGTGGTGAATTCCCGCAGGTCGTAGCCGCGCCGGAACATCACCATCGGGCGGTCCCGCAGCTCCTCGACCTGGATCCGCCGGCGCCGGGTGGGCGGCGGGGACGCGGGCGAGGAGGCCACCACCAGCTCCTCCCGCAACAGCTCGGTGGCGGCGAGGGCGGGGGCCTGGCCGAGCACCGGGGTGATGATCAGCGCGAGGTCCAGCTCGCCCGCGGAGAGCGTGCGGACCAGGTCCTGGGAACCGCCCTCGTCGACGATCAGCTCGATGCCCGGGAACTCGTCGTGGAAGCGGCGCAGCACATCGGGGACGAAGCTGGCGCACAGGCTCGGCGTGGCCCCCAGCCGCACCCGGCCGCGCCGCAGCTGGGCGACCTCCTGGACCTCGCGGTGCGCGGTCTCGGTGTCGGCGAGGATCTGGCGGGCCAGTGGCAGCAGTGCCTCGCCCGCGTCGGTGAGGGCGATGTTGCCGCGCGCCCGGTGGAAGAGATCGGCTCCCAGCTCCCGTTCGAGGGCGCGGATCTGCTGGGACAGCGAGGGCTGGGCGACATGCAGGAGCTCCGCGGCGCGGGTGAAGTGCCGGGTCTCCGCGACGGTGGCGAAATAACGCAGCTGATGCAACTGCACACCACGATGATAGGCACCGGCTATGGACGTCTCGCCACAGCGTGCCCCAAACGTATCGGCCCCTCTCGGGGAAGCTCCTCCGGTGCGGAGAACTCGGCGAAGCTCCCTCGGGCGGCGAACCCGGCAATGCTCCCTCGGCGACCCCGGAGACGCGGGGCGCCACCCGGCGACCGGCCTCCAGGAGGGCGGCCGTCGCCGGATGACGACATGACGACGTGCGCCCTACTGGTGGACGGCCAGCGCCCGCATCCCCGGGCTACAGGATTCCAGCAGCGAGGTGAGCTCGTCCTCGGCCAGCTTGCTCGCCGCGCCCGGCCGGCCACCGTCGAGGTGGGCGATGGACGCGTCCAGCCAGTCGCGGTGCGGTTCCACCCCGATGAACTCGGCGAGCCGGATCAGCTCCTTCTCCGGCTCCTCCAGCAGGGTCTCGTACGACAGCGCGGTGCGCTGCTCCGCCGGGACCCCGTCCAGCTTCTTCAGACCGTCGATGATCGTCTCGGACCACAGGGTGCCGAACGTGTCGATCGGGATGGGACGGTCCCACACCAGCGCCGGGTCGTAAGCGTCGCTCAGCAGCGGGGCGAGGTCGGGCGGGAGCTGGGCCGCGTGCTGCGGCGTCAGCTGCCTCGGGGTCTCAAGGCCGCAGTGGGTGGCCATCTCCCACAGCATCGGGATCATCCGGAAGCTGAAGTGACGGCTCATCGAGACGGCACAGTCGGGGCCCTGACGGTAGAGGTGCACGAACCGGGCCTCGGGGAAGGCGCGGTGCATCTCGGGTACGCGGCCGATGGACAGGCCGGTGCGCTCGACGACGGCTTCGGGGTTGCCGAACCGTGCGCCGAGGGTGGCGAAGAGGGCCGTCCAGTGGTCCGCCGGACGGCGGGTGGGCCAGGTGGTGACCTCGGCCGCCAACTCGTCGAAGAGCGTGTCGGGGTCGTCGGTCAGATGGGGCAGCACCATGACGCTGATGGCCGGGATACCGGTGGTCTCCGCGTCGAACCGCCGCTTGGGCATCCTGTGGTAGAGGAACTCGGGCGGGATGGCGCCATTTTTGATCATGCTATTGGTGACCGCATTGGGCCGGGACAGGAATCCCCAGAATTCCGAACCGCTCAGCGGGGCCTCGTCCAGCACCTCCGCGTCGGGAATGCTGGCGAACAATTCATTGATGCTGAGAACATCCGGATGAATATTGATGATCTGAGACAGAGCCGTCGAACCACACCGACCGGTGCCGACGACAAATGTCAACTTCTGGTTGACCACGCGCACTTCCTCCCGTTTCTCGCTCGGGCAACTAGCTAGTCGCTTCCCTAGTGGCCGTTCCCATAGTGGCCCATGACACACCGCGGTCGATTCGATGGCCGCGGCGATGCTAATGGATGCCTGGGGCGACGATGACTCCGACCACGGAACAGGGGAAACACACACAACGGGATGCGAGAGGGGGAACTCAAGGTTCAGCTGCTTCCTACACTTTTGCGCAACTTTCACATCCGACAAGGGTGTTACCGCCAGGAACCCCTCAACTACCAGGCACGGAGCCCGATCTGAGAGTCGGCTCCGGACTTCACAACTCGGCTCCCGGGACGAAACCGTAATCGAACAGTTTCTCCCGTGACGAGACGGTCATCTTTTCGTACCAACGGCACTGCTAGAGTGCGCATCCACCCCATACCCATGATCCTGGGTTGACATGCCCCACCTGGCCGGGTGGGGCGGGGGAACACGCGACATGACGCAGAGCAGCGGTGCCGCCGCACAGGGTGCAGCAACGGAAGGGATAGGGGACCCGAACAGCGGCACGGTATTTTCAACTCTCGGGGGACGATGCATTACCAGGTGCGCCATGCACGGTGATTCGCTTTCAAGACCCCTGCGCACACGGAAAATCGGGGAAGGTGTTTCGTACGTGTTGGTGGAGCGCGATCAGGAGATAGCCCGGCTCAATCGGCTCCTCTTCGAGGGCGCCCGCGAGGGAAGCCGGCTCGCCGTTATCAGCGGCGCCGTGACATCAGGAAAGACCGCACTTCTGCACACCGTGACGGATACGGCGGGCGGCCGCGGCGTCCGGGTGCTGCCCGCGGTCGCCTCCGCCTCGGAGCAGAAATTCCCCTACGCCGTGCTCGAGCAGCTCTACCAGGGCATGCCGGCCCATTTGCAGCGCTCCCGGCCGCGCCCCGGCCTCGAGGCGCTCCGCGACCCGAACGGCCCGGACCAGGCCGAGCTCCCGCTGCTCCAGGACTTCCACCGCACCCTCGACGAACTGACCGGCGACGCCCCCGTGTTGATCGCCATCGACGACGTCCAGTTCGCCGATCTGCCGTCGCTGCGCTGCCTGGCGTACGGCATCCGCCGCTGCCGCTCGGAGGCGCTGTCCGTCGTGGTGAGCCGCGGGTCGCTGACCGGCCCCGCCGCCACCACCCTGGACGAGCTGCTGCACGAGCCGAAGGTGTGCCACGTCCGGCTCGCGCCGCTCACCGTCGCGGGCGTCTCCACGCTGCTGACCGAGGAGTTGGGCACCGAGGAGGCCGGGCGGCACGCCGCCGCGTACCACGAGATGACCGGCGGCAATCTGCTGCTGCTGCGCGGTCTGCTGGACGACCGGTTCTCCCGCCTCACCCGCGGCCCCCTCGACCCCGCGCCCGGCACGGACGCCCCGGTGGCCGGGGAGCTGTTCCGGCAGGCGGCGCTGTCCTGCGTCTACCGCGGCGGCCCGACCCACCGCCGGGTGGCCCACGGGATCGCGCTGCTGGGTGACGCCACGTCCGTTCCCCTGCTGAGCAGGCTGATCGAGGTCGAGGAGCGGCTGGTCCGGCAGTCCGTCGCGCTGCTCACCGAGGTCGGGATCCTGCACGGCGGGCGGTTCCGCAGCGACGCGGTGCGCACCGTGCTCCTGGACGACCTGGAGCCGCACGAGCTCGGCCCGCTGCACCACCGGGCGGCCCGGCTGCTGTACGAGGAGGGCGCCGACCCCATCGACGTGGCCCGCCATCTGCTCAGCCACGAGGCGCCCGGGCCGGTCGAGGAGTGGATCACGCAGGCGCTGTGCGACGCGGCCGTGCACGCCATCGCCGCGGACCGCAGGGAACTGGCGATGAACTGCCTCCAGATGGCCGACCGTTACACCACCGACGAGCGCGAGGCGCTGCGGCTCCAGGCCACCATGGTGCAGGCCATGTGGCCGTTCAACCCGCTGTCCCAGATGCGGCGGCTGCAGTCGCTGGCCGGTCCGGCGGGCAGCGGGCTGCTGCCCGCGCCGGAGACCATCCCGGTCGTCATCGGGCTGCTGGGGCTTGGCCGGATGGACGAGGCGGCCGCCGCGCTGGAACAGGTCAGCCGGGCCGCCGCCGAGCACCCGGGCACCGAGCTGGACACCGGTCTGCGCGCCATCCGGCTCGCGCTGTCCTCCACCTACCCCGACCACCCCGAACTGCGGCCCTTCCTGGACCAGGAGGACGAGGAGGCGGACGGCCCGTGGGACGCTCCGCTGTCCCCGGACCAGACCCCGGAGTCGCCCCACCTGACCGCGTTCCGCGCGCTGCGGACCGTGCTGAGCCGCGGGGTCGACGAGCGGGCGGTGCGGGCCGCGGAGCGGGTGCTGGAGACCGTCCGGCTCTCGGACCGGACGATGCTGACGGTGCACGCCGCGCTCCAGACGCTGGTGTACGCCGACCGCCACGCCACCGCCACCACCTGGTGCGACCGGCTGATCGAGGAGACCTCGGAGCGCGGCGCCAAGGCGCTGCTGGCCTACTTCTGCGTGCTGCGGGCCCAGATCGCGCTGCGCGTGGGGCGGTTGCGGGACACGGTCCGGTACGCGGAGCGGGCGCTGGAGGAGCTTCCGGCGCGCGGCTGGGGCGTCACCGTCGGCATGCCGCTGGGGATGCTGATCAACGCGCACACCGCGATGGGCAACCATGACGCGGCGGCCGAACTGCTCGCCCGCCCGGTGCCGGACGAGATGTACCGCAACCGCTTCGGGCTGCACTACCTCTACGCACGGGCCCGGCACCAGCTGGCCACCGGCCGCCAGCACGCGGCCCTCACCGACTTCCGCGCCTGCGGCGAGAAGATGGCCGACTGGGGCCTGGACTCCCCCGCCACCCTGACCTGGCGGCTCGGCGCCGCCGAGACCTGGCTGACGCTCGGCGGCCAGGAGCGGGCGGCGCGGCTGGCGGAGGAGCAGCTGGAGCTGGCCGGGGAGTCCTCCTCGCGCACCCGGGGCGCCGCGCTGCGGATCCTGGCCGCCACCCGGCCGCGACACGAGCGCGTCGCGCTGCTCCAGCAGGCGGTGGGGGTGCTCCAGGCGAGCGGCGGCTGGTACGAGATGGCGCGGGCGCTGGCGGATCTGGCGGAGGCGCACAAGCAGCTCGGCGATCTGGACACCAGCCGGCTGATGACCCGTCGGGCCCTGCGGCTCGCGGACAGCTGTGGCGCCGAGGAGCTGTCCCGTTCGCTTCAGCGCACTCCGGCCCGTTCGGCCCTGTCGGAGGCGGCCCGTACCGGAGAGGATACTGCCGCCTTTTCCGAACTCTCCGACGCAGAAAGTCGAGTGGCAGCACTAGCAGCTTCCGGCTACACCAACCGCGAGATCGCCGCTAAGCTTTTCATCACGATCTCCACGGTGGAACAACACCTGACCCGTGTCTACCGGAAGATCAACATCAGCCAGCGCCGAGAACTGCCCGCGAGCCTGGATTTCGATGTCGCTTATACCGCCTGACCGCGAAGCCGCTCGGCCCCAACGAGGTTGATGCCATGACGTGCGCCACCGCGTCCGCCACGACCATGCTCGTGCCGGATTTCCCCTTTTCCTATGACAGATGGCTGTCCCATCCCGCGGGTCTGGGCGCCCTGCCTGCCGCTTTGCACGGCACCGAAGTCGCCGTCATCGGCGGCGGGATGTCCGGACTGACCGCGGCCTACGAGCTGCTACGACTAGGGCTTTCCCCAGTTCTTTATGAAGCGGAGCAACTGGGCGGCCGGATGCGCTCCACGCCGTTCCCCGGTAATCCGGAATACAAGGCGGAGATGGGCGCCATGCGCTTTCCCGTCGCTGCGCGATCGCTGTTCCACTACATCGATCTGCTGGGCCTGTCCACTCGTCCTTTCCCTAATCCTTTGGCACCCGCCACCGCGAGCACGCTGATCGACCTGAACGGCGGCCAGGACCGGGCGCGCACCGCCGACGAGTTGCCGGAGGTCTACCAGGAGGTCGCCGACGCCTGGGACAAGGCGCTCCAGGAGCGGGCCGACCTGGCCACGCTGCGGGACGCCATCCAGCGGCGGGACGTCAGCACGCTGAAGACCGTATGGAACTCGCTGGTCAAGGAGTTCGACGACCAGTCCTTCTACGGCTTCCTCGCCACCTCCCCCACCTTCCAGTCGTTCCGCCACCGGGAGATCTTCGGCCAGGTGGGCTTCGGCACCGGCGGCTGGGACACCGACTTCCCCAACTCGGTGCTGGAGATCCTGCGCGTCGTGGTCACCGAGGCCGACGACAACCAGGTCGGCATCGTCGGCGGCTCCTCCCAGGTGCCGAACGGGCTGTGGGAGCACCGGCCCGAAACCCTGGCGCACTGGCCGCGAGGCACCTCGCTGGCCTCGCTGCACGGCGGCCGGCCGCGCCCCGCGGTCACCCGGCTGCGGCGGACCGCCGACGGCATCCGGGTGACGGACGAGAGCGGCGAGGAGCGCGAGTTCCCCGCGGTGATCTACAGCCCGCATGTGTGGACGCTGCTGAACCGGGTCGACTGCGATCCCACGCTGCTGTCCACTCCGCTGTGGACGGCGGTGGAGCGCACCCACTACATGGGCGCGTCCAAGCTGTTCGTCCTGGTCGACCGGCCGTTCTGGCGGGACGCCGACCCGGCGACCGGCCAGGACGCGATGAGCATGACGCTCACCGACCGGATGCCGCGCGGGGTCTATCTGTTCGACGACGGGCCCGACCGGCCCGCGGTGATGTGCCTGTCGTACACCTGGAACGACGACTCGCTGAAGGTCGCCACGCTCTCGGCCGAGGAGCGGCTGGAGACACTGCTGACCAAGCTGGCCGCGATCTACCCGGATGTGGACATCCGGTCGCACATCATCGCGGGGCCGCTGACCGTCACCTGGGAGACCGAGCCCCGCTTCATGGGGGCCTTCAAGAACAATCTGCCCGGCCACTACCGCTATCAGCGGCGGCTGTTCACCCAGTTCATGCAGGACGGGATGGACCCGCGGCAGCAAGGCTTCTTCCTGTGCGGGGACGATGTCTCCTGGACCGCCGGCTTCGCCGAGGGAGCGGTGACCACGGCGCTGAACGCGGTGTGGGGCGTGCTCCACCACCTCGGCGGCACCACCCATCCGGACAACCCCGGCCCCGGTGATCTCTTCGACGACTTCGCGCCGCTGGAGCTTCCGTACGACTGACGGCCACGGCCGCACGCACAGGGGGAGCCGCCGCGCGCCGTCGGCTCCCCCTGTCATGTTCAGCCCCGCGCGATCTGCTCGAGCCGGCGCTTGTCCGGCTTGCCGTTGCGGTTGAGCGGGAAGTTCTCCAGCACCTCGACCCGGTTGGGCTGTTCGTAGACCGGGAGCACCTGGCAGAGCCGCTCCCGCCAGTGCTTGGCGTCCCGCAGCTCCTCGTCCTCCACGAAGAAGACCAGCTGCTCGTCACCGGCGCGGCGCTCGTCGGGCAGCGGCACGATGCGGGTGGAGATCTCGGCGAGGGCCGCCTTCCGCTCGATCAGCTCGGGGTAGAGCGTGTAGCCGGAGCGGTGCACCGCGAACTTCCGCCCCAGGACGAAGAGGTTGTCGTCTCCGTCGAGGTAGCCGAGGTCGCCGGTGGACTGCCAGCCGGTGGGCACGGCGTCGATGGTGCCGTCCGCGGCGAGGTGGCCCTCGAGCGCGTCCGGGGTGTCGACCTCGATCTCGCCGGCCTGACCGGGGGCGGCCGGGTGGCCGTCCTCGTCGATGACGCGCAGCTTGATGCCGTCCATGGCCCGGCCGCAGGAGACCGGGTTCTCCAGGGTGGCGAAGGCGATGTTGCCCAGCTCGGTGCTGCCGTAGCTGTCCAGCAGCGGCAGCCCGAATTCGGCCACGTAGCGCTCGGAGAGCGCGCCGTCCAGCGGCGCGGCGCCCGAGCAGAACATCCGGACGCCCTCCAACTGGGCCCGCAGCGACGGCTTCCGGCCGACCAGGTTGAGCATGGTGCGGTAGCTGGACGGGGTGGCGTCGATCACCGTGGCGCCGGTCCGTCCGGCCATCTGGACCGCCCGGTCCAGGCGCTTGTACGGGGCGATCACCAGTGAGCAGCGGGTGAGCCAGGCGATGAGCACCATGGACAGCCCGTACTGGTGGGCGAAGGGCAGCAGCGGCAGCAGTACGTCGTCCGGCCGGTGCCCGACCTGGGCCGCGTTGCGCTCCAGGTTGGTGAGGAACTTTCGGCCGGACTTCACCGCGCCCTTGGGCTCGCCGGTGGAGCCGGAGGTCCACATGATCAGGCCGTCGCGCCGGTCGGCCCAGGCGTCGAAGTCCAGCTCCCGGGTGGTGAGCGGGCGCCCGGCGGCCGGGGCGATCAGCTCGTAGAGGTTCACCGTACGGATGTCGTCGTGGATCGGGGCGTCGTCGTCCACGAGGGCGATCGCGGCGCCGGTGCGCCGCGCTATCCGCCGGGTCTCGTCCGGGTGCTCCTGCTGGTCGATCAGGACGATGGAGGCTCCCACGTGCATGAGCGCGAACAGTACGCTCACGTAGGCGGCGGAGTTGCCCGCCTTGAAGATGACGCGGTCGCCGTGGGTCACCCCGTGCTCGCGGATCACATCGGCGACGCGCAGCGCGTCCAGCTCGAAGTCGGCCAGGGTCTGCACCGAGTCGAGCGCGTAGATCTTCGCGGTCATCGAACGTACTCTTTTCCTTTTCGCTCAGGAGTACGGGCAGCCCTGGGCGGGTCCCCCCTAGGCTCCCTGGTCTTCGGCGCCGGCTTCCCACTCGGCGTCGACGGGGACGTGGGAGAGCAGCTGGTCGTGCACCAGGTTGACGACCTCTCTCCGGCTCGAGTCGAGGTAGTAGCGGGAACCGGGAAACACCTCGAGGTCGAATCGTCCGCTCGTCCGCCGCCGCCAGGCCCGTACGCCGCGCAGCGGGGTCTTGGGGTCGCCCTCACCGGCGAGGGCGACGATCCGGCAGCCGAGCACCGGGGGCCCCAGGGTCATGCCCCAGTGCGCGGTCCGGCCGGAGACGAACAGGGTCAGCAGCGGCGTCCCGGTCTCCCGCTCCAGGCGCTCGGCGACGCGGTAGGCGAGGTCGGCGCCGGCCCGGTGGCCGAAGAAGGCCAGCGGGCGGTCCATCCACTCCCCCAGCGCACCGAAGATACGGTCCACGAGGTCGGCGGAATCGGTCAGCCGCTCGTCGTCCTCGAGCCCGACATACAGGGGGTACTGGATCGCCAGAACCTCCACCGTGGGCAGCAGAAGCTCGGACAGTGAGAGGTAGTACGCGGTGGAGTGGGCGGATTCCGGGAAACAGATCAGCCGGAAACTGCTCGGAGTCTCCGTTTGCAATATCCGAATAAGGCCCACATCATCGGGCTTGATCTGGCTCAAGGAGTACATCCCCGCGATTGCACTGAGGGGCCGGGCACGAGTGCACGGTGGGGCGCGTCGACCACGCTCGTCCGAGATGCTGACTCCGTGAGGCTATGAGCCCTTCTCCCGGGCCACAACCCCTAGTAACCGCTATTCGAGGTACGCGCTATATGCGGGTACCGCGCCCGTCCCGACGTGGCGCGGGACACAGGTGGGCGCCCCCTAAGGCCCCCTCACCCGTGCCACCACCCCCTAATCTGGCGGCAGTTAGGGGCCAGGAGTCAAGCTGTCGTGTTAAACATGTGGAAAGTAATGGTCTCCTCAAGCCAATTAAATCGGTGCGACGACAGCGATGAACACAACACGTCCTATTGATTTCGCCGTCGTTGTCGACGGCTTGATCAAGAAGTACCCCGGCCGGCCCGTTCCGGCTGTCGACAATCTCAGCTTCACCGTCAGGCACGGTGAGGTCTTCGGCTTCCTCGGGCCCAACGGAGCGGGTAAGACCACCACCATCGGCATTCTGACCACCCGTGTCGCTCCCAGCGGCGGACGTGCCTTCGTCCAGGGCGTCGACGTGGTGGCCAGGCCGGCGGTGGCCCGGCAGTCCTTCGCCGTCGTGCCGCAGCGCAACAACCTGGACCGGTCCCTGACGATCCGCCAGAACCTGACCTTCCACGCCGGCTACCACGGACTCTCGCGCTCGGAGCGCAACCGCCTCGCGGACGAGAGCCTGGACTGGGTCGGCCTCTCCGACCACGCCAAGGCCCGGGCGGATCAGGTCTCCGGTGGTCAGGCCCAGCGCGTGATGATCGCGCGGGCCCTGATGCACCGCCCCCGGGTGCTGTTCCTGGACGAGCCGGCCACCGGCCTCGACCCGCAGTCGCAGATCTTCGTCCGCGACCGGGTCGCCGAACTGAAGACCCGTGGCGTCACGGTGGTGATCACCACCCACGACATGGAGGAAGCGTCCAAGCTCTGTGACCGGATCGGCATCGTCGACCACGGCAAGCTGCTCGCTCTGGACACCCCCGAGGCGCTGACCAGCCGGATGAGCAACACCGCGCTGACCGTCACGGTGCGCCCGCCGTACTCCGGCATGAACGGCGTGGTCCACATGGTGCAGGGCCTCGGGGTCGCCGAGCGGGTCGAGGTGCTCCAGGCCGAGGACGACATGGCCGCCCTCATGCAGGGCGGGGCCCCGGCCGTCAACGACGGCACCTTCCGGATGAAGGTCTACAGCAACGCGCCGTCCTCCGTCCTCCTGCCCACGGTCATCAAGGCCCTGACCGACACCGAGTGCGAAATCAAGGACCTGAATGTGAGCAAGGCGAGCCTGGAAGACGTCTTTGTCGACCTGACGGGGAAGGAGATGCGGTGAGCTCCTCCTCACGACCCACGTCATCGACGGACGGGACCCCCGGCGGCAAGGCCGCGGAGGGGAACCCCGCGACCGGCGCGGCGACGCCCCCGCACCAGGGCGGCGGCCACGGTTCCGGCGCCGGCCGGGGCGGTGAGCGCGCCTCCGCGACAGGCAGGCCCGCCGACCCCAGGAACCCCGGCGCCAGGGCCCCCGGCGCCAGGCCGGACGGGACCGGGCCCGCCGATCCGCGGAACGCCGATCCCCGGAACGCCGATCCGCGGAATGCCGATTCGCGGAGCGTCGACACCAGGTCCGCCGAGGACGACGGCTTCGAGGACACCCGGACCGTGCTCGTACGGTCCAAGCCGTCCGCCCCGCGTCCCGGTCCCGAGGCCCCGCGTCCGGGCGCCGAGGTCCAGAAGGCCACCCCGAACGCGCCGGTCAAGCACGAGAGCAGGCCGCACGACCCCCGGCACCACGAGAGCCGACCGCATGAGCACCGGCCGCACGAGAGCCGGCCGCACGAGCACCGGCCGCACGAGCACCGGCACCACGAGGCCAGGGGCATGGGTGCCCCGCACGGCAGCGGGGACATCGGGGACACCCTGACGCTGGTCATCAAGCCGATCCCGGCCCCGTCGGCCTCCCAGGCCGCGCAGGACGCCAAGGCCGCGCTGAACGCGATCATCGCGGCGGCCGACGCCCGTTCGCCCCTCGTGGAGCCCGAGCCGGAGCCCGAACTCGAGCTCGACCTGCCCGATGGCAAGCGCCGTGGCGGGCGGCACCGGCGCCGCGCCAACCGGTGGCGGACGTTCTTCTTCATCCTGTGGCGCGACATCTTCGTCACCGGCCGCGAGATGGGCCCCTTCCTGGGCCAGGTCATCGTGGAACCGTTCTTCATGCTGTTCGTCTTCGGCAAGGTGCTCGGCGAGATCGGCTTCACCCAGCCCGGCTTCCAGCAGGTGCTGCTGCCCGGTGTGGTGGCGCTCAACAGCTTCCTGGTCGCCCTGCAGAACACCGCGCTGCCACTGGCCATCGACTTCTCCTGGACCAAGGAGATCGAGGACCGATTGCTCTCGCCCATCCCGGTCGGCCTGGTGGCGGTGGAGAAGGCGGTCTTCGGCGCGATGCGCGGTCTGATCGGCTCGCTGGTCATGATCCCGATCGGCCTGGCGCTGCTGGACGACGTCTCCTGGCCGCTGGACAAGATGCCGGTGACGCTGGGCATCCTCAGCCTCGGCGGACTCGTCGGCGGCTGCGTCGGCCTCACCCTGGGCACCCTGGCGCCCGCGCGTCACATCTCCATCGTCTTCGCCATGACGCTGACCCCGATCATGTTCACCGGGGCCACGCAGTTCCCGTGGCGGAGCCTGGAGACCGTCCGCTGGTTCCAGGTGCTGTGCACCTTCAACCCGCTGACCTACGTCACCGAGGCGATGCGCGGACTGCTGCTGACCCCCGGACCGAAGACGCCGGAGTCGATCCCGCTGTGGATCTGCTTCTCGGCCATCGGCGCGGCCATCCTGGTCTTCGGGACGATCGGCATCCGGGGCTTCAACCGCCGGGCGCAGGACTGAGCCACGGCAGGACTTGAGAGTAAGGCACCACACCATGACGGCATCCGAGCAGACGAAGACAGCCATCGTTTTCCCGGGCATGGGACCCTCCGGCTTCTCCGAGGTGGGCAGGTTCCTCACGCTCGACCCGTTCGCCCGGAAGCGGCTCGCCGAGGCCGACGAGGCGCTGGGCTACTCGGTCTTCGACCGGCTCCGCGATTCCGAGGACGACTACTCCGAGGCCACCCAGATCGCCTTCCTGGTGAACTCGATGGCCTCGGCGGACCGGGCGGAGCAGGAGCACGGTCTGGTCCCCGACCTGTGCGTGGGCCCCAGCTTCGGGCAGAAGGCGGCCGCGGCCTACGTCAGCTCGCTGCCGTTCCCCGAGGTGGTGCGGCTCACCGCGGAGCTGGCCCGCTGTGAGCACGCGTACTTCGCCGAGGAGTACCAGGACGCGGTCACCCACACCTTCGTCCGCACTCCGCGGGAGAAGCTGTCGGAGATCCTGGCCGAGCTCGGCGAGCGCGGTGAGTGGTACGACTACTCCGGCTATCTCGACGACGGCTTCTTCATGGTGTCGCTGCGCGAGCCGGAGCTGGAGTGGTTCAAGAAGGCGATCAGCCAGGCCGGCGGCTACTCCATGTACACCATGGTCCCGGCGGTGCACGCGCCCGCGTTCGCGGAGCTGCGGCGCCGGGCCGCCGAGGAGATCCTGCCCAAGTACGACATCCTCGACCCGAAGCTGCCCGTGGTCACCGACCAGGACGGCACCGTCGTGACCACGGCCGACGAGCTGCGCACGATGCTGCTGGACACCTTCGACCTGCCGATCCACTGGCCCAAGGTGGTGGACACGCTGAAGGGCGCCGGGGTGTCGAAGATGTACATCACCGGACCGGACAACCTCTTCCACCGACTGGACCGCACCAAGTCCAACTTCGAGGTGGTGACGGTGGGCCCGGGCAAGCGCTCGCGGCCCCCTCGTAAGCGCTGATGACGGCGTAACACGAGCGGCAATCCCGCGGGATCCGGTGACCCGGCGGTCACCGGATGACGTCATCCGGTGACGTCACCGGATGACGGACGTGGTGGTCAGGCGTGCGGCCGGATGGCCGACAGGACGAGGTCGATCGCGCTGTCCGCCATGGTCCGCAGTGTCCGGGACGTGCCCTGGTCCCGGACCCAGCGGAAGATCACCCCTATGTAGACGTCGCTGAGGGCGCGCGCGGCCTCGGCGACGTCTACCCCCGGATCGACCTGTCCGCGTTCCTGGCCGTCTCTGAGCAGAGGTGTCAGGTCGGCCAGAAGCTGTGATTCGTAACGGATGGGGCCGATCGCCGCGGTCCAGCCCAGCATCATCTGCCTACTCAGCTCCGGCTCCGCCTCCACCATCCGGCTGATCAGCCGGAAGTAGGCGCGGATCCGTTCCGGCACCACTTCCTCCGTGGACTCGGTGATCACCTCCACGGCGCGGTCCGCCATCCGCCGAGTCCACAGCATCGGGATGTCGCCCTTGCTGGGGAAGTGGTTGAACGCGGTGCGGCGCGAGGTGCCTGCCCGCTCGGCGATGTCCGCCATCGTGGTGTCCTCGTAGCCACGCTCCACGAACAAGGCCGCCGCGGCCTCGTAGAGGAGGTCGCTGGTAGCCGGAGCGCGTCGGTCCGCTGCGCCCTGTTCGGTTGCGGTCACCGTCGCCCCCGCCCCTTCCCGATGCTTGACACCATCTGCACCCGAGTGCAAGCCTCCCTCTTACAGCCCTTCTGCACTCGAGTGCAACGACTCGTCGCAAGGGAGTGACATGTCCAACATAACGTCCTCCATGCGGCCAAGCGACCTTGACCTCTACCAGCCGGAAGCGCTGCTCGACTTTGGACTTAAGGAGCCGTCATGGTCAGCAAGATCCCGCCCGCCGAGCGCGAGGCCCTGCTCGCCGAACCCATCATCGGTGTGCTGAGCGTGGCCGCCGAACCCGGCCGCGCGCCGCTCACCACCCCGATCTGGCACCGCTACACCCCCGGTGGCGAGGTCACCGTGGAGACCCCGCCGAATTCCCGCAAGGCGAAGCTGATCGAGGCCGCCGGCCGGTTCGCGCTGTGCGTGCAGGACCCGGCCACCACCCGGTACGTGACCGCCGAGGGCCCGGTCACCGGCATCCGCCCGGTCACCGAAGAGGAACGGCTGGCGAGGGCGCGGCACTACCTGCCGGAGGAAGCCGCGATCGCGTACGTCAAGGCCACCCCGCACCAGAGCGCCAACGTCGTCGTCACCATGCGCCCGGAACGCTGGAACACCGCCGACTTCAGCGATCTGACCGACGAACTGTCCTGATACGCGACGACGGCCCCCGGTCCGGGGGCCGTTCGCTTCGGTGGCTGGTTGCCGGAGGGGTCAGGTGGTGGGGAACTCCCCGCGCCTGACGGCGGAGACGAACGACGACCAGGCCGTCGGCTCGAACATGAGCGCCGGGCCGTGCGGATCCTTGCTGTCACGGACGGGGACCACGCCGCGCGAGGCGACGAGGTTGGCGGCGACCTCTATACAGGCGCCGCCGTTGTCACTGTACGAGGACGTGAACCAACGGGGGGATTCGGTCGTCATGGGGCGCCCTTCCGCAACTGGCTGATCATGGCTACAGACTGAGCCTGAGAAGGCGCTTCGGCCTGTAGCTGATGGTAGGTCGTCAGTACGGGCACCACTGAGCTGCTGTCCCGTTCGAAGTGGCCCCGCTGGGCGGACTCCGCGTAGGACATGAGCGAACGGTCCGGCATCGTCAGGATGTAGAGCGGCAGATTGCCGCCCCCGGCGACTTCGGGCCACCCTCACGGGAGCCGAAACACTCGACCTGGCCAACTCCACACCCGAAGAACTGACCTACCATCTCGGCGCGGTGAAGCGGAGCCTGCGCAGCCTGCTCCAACTCCTTGCCCCCGTAGCGGGAGGGGAGGACCGCTGATGGCCGACAACCAGCCCGACCGGGACGAACGGCCGAAGATGACGATGCGCGTCTACACCATGGCGCACAACGGGATCGTCACCACCCGACGCGCGATGGTGACCGTCCTCGACGGGAAGCAGAGCGACACATACTCATTGGGGCAGGCGTGGCCACCGTGCCAGTGTCCCCGCCATCGCGACCACAACAACCCCGACCGCTTGATGCGGCTCTGAGACTCTTTGATCCGCTCAGCCCGGAGACTGGGCAGCGAGCCCCCATCACAGAAGATGAACGGGTGCCGACGGCCCGCTGTCGGTCAGACGCGGGTGAGGAAGCTGGTGGCGCGTTCATCCAGGTCGGCGGCGCATCGCAGCCCGCGACTACGGTAGGGGGCGAGGTTGCGGCGTATGTTCCGTACCGCCTTACGGGTGCGGGCGGAGGCCACGCCGTCCATGCGGTCCATCGCCCGGCTCCAGGTGGTGCATGCCTCTTCGACGCTGCCCTGCTTGAGCTGGGACTCGGCGGCGGCGACCAGATCCAGGGCGACGATGCGGGCGTAGGTACCGGCTGGGCGGGAGGCGGCGGCGTGGGCGTAGTACTGGCTGGCACGCCGGTGATCGCCGAGGTCTTCGAGGACCTTGGCGGTGTGGGAGACGACGGTCGCCTCCGGCGGGCCCCAGGCCAGGGCCCAGAACGGGACCTGGTCGCCGCGGCCTGTGTCCAGGGCGGTGCGGGCGGCTTCGATCTCGGCGACGGCCTGGCGGCGTTGACCGGTCTTGGCCAAGGCGTGGGCGTGGGTGACGTGGAACAGCGCCCGGGCGGGGGCCGGGACCTGGTCGTGGGCACGGGCGAGGCCGCTCGCGGCTAGATCGAGGCAGTGTTCGGGGCGGTGCAGTTTCATGCCCTGCTGAGACATGGTGCGCATCACGAACCCGTCCTGGCCGGGTTCGCCGGACTCCAACGCCAGGGCGAAGGACTGCATGTAGTACCGCTGCGCCAGGCCCTGCTCTCCGGAGTCGTATGCCTTCCAGCCCGCCAGGTGGGCGGCGGAGGAGGCGACGGAGAGCATCTGGCGGCGCAGGTCGTCGTTGTGGAAGCGGGCCTGGCACAGTGGCGCGATGTCGGTGATGAGGTACTGCACGAACGCGGCCCGTCCGTGCTGGCCGCCGCGGCGTTTGTCCATCTCGGCGAACAGCCCCACCATGTCACGCACCGCGCTGACCTCCGCGGCGCCGATGACGGCTCCGCCGCGGGCGGCGGCGGTACGTTCGGCCATCTCCTTGACGTAGCCCAGCGGCAGCACGGTGGCGGCCATGGAGTAGGCGGAGGCAGTCAGGAACCGGCGTCGGTGCACGTCAGCCTCTCCGATCGTCATGAGTACCTCGACCGGGTCCGTGCCGAGGGCTAAGGGCGGCCAAGGCCACATCCCACGGGTAGGCATCTACGTTGCCCTGCTTGGGGATGTGCGGAGTGAATCCGTCTCCCCCAAGAAGAACGGTGACGCCATTGGCCCGTAGGAAGTCAACGCTGCGCCCCAGGGCCGGATGTCCTGCCTGTGCCTGGTTGAGATACGGCAGGGCGACCACTGGAAGTTGCAGCCCGATGGCTTCCGTGACGAGTCCGAGCGCGAGCGTGTCAGCAATGCCCTGCGCCCATTTGTTGATCGTGTTGAAGGTGGCCGGGGCCACGAGAAGAGCGTCAGGTGGCGGGAATACGTCCGCCTGCTGCGGCAGTTTGTACGCCTTGCGCACCGGGTGCCCGGTCAGTTCGGCCAATTCCGGCAGTTCCTCATCAAGCCACCGAGCGGCCGATGGGGTGAGTACCAGGCACACATCCCACCCCGCTGCCTGCGCCTTCTCGATACCGGTTCTGATGCGTTGAGCAGGCGGAGCAGCGCAGGCGATCAGGTAGAGCACACGGGAATCCGTCATGCGGGAAGTCCACAACGGCCGGCGAGCCCCCGCAAGCGTCCTTCGGCCGAACCGGCACCGAGTAGACGCGGGTCAGAGCGTCGTCGGATGCGGGCGGCGCGGCAGCGTGCCGATACGACGACGGCCCCCGGTCCGGGGGCCGATCGCTTCGGTGGCTGGTTGCCGACTGAGTCAGGTGGTGGGGAGCTCCCCGCGCCTGACGGCGGAGACGAACGACGACCAGGCGGTCGGCTCGAACATGAGCGCCGGGCCGTGCGGGTCCTTGCTGTCCCGGACGGGGACCACGCCGCGCGAGGCGACGAGGTTGGCCGCGACCTCTATGCAGGCGCCGCCGTTATCGCTGTACGAGGACGTGAACCAACGGGGGGATTCGGTCGTCATGGGGTGCCCTTCCGCAACTGACTGATCATGGCTACAGACTGAGCCTGAGAAGGCGCTTCGGCCTGTAGCTGATGGTAGGCCGTCAGGATGGGCACCACTGAGCTGCTGTCCCGTTCGAAGTGGCCCCGCTGGGCGGACTCCGCGTAGGACATGAGCGAACGGTCCGGCATCGTCAGGATGTACAGCGGCAGATTGAACGGCCGACGCGTCCCCATGTCGAACGGGGCGACCTGGAGCACGGTGTTCGGCAGCTCGGCGAACTCGGCCAGCCGGGCGAACTGGGCGTCCATGACGGCGGGCTCGCCGATGGGCCGACGGAGACAGCTTTCGTCCAGCACCACGAAGACCAGCGGCGGGCGCGTCCGGACGAGCGCGGCCTGCCGCTCCGCGACGAGCGCCACCCGCTCCTGCGCCTGCTCGGCGGTGATCGCCCCTCGCTTGACGGCGCTCTCCGCCAGGGCTGTCGCGTACTCCGGTGTCTGGAGCAGACCGGGGATGACGCCCACTTCGTACAGCCGGATCTCCGCTGCCCGGCCCTCGTGCCCCACGTACTCGGGGAAGCCCTCCAACAGGCTGCCGTGACGGATCTCGCGCCACTGGCTCTCGAACGAATCCGCCGTCCCCTCGGTCCCGAAGGCGCGGTCTGTACTGCGTACGAACCGAAGAGTTGGAGGCTTCCGAGCAGTTTCGATGGCCGAAATATGCACGCTGGAATATTCCGTCCGCTCCGCCAGGTCTTCCTGTGTCCAGCCACGGCCTTCACGCAAGCTGCGCAGGCGTGCCCCGAAGGCAGCCAGCGGACTGCTGTCCGGGTGCAACTCCTTGCGGTTCACCTGGCCTTCACCATCCTTCTGTCCCCGCCTGACCAGTTGAATGATTCCCCGCTGAGGGTCACGCTGAACCCCCTTGGTAGTCACACCACTACGGAGGGGAGTGGACGGTGGCCATGGCTCGACCCCGGCTGGCTTCGTCAGGCACCGGCCGGGCCTGGCCCCACAGAAACAGGCCACAGGCAAGACCCCCGCGACCGTCCGACCGGCCCGGGGGCATGACCCTCAACCGCTTGGAGGTTGATGAGTATGGCCCACGCTATCGCGTGGATCTTCGAAGCGCTGCTGCGGCTGCTGTTGCCGTCGTCCGGTCGTCACCGTGACGCCGATGCTGCCGACGGCCGCCCTGCCGTGCGGCGCCGGGACGCGCCGACGCCACGCCCGGTGCTGGTGTCCGGCGTGCCCGCTGGGGCCGCGTCGGCGGCGCACGGGGACACCTCCGCCCTCCAGTTCCGGGTGATCTCCGGTCCGCCGGACGGCCACGAGGCGGGCATGGTCCGGCCCTACGCCATCGCGCACGAACAGCGGGGCAAGAGCCGTCCACGGGTGGAGTTGCTGTGTGCGCCGCACGGGATGGTGGTGATCCGGTGACCGCTGGCGGGCGGGCCACTCCCGTCCTCTCCCCCGGGTGCGCTCTGTGCGCCAAGCCCGGCGACTTCGGGCCTCACCTCCCCACCGAGCCGCGTTCGGGCCTGTGCCCCGCGTGCGTCGTGGCCGGAAAGCCCACCCGCGACGGCCTGGAACAGGCCGTCGTGATCGTCGCCGGACAGACCCTCACGGGAGCCGAAACCCTCGACCTGGCCGATGCCACGCCCGAAGAACTGGCCTACCACCTCGGCGCGGTGAAACGGAGCCTGCGCAGCCTGCTCCAGCTCCTCGCCCCCGTGCCGGGAGGGGAGGACCGCTGATGGCCGACAACCGGCCTGACCGGGACGAACGGCCGAAGATGACGATGCGCGTCTACACCGTGGCGCACAACGGCATCGTCACCACCCGGCGTGCGATGGTGACCGTCCTCGACGGGCAGAAGGGCGACGCCTACTCATTGGGACAAGCGTGGCCGCCATGCCAGTGCCCCCGCCATCGCGACCACAACAACCCCGGCCGATTCAGGCTCCTCTGAACACGACGACGGCCTGTTGGCACCCCTGTAGGGTGGCAACAGGCCGTCCGTCCGTCAGGACAGCCAGTCCGCCACGGCCCGGGCCGTCGTCGCGGCGTGTTCCTCCATCATCGTGAAGTGGTTGCCCGGCACATCGAGCGCGGTGTGCGGGAGCTGCCAGTACGACCGCCAGTCGCCGTCGCGGGACCAGTCGAAGAGCCGGTCGCCGGCCCGGACCAGCAGGGTCGGCGTCTTGACCTCCTTGGGCCGCCACTCCCCGAACAGCCGGAAGTACGCGCCCATGGCCAGCAGCCGGGTGTCGTCCACCGGCACCTGGCCCGCGCTCCGCTCGTCCATCCCGGCGCTCAGATCGGGCTGGAGGGCGACGGCCGCGTCCCGGTCGTGGGAGTAGATGTCGAGCAGGACGACCGCGTCCGGGAAGACCCCGGTGCTCTCCAGCCGCGCGGCCACCTCATGGGCGAGCAGCCCGCCCGAGGAGTGGCCCAGCAGCACGAACGGCGCCCCGTCGGTCTCCCGCAGCACCGCCTCGGCCTGTGCCTCGACCACCGCCTCCGGGGTGGCCGGAAGCCGCTCCCCGGCGACGAAACCGGGGTTGCCCAGCGCGAGGACGTCCCGGTGGCCGCGGAATCCGGCGGCGAACCGGGCGTACTGGTGCGGGCCGCCGATCGACAGGATCGACGAGAAGCACACCAGCGCCGGTCCGTTCTCCCCGCGCGACAGCCGCACCGGTGCGAGTGGCCTGTCCAGCTCGGCGGCGCGTCCGAACGAGGGCCGGAAGCGCGAGAGATCCATCAGCAGCCTGGTGAACTCCTCCTGCCGGCCGGACTGTCCGGCCTCCCGCATCATCGCGCCGAACACGGCCGACGGCTCCGCGCCCGCCGCCTCGTCGCGCGCCGCGTCCGGCACCGCGCCGCCCTCGGCGGCCACCGCACCGGCCAGTCGCGCGAGCAGCTGCCGGGCGACCAGCTCGGGCGTCGGGTGGTCGAACAGCAGCGTCGGGGGCAGCCGCAGCCCGCTCGCGGCGCCCAGCCGGTTGCGCAGCTCGACGGCGGTCAGCGAGTCGAAGCCCTGCTCCAGGAAGCCGCGGGTGGCCCCCACCGCCTCCGCGTCCGCGAAGCCGAGGACCGCCGCGGCCTGGCCGCGGACCAGGTCCAGCACGGCCTTCTCGCGCTCCGCCTCGGCCAGCCCGGCCAGCCGCCGCGCCAGCGAGGGGCCGCCGGTGTCGGCCGCCCCGGCGGAGACCGTACGGCGCCGGGCCGGGGCCCGGACCAGCCCGCGGAAGACGGCGGGCAGCGCGCCCTCGGCGGCCTGCTCGCGCAGCGGCGCGATGTCCAGGTGCAGCGGTACGAGCACCGCCTCACCGCCCACCGAGCACGCCGTGTCGAACAGCTCCAGACCGTCCCGCGAGGACAGCGGCGCCATCCCGGAGCGCTCCATACGGGCCACGTCCGCGTCCGCCATGCCGCCGGTCATCGCGCTGCGCTGCTCCCACAGACCCCAGGCCAGCGAGAGCGCGGGCAGCCCGGCGGAGCGGCGGTGTGCGGCGAAGGCGTCCAGGAAGGTGTTGGCGGCCGCGTAGTTGGCCTGGCCCGGCGCGCCGAAGGTACCGGCGGCGGACGAGAACACCACGAACGCCTTCAGGCCCAGGTCCAGGGTCAGCTCGTGCAGATTGAGCGCCGCGTCCACCTTCGGCCGGAAGACCGTGTCGATCCGCTCCGGGGTGAGCGCGGGCAGCAGCCCGTCGTCCAGCACCCCGGCGGTGTGGACGACGGCGGCGAGCGGATGGGCCGGGTCCACCTCGGCCAGCAGCATCGACAGCGCCTCGCGGTCGGCCACGTCGCAGGCCGCGACGCTCACCCGGGCGCCCAGCGCGGTCAGTTCGTCCACCAGCTCGGGCATCCCCTGGGCACGCTGGCCGCGGCGGCTGTTGAGCAGCAGATGCCGCACACCGCGCTCGGCCACCAGATGGCGGGCGAGCTGTCCGCCGAGGACACCGGTGGCGCCGGTGATCAGGACCGTGCCGTCCGGGTCGAACTCCGGCAGCCCCTCCGGCGACCGGTCCTCCTCCTGAACGGCGACCTCCTGAACGGCGACCCGGGCCAGCCGGGGCGCGTGGAGGACGCCCGCGCGGACGGCGAGCTGCGGCTCACCGCCGGCCGCGGCCGCCATGAGCGCGTCCGCCGAGGCACCCTCGCCGTCCAGGTCGAGCAGCAGGAAGCGGTCCGGGTTCTCGGTCTGCGCGGTGCGGATCAGCCCCCATACGGGCGCGTGCGGCAGGTCGAACACCTCGGCGTCCGGGGACGTGGCGACCGCCCTGCGGGTGACGAACGCCAGCCGCGCCCCGGCGAGGCGATCCTCCGCGAGCCACGACCGCGCGGTGTCCAGCGCCGCGTGAGTGGCCAGCCGCGCGCCCTCCGCCAGATGGCCGCCACCGCCACCGGCGGGGCCGGAGAGCGGGAGCAGGACGACATCCGGCCGGGGGCTGCCCGAGGCCACCACGGCCGCGAGCTCGGTCAGATCGGAGTAGACGGCGCACTCGGCGCCGATGGACTCCAGCGCGTCCACGAGCCCGAAGGGGTCCCGGCCGCTCGCGGCGGCCTGCTCGCCGACCAGGGCCCAGCGGACGGCCGCGGGGGCCGCCGAGGGCGATGGCACCGGCGCCCACTCCAGCCGGAACAGCGAGTCGTGGTAGGTCACCTGGGCCGCGCGCAGCTGCTCCGGGGCGATGCGCCGCAGCACCAGGGAGTCCACCGACGCGACCGCGCCGCCGTGCGCGTCCGCGACGGTCAGCGCCACCGCCTCAGGTCCGGCCGGGGCGATCCGTACGCGCAGCGCCGTGGCGCCCGCCGCGTGGAGGGTGACCCCGCTCCAGGAGAACGGCAGCCGGATGCCCTCGGCACCGGCGCCCAGGAAGTCACCGAGCGCGACCCCGTGCAGCGCGGCGTCCAGCAGCGCCGGGTGCAGCCCGAACAGCGCGGCGTCGCGGTGCTGCCGCTGGTCCAGGCGCAGTTCGGCGAAGACCTCCTCGCCGCGCCGCCAGGCGGCGGCGAGCCCCTGGAACGCCGGGCCGTAGCCGAAGCCGCCCGCCGCGAACCGCTCGTAGAGGTCGTCCACGTCGAGGGCGACGGCCCCCGCGGGCGGCCATACGGACAGGTCCGCCCCGCTGTCGGCGGCGTCGCCGGAGGCCAGTACGCCACTGGCGTGGCGGCTCCAGGGCTCGTCCGAGGCGTCGCCCCGGTCCGCGTCCGGCTCCGGGCGGGAGTAGACCTCCAGCTCCCGGCGGCCGCTCGCGTCGGGCGCGCCCACGGTCAGCCGCAGCTGGATCCCGCCCCGGGCGGGCAGGATCAGCGGCTCCTCCAGGGTCAGCTCCTCCAGCAGATCGCAGCCGACCTGGTCACCGGCGCGGATCGCCAGTTCCACGAAGGCCGTTCCCGGCAGCAGCACGGTGCCGGACACGGCGTGGTCGGCGAGCCAGGGGTGGGTCTGGAGGGAGAGCCGCCCGGTGAGCAGGAAGCCGTCGGAGTCGGGCAGTTCGACGGCGGCGCCCAGCAGCGGGTGCCCGGCGGCGCCGAGACCTGCGGAGGCGACATCGCCCACCGAGAGCGGCACATCGATCCAGTAGCGCTCGTGCTGGAAGGCGTACGTGGGCAGCTCGACGCGGGCCGCGCCCGTCCCCTCGTACACCGCCGCCCAGTCCACGGCCACGCCCCGCGTCCACGCCTCGCCCAGCGAGGTGTAGAAGCGGTCAAGGCCACCCTCGTCACGGCGCAGCGACCCGATCGCGGCGGCCTCCCGGCCCGCGTCCTCGGCCGTCTCCTGCACACCCATCGTCAGGACGGGGTGGGCGCTGGACTCGATGAACGCCCCGAAGCCCTCGTCCAGCAGGCGGCCAATCGCGCCCTCCAGCTCGACGGTGCGACGGAGGTTGGTGAACCAGTACTCGGCGCCCAGCTCGGGGCCCTCGACCCACTCCCCCGTCACGGTGGACAGAAACGGCACCTGGGCGTTCTTCGGCTGTACGGGCGCCAGCAGCTCCAGCAGTTCCTCGCGGAGGAGTTCCACCTGGGCGGAGTGCGAGGCGTAGTCCACCGGAACCCGGCGCGCCCGCACCTCATCGGCCTCGCAGGACGCCAGGAGTTCGTCCAGTGCCTCGGGCTCGCCCGAGACCACCGCTGAGGAGGGGCCGTTGACGGCCGCCACCGAGATCCGCTCCTCGCCCCAGGGGGCAATGCGCTCCCGTACCTCCGCCACCGGAAGCGCCACCGACACCATGCCGCCCTTGCCCGCCAGCACCCGGCCGATCGCCTGGCTGCGCAGCGCCACCACACGGGCCGCGTCCTGGAGCGACAGGATTCCGGCCACGCACGCGGCGGCGATCTCGCCCTGGGAGTGGCCGACCACGGCGGACGGGACGACGCCCAGCGAGCGCCACAGCTCGGCCAGCGACACCATCACCGCGAACAGCACCGGCTGGACGACGTCCACCCGCTCCAGCGACGGCGCGCCCTCCGCGCCCCGCAACACCTCCACCAGCGACCAGTCGGTGAACTCCGCGAGCGCGGCGGCGCATTCGTGGATACGGGCCGCGAAGACGGGCGAGGCGTCCATCAGCCCCACCGCCATACCGGCCCACTGCGACCCCTGCCCCGGGAACACGAACGCCGTCTTGCCGGCCGTCCCGGTGCCCTGGACCAGCTGGGCCGCCGCCTCGCCCCGGGCGAGTGCCGTCAGGGCGCGGGTGAAGTCCTCGCGGTCCGTGCCGACGAGCACCGCGCGCTGGTCGTGGACGGCGCGGGTGGTGGCCAGGGAGTAGCCGACGTCGGCCGGGCGCGGGCCGCCCGGGTGGGCGTCGAGGTGGGCCAGCAGCCGCTCGGCCTGGGCGCTCAGCGCCGCCTCGCTCTTGCCGGAGAGGATCCACGGCAGCGGACCCGGCTCGGGTGCGGTGGCGTCGGCGGCCGTGGGCCGCTCGGCCGGGGCCTGCTCGATGATGGTGTGCGCGTTGGTGCCGCTGATGCCGAACGAGGACACCGCGGCCCGGCGCGGACGGCCGGTCTCCGGCCATGCCGTCTGCTCGGTGAGCAGCGACACCGCGCCCGCCGTCCAGTCCACGTGCGGGGACGGCTCGTCCACGTGCAGGGTCCTGGGCAGCACGCCGTGCTCGATGGCCTTGACCATCTTGATGATCCCGGCGACACCGGCGGCGGCCTGGGTGTGGCCGAAGTTGGACTTCACCGAGCCGAGCCAGAGCGGCTGGTCGTCGGTGTGCTCCTGGCCGTAGGTGGCGAGCAGCGCCTG
>NZ_JACVYG010000051.1:0-75119 GCF_014712245.1 Streptomyces sp. 5-10
CCGGACCGGGGCGGCGCGGGGCCGGACCGGGCGCCGGTCTAGCCGAGCCCGGCGCCCAGGAGGATGCCGCCGTCCACCACCAGCGTCTGGCCGGTGACCCACGCCGACTGGTCGGAGGTGAGGAACGCGGCCGCGCCCCCGATGTCCTCCGGCACGCCGAGCCGCTTCAGCGGATAGGCCGCGGCGGCCTCCTCCTCCCGTCCCTCGTACAGGGCGGTGGCGAACTTGGTCTTCACCACCGCCGGCGATATGGCGTTGACCCGCACCCGCGGGGCGAACTCCTGGGCGAGCTGCACCGTGAGGTTGATCATGGCGGCCTTGCTGACGCCGTACGCCGCGATGAACGGCGAGGACGACATTCCGGCGAGCGAGGCGATGTTGACGATCGTGCCGCCGTTCTCCCGCTGCCAGGCCTTCCAGGTCCGCTGGGCGAAGCCCAGCGCCGAGACGACATTGGTCTCGAAGACCTTGCGGATCACATCGAGGTCGAGATCGGCGATGGGCGAGTAGACCGGGTTGGTGCCGGCGTTGTTCACCAGGTGGTCGACGCGTCCGAACGCCTCCATCGCCCGCTCGACGGCGGCCGCCTGGTGCGCCTGGTCATGGGCCTTCCCGGCGACGTAGACCGCGCGGTCGGCCCCGAGCCGCTCCACGGCCTCCTTGAGCGCGTCCTCGTTGCGCCCGGTGATGCACACCTTGTCGCCACGGGCCACCATCGCCTCGGCGATGGCGTAGCCGATCCCCCGGCTCGCCCCGGTGATGAGCGCGGCCTTGCCGCTGTCCTGTATCTGCGCGGTCATGTGGTGCGTGACTCCTGATCAGTTGAGCGGGCCGCCGGCCACGTACAGGACCTGGCCGGAGACGAAACCGGCCGCCTCGCCGGTGAAGAAGGCGATCGCGTTGGCGATGTCGGCGGGCTCCCCGACGCGCTGGACCGGGATCTGGCTCGCGGCCGCCTTCTGGAAGTCCTCGAAGCCCATGCCGACGCGCTCGGCGGTCGCGGCGGTCATGTCGGTGGCGATGAAGCCGGGCGCCACGGCGTTGGCGGTGACCCCGAACTTGCCGAGCTCGATGGCGAGGGTCTTGGTGAAGCCCTGCATGCCGGCCTTGGCCGCGGAGTAGTTGACCTGGCCGCGGTTGCCCAGCGCCGAGCTGCTGGAGAGGTTGACGATCCGGCCGAAGCCCGCGTCCACCATGTGCTTCTGGCAGGCGCGCGACATCAGGAACGCGCCGCGCAGATGCACGTTCAGCACGGTGTCCCAGTCGGACTCGCTCATCTTGAACAGCAGGTTGTCGCGGAGCACACCCGCGTTGTTGACCAGGATCGTCGGCGCGCCGAGCTCCTCGGCGACGCGCGCGACGGCGGCCTCGACCTGTTCGGCGTCCGACACATCGCAGCCCACGGCGATGGCCTTGCCGCCCGCCTCGGTGATCTTCTCCACGGTGGCCGCACAGGCCCCCTCGTCGAGGTCGAGCACGGCGACGACGCGGCCCTCCTCGGCCAGGCGCACGGCGGTCGCCGCGCCGATGCCGCGGGCCGCGCCGGTCACGATGGCAACGCGCTGCTCGGTGGTGGACATGCGGGTTCTCCCTCGCATCGATGGCGGCTCACGGTCCCGGCCCCGGGAGTGAGCAACCGCTTAGTCTCTCCTGCGCACGAGACGCTATGAGGCCCGCCACCGCCTGTCAACGACCGCCCTTATGTACTCGCTCACCTCCGCGTGCTGTGAGCCGGATGCGTCATCGCACCAGCAGGTCGAGCAACCGCTCGACCTCCGCCTCCGCGTCCGCCGTCAGCCCCGTGTGCACCGGCCCCGGCTGGACGACCGTGGAGCGCGGCGCCACGAGCCAGCGGAAGCGCCTCCCCGCGTCCTCCCCGGCCGCCTGACCGGCCCGCTCCCCCCCGCCGCAGACGCACTCCACCGCGCGCAGCGCGGCCCGTACCGCGGGCACGTCCGCTTCAGGGTCCAGGGCGCGCAGCCGGTCCTCGTCCAGATGGACCCGGGCCGCCACGAAGGACGTGGCGCGGCAGTAGACGACCACGCCCGCGTTGATCTGCTCGCCCCGCTCGACCCGGGGGACGACCCGCAGCACGGCGTATTCGAAGACATCCCGGCCGTTGTGGAACCCGCTCACTGCGACGCCTTTCCGTCGACCCACACCCGCAGCCACTCCGGGGCCTTGGACGGGGCCTTGGACGGGGCCTTGGACGGCCCCTCACCGGTGCGCTCCCCGAGCGTGATCCTCTGCTCCACCGTGGCCGCCCGCTCCAGCAGCACCTCGACATAGGCGCGGCGCACCGCGTCCGGGCCGTCGAAGCCCGGCTCGTCGGTCAGCCATTCGTCGGGGACGTCCGCCACCACCTCGGTGAGCAGCTCCTCGGTGATCCGCGGCGCCAGGGCCCGGCCGGCCGCGGCGATGTCCGGCGCGAACGGCGCGAGGACGTGGTCGGAGGCGTCGTACGCCTTGGTGGCGGCCTTGTCCAGCCCGCGCCAGCCGTGGTGCCAGATCATCGTGGCGCCGTGGTCGATGAGCCACAACTGTCCGTGCCAGACCAGCATGTTGGGGTTGCGCCAGGAGCGGTCCACATTGCCGATGAGCGCGTCGAACCACACGACCCGCCCGGCCTCCTCCGCGCCCACCTCGAAGGCGAGCGGGTCGAAGCCGAGCGACCCGGGGAGGTAGTCCATGCCGAGGTTGAGCCCGCCACTGGCCTTGAGCAGCTCCTGCACCTCCTGGTCCGGTTCGCTCAGACCGATCACCGGGTCCAGCTGGATCCGCACCAGATCCGGCACCCGCAGCCCCAGCCGGCGGCCCAGCTGACCGCAGACGACCTCGGCGACGAGGGTCTTGCGGCCCTGCCCGGCGCCGGTGAACTTCATGACGTAGGTGCCCAGATCGTCGGCCTCGACGATGCCCGGCAGCGATCCGCCCTCACGCAAGGGCGTGACATAGCGGATCGCGGTGACTTCGGTCAACATTTTCTCAGGCTATCGGACTTACTGACCTTGCAATCCTGCTGGTGAACGGGCCGGGCCGGGCGACGTCGAGCGCCCGAAGGCGCGGCGCATCCCGGTGGACCGCCGCCCCTGGGCCCGCTCGCGGGCCCAGGGGCCCGTCACGTGGGGTTCGTCATGAAGGCCGGGAACACGTCGGAGCCGCGCCGCTCCGGCGGGCCGACTCGGCGATCCGATCGGCCGCCGCCGGCTGCTCTTGCTGATCACCCGCTGATCGAGGGGCGCGAGCTCGGCTGGCCGTTCTAACCAGCCTGTACGTCCTGACCTTGCTGCTCGTCGGGCTCCTGCCCACACACTCCCAGCAGGCCCAGGAGTGAACCCCGGCCCGCCCCAGAAGCCCAAGGCGTGTGGTGTGATCGCCGTCACTGGGACGAGGGGCGCCGAGCGGACAGGGCCGTGTCGTGGAACTTTCCCTACGTGACCGGATACGGGCCGGTGACCCGGCGGCGTTCGCCGAGCTGTTCGGCGCGCATGCCCGAGCCGTGTACAGCCACGCCGCCCGGCTGACCGGAGACCGGGGCGCAGCGGAGGACGTGGTGTCCCTGACCTTCCTGGAGGCATGGCGGCTGCGGGAGAAGCTGAGACCCGATGCCGCACCCCTCGAAGGAGAGGCCGAGGGCGACGGGCTGCGGCCCTGGCTCTACGGCATCGCCGGCAACGTCCTGCGCAACACCCGCCGGGCCGCTCGCCGCCACAGCGCCGCACTCGCCCGGCTCCCGGACCGCCCGGCCGTCCACGAGACCGTGCCCGACTTCGCGGATGAACTCGTCGGCCGCATGGAGACCGCCGACCGGCTCGCCGCCGCCCGCACCGCGCTCGGCCGGCTCCGCAGGTCCGAGCGGGAGGTGTTCGCGCTGTGCGTCTGGTCGGGGCTGAGTTACGCGGCGGCGGGCGAGGCCCTGGGCGTACCGGCCAGCACTGTACGGTCGCGGCTCGCCCGGGCCAGGCAGCGCCTGCGGCGCTTGGCGGAGGCGGAGTTGGCCCGGCGCGCGACCGGCGGGCGGCCACCCGGCGGCCGGGGCGGCCCAGGTGCCCCCGGACCGGCGGGGATCCCACTCAATCCGGAAAAGCCGAGACTCGTCCCTCGCACCGGACAGGTACCGGGTGGCCGCCCCCAAGCGGCCCGGTCGACACAGGAGAAGCACCGATGAACCCCGAAGAGCGCGAAGCACTGGCCAGGCTGCTGCCGAGCCCGGGTGAACCGATCCTGCGGAACGACCGCCATGACCTGCTGCAGGAGCATCTGATGCGAGAGTTCACCCAGGAAGCACGGGAAGTACGGGACGCACTGGAAGCACGGGACGCGCTGGAAGCACGGGACGCACGGCGGACCCGCGAGGCGGCCACGGCGCCCGGGGCGCGCGGGCCCGCCCCCCGTCGCCGGTTCGCCCTGATCGCCGTGCCCCTCGCCACGGCCACAGCGGTCACCGCCGCGATCGTCATCGGCACCGCCGGATCCGAGCCTCCCGCTCCCGATCGAGAGGCGGTCGACCTTCTGAACCGCATTGCCACGGTCGCCGCCGAGAAGAAGCCCGTGCCCGTCCGCGACGACCAGTACGTCTGCGTCAGCACCCAGGGCTCCCAGGAGATCGAGGGCGCCGGAGCGGACGGCGGGACCCAGACCTTCCGCCGCTCGGACTGGACCGCCGTCAACGGCAAGCGCCCAGGGCTGGCCCGGATCACCAGGCTGTCGGGTCCGCCCCTGCCGGGGCATGACGCCCCCAAGGGCACCCCGGAGGACATGACGCTCTCCGCCGATCCGAACGTCACCACGTACCGCGAGCTGGAGGCACTGCCCACCGACCCCGAAGCGCTGCTCAAGAAGGTCTACGCCGATACGGGGGACGAGGGCTCGGTCAACCGGGGTCAGGCGCTGGAGCGGATCGGTGAGATGCTCGCCGACGCGACGCTCCTGCCCGAGGTGAACGCCGCGCTCTACCGAGCCGCGGCGAAGATCCCGGGCGTCTCGGTGGTCGAGAACGCCAAGGACTTCGCGGGCCGCCCCGGCATCGGCCTGAGCTTCGAGGACCGGGACGACCGCGACACATGGGTCTTCGACAAGAAGTCCCTCCACTACCTGGGCTCGGACGAGGTGGCCCTGCTCGGCGTCGGAGTCGTGGACGAGGTCGGTCAGACACCGGGCGGCTGAGGGGCGTAGCGGCTCGGCCCCGGGCGGGCCGGGCACGGGTTCAGGACCGGGCGGTCAGGCGGAGCGTGGTGGCGCGGGCCTGCTCGGCGACCATGGGCTCGACGTAACCGCTGTAGCGGCCGTACTTGACCCGGTAGGCGCCGTCCACGCGGTCGTTGACCGCCGCGTCGTCCACGGGGGTGAAGGTGACATCGGCTTCTACCCCGCCGGCGCTGATGTGCCCGGCCCGGTGGGTGCGGGCGGTGTTCCACCAGGTGCCGGCCGTGCCGCGCCAGGAGCGGATGTACAGGTCGTCGCCGTCGCGTACGACCCAGATGGTGGTCGGCTCGCGCAGCGTTCCGTCGCCGCGGCGGGGCGCGATGCGCAGCTCGTCGGCGTCGGCGATCCGCTCCAGCGCCTCAGGACTCCAGGTGGCCATGGGCGCTCTCCTTCCTGTGGGGGTGTGTACAGGCTCTGCTCCGACACCACTCCCATGAAGTTACGGGAGGCGGCGGCGTTCCGCGCGGCGGCGGGGGCGCGGCGGCGAGGGTGGCGAGGGCCTTCGGGCGAGGTCGGGGCCGGTGTCAGTCCGTGGGCGGAGCGGCGGCGTACTCGTCGTCCGTGACGGGGGTCAGCCAGTGCACGACGTCGTGGTCGGCATCGGCTTCGTTGATGGCCAGGTGGACCATCAGCCGGTTCGGCGCGGCGCCGTGCCAGTGCTCCTCGTCGGCCTCGAACAGGACGCGGTCGCCGGGGCGGATGACCTCGATGGGTCCACCGCGGCGCTGGCACAGGCCGATCCCCTCGGTGACGAAGACGGTCTGGCCCAGCGGATGGCGGTGCCAGTGGGTGCGGGCCCCGGGCATGAAGTGCACCAGGGCGGCGCTGACCCGGGACGGGGCAGGGGCCGCGGCGACGGCGTCGATGTAGACCTCGCCGGTGAACCAGTCGGCGGGCCCCTTGACGGTGTTGATCGAACTTCGGGTGATCTGCACGGTCGTTTCCTTCTCCGGTAGGTGTCGGGCTCGCGTCAGGGCTTGAGGAGGGTCTTGATGGCGCGGCGTTCGTCCATGGCCCGGTAGCCCTCGGCGACCTGGTCCAGGGGCAGGGTGAGGTCGAAGACCTTGCCCGGGTCGATCCGTCCGGTCAGCACGCGCTCGATCAGGTCGGGCAGGTACCGGCGCACGGGGGCGGGCCCGCCGCGCAGGCCGACGTGGGAGAAGAACAGCTCCCGGCCGTCGACGGCCACCTCGTGCGGGACGCCGACGAAGCCGACGCCGCCGCCGGGCCGGGCCGAGTGCAGCGCCTGCCGCATGGCCTGGGCGGTGCCCACGCACTCCAGGACCGAGTCCGCGCCGATCCCGTTCGTCAGCTCCTTGATCCGGGCCACGCCCTCCTCGCCGCGCTCCGTGACGATGTCGGTGGCGCCGAACTCGCGGGCGAGCTTCTGCCGGGGCTCGTGGCGGGACATGACGATGATCCGCTCCGCGCCCATCTCCTTGGCCGCGATCACCGCGCACAGGCCGACCGCGCCGTCGCCGACGACGACGGCGGTGGAGCCGGGCCTGACCTCGGCGGCCTCGGCGGCCCACCAGCCGGTGCCCATGACGTCGGAGACGGCCAGCAGGCCGGGCCAGAACTTCTCGTCGGGCGTCCCGTCGGTGGCGACCAGGGTGCCCTGGGCGTTGGGGATGCGTACGTACTCGGCCTGGCAGGTGCTCATGAACTCACGGTTCAGACAGCTCGACGGGAAGCCGTTGCGGCAGTTCGCGCAGGTGTTGTCCGAGGTGGCGAACGAACCGACGACGAACTGGCCCGGCTCGACCGCGGTGACCTCGGCTCCTACCTCTTCCACGAAGCCGACGTACTCGTGCCCCATGGGATGCGCCTGCTCGGTCGGCTCCGCGCCGCGATACGGCCACAGGTCCGATCCGCACACGCAGGTGACGGCGGTGCGGATGACCGCGTCGGTCGGCTTGAGGATCTTCGCGTCGTCCACGGTCTCGAAACGCATGTCGCCGGGGGCGTGAATCACTGCTCCACGCATGAAATGAGGCTCCTTGCCTGCTGAGGCCTCCGGTACCGGGGTGCACCGGACGCCGCTGTGTGATGGCGGTCCCGGCGCGGCGACGAAGCCGCGGCCCGGGACCGAGCGCCGTGCCTGCCCGCTCCCACGGGCCGGCGTCGAGCGCCACGTCCCCCAGGAGAACCCCATCTCGCGCGGGCAACGAGTCACCAGTGAGGGGTGTACTGCTGGTACATCGCTCCGGTGGCGTGCGCGTCGTACGGTCGGAGGCATGGACCACCGTGAGGAGGCCCGCGAGTTCCTGACCTCGCGGCGAGCGAAGATCACCCCGGAGCGGGCCGGCCTGCCCGCCGGGTCCCGGCGGCGCGTGCCGGGGCTGCGCAGGAGCGAGGTCGCCGCGCTGGCCGACATGAGCGTCGAGTACTACGCGAAACTGGAGCGCGGCAACCTCGCCGGCGTCTCCCCGGCCGTCCTCGAAGCCGTCGCCCGCGCGCTGCAGCTGGACGACGCCGAACGCGCCCATCTCCTGCACCTGGCCCAGGCCGCCGACGGCTCCGACGCCCTCACCCGCCCCCGGCGCCGCACCACCCGGCAGTCGACCTTGCACCGCAGCCTGCAATGGACCCTGGACGCGATCACGGCGGGGCCCGCGGTCGTGACCAACGGCCGGATGGACATCCTGGCCGCCAACCCCCTCGCCCGCGCCTTCTACACCGATCTCTTCGCCAACGCGGACAACCAGCGGAACCTGGCCCGCTTCAACTTCCTCGACCCGGCCTCCCGCCGGTTCTACCCCGACTGGGAGCTGTTCGGGGACATGGCGGTGGCCATCCTGCGCCGCGAGGCCGGCCGTGACGCCCACGACAAGGATCTGCAGGACCTCGTCGGGGAGCTGTCCACCCGCAGCGAGGACTTCCGCACCCGCTGGGGCGCCCACGACGTGCGACGCCACGGGACCGGCACCAAGCGGTTCCGCCACCCCGCGGTCGGCGACCTCACCCTCGCCTACGAGGCCCTGGACCTGGCCGCCGAGCCCGGGCTCCACATGACCATCTACACCGCCGAACCCGGCTCCCCCTCGGAAGAGGGACTGCGCCTCCTCGCCTCCTGGGCCGCCACCGAAGACGTCAGCCCGCCGGCCCGGCACCCCATGGGCTGAAGCCACCGCCTCACCGGGTCACCGCGCCACCATCGGGTAGTCCCCGATAGCCATCCGATCACTCCCGTCGTACCATTTCAGACCGAGGCCAAGCGGACATTACGGGCAGACCGAACGGTCCGCGAGCGGACACACCGCCGGTCGGAGTGCCCGGGCAGCCGCGCCTCACACCTGCCGCGACGCGACTGAGGAGAGGGAAACGGGGTACCCGGCAGGGCACCGAGCACGATCGGAAGGGAAGGGCAGACGGCATGGGCGTACGCACATGGATCGCCTCCTGGCCGGTCTACCGCCAGCTCACGGGGACGGACCCGCTGGGCCGCGGGGCCGCCGCCACGAGCGCCGGTGCGCGGCCCACCGCCCGGACCGCCTCGGCGGACCGGGTGGTGAAGTCCGTCTGCCCGTACTGCGCGGTGGGCTGCGGCCAGAACGTGTACGTCGAGGACGACCGCGTCACCCAGATCGAGGGCGACCCCGACTCCCCCGTCTCCCGCGGCCGGCTGTGCCCCAAGGGCTCGGCCAGCCTCCAGCTCACCACCGGCGGCGCCCGCGAGCACCACGTGCTCTACCGGCGCCCGCACGGCACCGCGTGGGAGCGCCTGGACCTCGACACGGCCATGGACATGATCGCCGACCGGGTGCTCGAGGCGCGCCGGGCGGGCTGGCAGTGGGAGGTCGACGAGACCCGCACCCGGCGCACGCTCGGCTTCGCCAGCCTGGGCGGGGCCACGCTCGACAACGAAGAGAACTACCTGATCAAGAAGCTGTTCACCGCCCTGGGAGCCGTGCAGATCGAGAACCAGGCGCGGGTTTGACACTCCTCCACCGTTCCCGGTCTGGGAACCTCGTTCGGCCGCGGCGGCGCGACCACCTTCCAGCAGGACCTCCAGAACTCCGACTGCATCGTCATCCAGGGCTCGAACATGGCCGAGTGCCATCCGGTCGGGTTCCAGTGGGTGATGGAGGCCAAGGCCCGTGGCGCGAAGGTGATCCACGTCGACCCGCGCTTCACCCGCACCAGCGCGCTGGCCGATCTGCACGTGCCGCTGCGCGCGGGCTCGGACATCGCCTTCCTCGGCGGGATCATCAACCACGTCCTGCGGAACGACGCGTACTTCCGCGACTACGTCGTGGCGTACACCAACGGCCCCGTCGTGCTGCGCGAGGACTTCCGCGACACCGAGGACCTCGACGGCGTCTTCTCCGGCCTCGACCCCGAAACCCGCGCCTACGACAACGGCAGCTGGAGTTACGAGGGCATGGAGGTGCAGTCGGCCTCCGGTGAGCGCGACCAGGAGTACGCCAAGCGCACCGGCCGCGGACGGACGGTGACCGAGGCCGCGCGCGGTGAGGCGCACGGCGCCGGTGGCGCCGAGGTCGGCGAGGGCGAACCCGAGCGGGACGAGACGCTCAGCCATCCGCGCTGCGTCTTCCAGGTCCTCAAGCGGCACTACGCCCGCTACACGCCCGAGGTGGTGGAGCGGATCTGCGGCGTCCCGCGGGACCTCTTCCACCAGGTGTGCGAGCTCGTCACGGAGAACTCCGGACGCGACCGCACCACCGCCTTCGCCTACGCGGTCGGGTGGACCCAGCACACGGTGGGCGTGCAGTACATCCGCGCGGCCTCCGTCCTGCAGAGCCTGCTCGGCAACATCGGCCGGCCCGGCGGCGGCATCCTCGCCCTGCGGGGACACGCCTCCATCCAGGGCTCGACGGACATCCCCACCCTGTTCAACCTGCTGCCCGGCTACATCCCGATGCCGCACGCCCACCAGAGGCAGGACCTGGACACCTTCGTCCAGGTCGAGGCGGCCCGCAAGGGCTACTGGGGGAACATGCGGTCCTATCTGGTCAGCCTGCTCAAGGCCTACTGGGGCGAGGCCGCGCGGCCGGAGAACGACTTCTGCTTCGACTACCTGCCCCGGCTGACCGGCTCCCACTCCACCTACGAGACGGTCATGGCCCAGCTGGAGGGGGTCTGCAAGGGCTACTTCCTGATGGGCGAGAACCCCGCCGTGGGCTCGGCCAACACCAAGATGCAGCGGCTGGGCATGGCCAACCTGGACTGGCTGGTGGTCCGCGACTTCTCCCTCATCGAGTCCGCCACCTGGTGGAAGGACGGCCCGGAGATCGAGACCGGCGAGCTGCGCACCGAGGACATCGCCACCGAGGTGTTCTTCCTGCCGGCCGCCGCGCACACCGAGAAGGACGGCAGCTTCACCAACACCCAGCGGCTGCTGCAGTGGCACCACCAGGCCGTCGAACCGCCCGGCGAGGCGCGCAGCGACCTGTGGTTCATGTACCACCTGGGCCGCAGGATCCGGGCGAAGCTGGCCGGGTCGGCCGATCCGATGGACCGGCCGGTGCTCGACCTGACCTGGGACTACCCCACCAGGGGCGAGCACGCCGAACCGGAGGCGGAGGCGGTCCTCGCCGAGATCAACGGCCACGACGCCGAGGGCGCCCCGCTCTCGTCGTACGAGCAGCTGGCCGGGGACGGCTCCACGTCCTGCGGCTGCTGGATCTACTGCGGCGTCTACGCCGACGGCGTCAACCAGGCCGCCCGCCGCGAGCCCGGCACCCGGCAGAACTGGGTGGCGGCCGAGTGGGGCTGGGCCTGGCCCGCCAACCGCCGCATCCTGTACAACCGGGCCTCGGCCGACCCGGACGGCAGGCCGTGGAGCGAACGCAAGGCCCTGGTGTGGTGGGACGAGGAGCGGGCCCGGTGGTCCGGCCATGACGTGCCCGACTTCCCGCCCGGCAAGGCGCCTTCGTACCGGCCGCCGCCGGACGCGACGGCCGGGGCGGCGCTGTCGGGCACCGACCCGTTCATCATGCAGGCCGACGGAAAGGCGTGGCTGTACGTGCCGTCCGGCCTCACCGACGGCCCCTTGCCCACCCACTACGAGCCGCAGGACTCGCCCTTCCCCAACCTGCTGTACGGCCAGTGGCGCAACCCGGTACGGCACCTGATGCCGTCACGCCCGGACAACCGCTACCAGCCCGGCGGCGGCGAACCCGGCTCGGAGGTGTTCCCGTTCGTCGCCACCACCTACCGGCTCACCGAACACCACACCGCGGGCGGCATGTCCCGCTGGCAGCCCTACCTGGCGGAGCTCCAGCCCGAGTTCTTCTGCGAGGTCTCCCCCGAACTCGCCGCCGAGCGCGGCCTCGAGCACACCGGCTGGGCGACGATCGTCAGCGCCCGCGGGGTGATCGAGGCGCGGGTCCTGGTCACCGACCGGGTACCGCCCCTGACCGTGCACGGGCGCACCCTGCACCAGGTCGGCCTGCCGTACCACTGGGGGCCGAACGGCTACAGCACGGGGGACGCGGCCAACGAGTTGCTGCACATGTCCCTCGACCCCAACACCCACATCCAGGAGACCAAGGCGTTCGCCGTCGACATCCGGCTGGGCCGCCGGCCCAGGGGCCCGGCCGCCGTGGAGCTGGTGCGGGCCTACCGGACGCGGGCGGGCATCGACGACCGCACCGGTACGGAACTGTGAGCCACCCCCGGGGTTCACCAGAGGGCGGTCTCACCTCAGGACGAGGGAGTGCTCCCCCTTCGGGACCAGTTCTCCCACCACCGGCGCTCCGGGCACCTCCCCCGCCACGAGCAGCCCACCGGAGGTCTGGGCGTCGGCCAGGAGCAGCCTGGTCCCGGGGTCGGTGTCCCCGAAGTCGGTGAACGGCGCCACCCACTCCAGGTTCCGCCGGGTGCCGCCGCTGACGTACCCGTCCCGGACCGCCTCCCGCGCGCCGTCCAGGTACGGCACGGCGGCGGTGTCGACCACCGCGGTCACCGCCGAGGCCCGCGCCAGCTTGTGCAGATGGCCGAGGAGGCCGAAGCCGGTGATGTCGGTGGCGCAGGTGGCACCGGCCTCCAGGGCCGCGGCCGACGCGTCCCGGTTGAGCGCCACCATCGTGGCCACCGCCTGCTCGAACCGTTCGCCGGTGGCCTTGTGGCGGTTGTTCAGCACCCCCAGCCCGAGGGGCTTGGTCAGTGACAGCGGCATGCCCGGCCGGCCGGCGTCGTTGCGCAGCAGGCGCGCCGGATCGGCGAGGCCGGTGACGGCCATGCCGTACTTGGGCTCGGGATCGTCCACGCTGTGGCCACCGCCCACGTGGCAGCCCGCCTCGGCGGCGATGTCGAGCCCGCCGCGCAGCACCTCGCGGGCCAGGTCGAACGGCAGCACATCGCGCGGCCAGGCCAGGAGGTTGACGGCGAGCACCGGGCGGCCGCCCATCGCGTACACGTCCGACAGGGCGTTGGCCGCGGCGATGCGCCCCCAGTCGTACGGGTCGTCCACGACGGGTGTGAAGAAGTCCGCGGTGGACACCACCGCCCGGGCCGGGCCGCCGGCCGGGGCGGGCAGGGCGACCACGGCGGCGTCGTCCCCGGTGGCCAGCCCGACGAGCAGCGGGCTGTCGCTCGCGGCCGTCGTCGGCCCGGCCAGTCCGCTGAGCACGTCCTCCAGCTCACCGGGCGGAATCTTGCAGGCGCAGCCGCCGCCGTGGGCGAACTGCGTGAGCCGTACGGGCGTTTCGCGGGTCGTGGTCATGCCGGTCCTCTCGGTCGATGGTGGTCGGCGGCGGGTAGCCTTGAGCGGGCGAGGGAGGCGTGTGGGTGCCTGGTGGCCCTCCCGGTCTTCAAAACCGAGGTGCCCGAGGATCTCGGGCAGGCGGGTTCGATTCCCGTCCGCCTCCGCTCTCCGTACCGGCCCGGCAGCGACGGTGCTGGTCGTCCACGCGTTCGGTGAGCCCCTGGGCATCGAGGTACTCCAGCAGCGGTACGGCCACCCGGCGTGTCGTGTCGAGGGCCCGGCGCGCCTGGCTGAGCGTGAACGGCTGTGGGAGTTCGCGGAGCACGGCCGCGGCCCGGGCGTCCGCGCCCGGAAGCAGCAGGATGCCGTCGCCGACCCGCAGCAGCGCGCCCGCAGCGACGGCGGCGGCCACCGTCCTGCGCGTCAGCCCCAGTTCGGTCAGCCGGTCGGCCTCGGGGGCGCGGAACGGCGCCCGCAGCAGGTCTCGCCGCACGTCGTCCACGGCCGCCTGGACGGGCGGCGGCAGGGTGGGCCGGGCGTCCGCGCCGCCGTACAGCCGCCCCTGGTCGCCGTGCACCTTCTCCGAGGTCTCGGCGAGGGCGTCGACCAGGGACCGGTCGGGCAGGCCGAGCAGGCGGCGGGCCGCCTCCGGGGGCAGGCCGGGCTCCAGCGGGTGACGCGCCGCATGGCGTTCGACCTCGGCCTCCAGGCGGTCCCGCAGCGCCGCCCAGTGGGCCGCGTCGGCCAGCCAGTCCCCGGCCACCGGCGCGGTGGGGGCGGGCAGCCCCATGGCCGCCAGCTCCGAGCGGCGGACGAGTCCGCGCCGCCGCAGTTCCGCCGCGCCGTCGGGCGCGCCGGTCAGGTCCGCCAGCTCGGCCGCCCTCGCCCGGGCCGCCCCGCGCCGGGTCAGCCGGGGCGGCCGTACGTCCAGGACGGTCACCCCGCACGGCGGGCGCCGCCCGCCCGGTTCCCGCAGGACCGCCCGGTCGCCCACCCGCAGCGGCAGCTCCCGGGGCAGGGTCAGCCTGGCCGTGTCCTCGCCCAGCGGGCGGACGGTCACCGGCACCGCGGCGGTGCCGATGTGGAGGGTGACCGTCCGGGGCAGGTCCCGGGCCGGCGCGCCGCGGACCCGGACGTCGATCAGGCCGGTGAGCAGCCAGCGGCCCGGCGTCAGCAGCACCTGGCCCCGGCCCAGCACACCGTCGGGCGCGCCGTGCACATTGACCGCCACCCGCGCCACGCCGCTGACCGCGGACCGGTCCTCCCGCAGGCACTGCAGCCCGCGCACCCGCAGCGCGGTCCTGCCGTCCCCCGCCACCAGCCGGTCGCCTGCGCGCAGGGTGCCCGCCCCCAGGGTGCCGGTGACGACCGTGCCCTGGCCGCGCACGGTGAAGGCGCGGTCCAGCCACAGCCGTACGTCCGCACCGGCGGGCGGAACGGGCAGCGAGCGGCCCAACCGGGCCAGTTTCCGGCGCAGTTCGGCAAGCCCCGCGCCGGTCACCGCGCTCACGGCGACGGACGGCACGGTGCCGAGGGACGTGGCCGCCATGCGCTCGACGGCGTCCGCCCGTACGGGCTCGGGGTCGGCCAGGTCACCGCGGCTCACCGCGAGCACGGCGTGCCGCACCCCGAGCGCGTCCAGGATCTCCAGGTGCTCCTGCGACTGCGGCTGCCAGCCCTGGTCGGCGGCCACCACGAACAGAACGGCGGGCACGGGCCCGACACCGGCCAGCATGGTGGCGACGAAGCGCTCGTGTCCGGGCACGTCCACGAAGGCGATGTGCTCGCCGCCGGGGCCGCCGTGTCCGTCCGGGCCTCCCTCCGGGTTTGCGCCCGTGTCTCCGTCCGGTCCCAGGCGGGTCCAGACGAACCCGAGGTCGAGGGTCAGACCGCGGCGCCGCTCCTCCTCGAAACGGTCGGGCTCCATCCCGGTCAGCGCCCGCACCAGCGTCGACTTGCCGTGGTCGACATGCCCGGCGGTGGCCAGTACCCGCATGCCCCGCCCCTACCTTTCCGCGGCCGGATCCACGGTGGCCGGATCCACGGCCGACCGCACGGCATCCGCCAGCCGCTCGTCGTCCTCCCGTGGCACCGCCCGCAGGTCGAGCAGGCACCGGCCCGCCTCCAGCCGCCCCACCACGGGGACCGGGCCGGTCCGCAGGGCCGCGGCGTACCGCTCGGGCAGCGACAGCGCGGCGCTGGGCAGCTCCACCCCGGGGGCGCCGCCACCGCCCACCGACGCGGCGCTCTCGACGGCCCGGGCATCGATGCCGTCGGCGCCCAGGGCGGAGGCGAGCCGCTCGGCACGGTGGAGGAGCCCCGCCGGGTCGACGGCCAGTGCCGCGGCGGTCGGAGTCTCGGGCCCGGTCAGCGTCGCCTCCAACGCGGCCAGGGTCAGCTTGTCCACGCGCAGCGCACGGGCGAGCGGATGCCGGGACACGGTCCGCACCAGCTCCTCCTCCCCGAGCAGCAGTCCGCACTGCGGTCCGCCGAGCAGCTTGTCGCCGCTCGCGGTGACCAGCGACGCTCCGGCCCGGAGCCGGGTCTCGGCGTCGGGCTCGTCCGGCAGCAGCGGATGCGGGGCGAGCAGCCCGGAGCCGATGTCGACGACCACCGGAACGCCGAGCGCCGCCAGTTCCCCGGTCTCCGCGGCGCGGGTGAACCCCGTGACGCGGAAGTTGGAGGGGTGCACCTTCAGCACGAAGGCCGTCTCCGGGCCGATCGCGGCCGCGTAGTCGGCGACGGACGTGCGGTTGGTCGTTCCCACCTCGCGCAGCCGGGCTCCGGTGGACACCAGCAGGTCCGGCAGGCGGAAGCCGTCCCCGATCTCCACCATCTCGCCCCGGCTGATGACGATCTCCTTCCCCGCGGCGAGCGCCGTCGCCACCAGGACCAGCGCCGCCGCGCCGTTGTTCACCACATGCGCGGCGGCGGCCGAGGGCACCCGCTCGCGCAGCGCGGCCAGTGCGGTCCGCCCGCGGCGGGCCCGGACCCCGGTGCGCAGGTCCAGCTCGACGTCCGTCGGCCCGGCGGCCTCCCGCACCGCCCTCCGGGCCGCCGCCGACAGCGACGCCCGGCCGAGGTTGGTGTGCAGCACCACCCCGGTGGCGTTGATGACCGGCCGCAGCCCGCCGGCCGTGCGGGGCAGCAGGGCGACCGCCGTGTCCGCCACCTCGTCCGGCGCGATGTCACCGGCCCGCGCCCGCTCCTGGGCCTGCCGCACCGCCGCCTTCACCGCTCCGGACCCCAGCCGGTGTGCCGCCTCGATCAGCCGTGCGTCACCCAGGACGGCGTCGGTGCGGGGAATCCGCCGCCGTGCGTCGGTGGTGGTGACCCGCTGGTCCATGCGGCCCCTCCCTTCCGCCCGCTCTCGTGGCTGCCCGGGAACGCCCATCGTCTCTCAGTGCCCCGCACCGGCGGCACGACACGCCCGGCGGGCCGAGCGCCGTCCGATCGGCGCGGTGTCGGCGGTCTTCGAGGGCGCGGACCCCGGGGTGCCGGCGCCCGTCGAACCCGCTGTGCGCTTCGGGTTCGGATCGGTGCCCCGGAAGCCCGGCGTCACCGGGTCACCACGACGGTGGAGCTGGACCGGGGCGGCCCTCCGCCCGGTCTCAGCCTGCCCGGTCGTCGCTGAGCCGCACCGCCGCCTCGAGGAGTTGCGCGTGGACGAACGCCTGGGGCAGGTTGCCCCTCAGCTGGCGCTGGCCGACGTCGTACTCCTCGGCGAACAGCCCCGGTGAGCCACAGGCGGCCCGGGTGCGCTCGAACCAGCGGAACGCGGTGACGGGATCCCGCTGGTGGTGGGCGGCGAGCGCCATCATGAAGCCGCACAGCAGGAGGGCTCCCTCCGCCTCGCCCAGGGGCCGGTCGCCGTGGCCGAAGCGGTAGAGGTAGCCGTCCTCGGACAGCCGTTCCGCGATGAACCGGCGGGTGCGTGGCCCGCTGGGGTCGTCCGGGGGGAGGCAGCCGCGGGCGAGCGGCAGCAGCAGGGCGGCCTCCGGCCCGTCGTCGCCCTCGGCGCGGCGCCAGAGGCCCCGGGGGCTCAGACAGCGGCGGCGGGTCTCGCGCAGGATGGTGTCGGCGAGGCCGTCCCAGTCGCGTGCCGCCCGGCCCCCCACCGCGTGGGCCGCGGCGCGCAGACCGGCCACCGCGCACAGGCGGGAATGGGTCCACCAGTGGTTTTCCAGCTCCCACAGCCCCGCGTCCGGACGCGTCCAGTTGCGCTCGACGGCGTCCACGGCCACGTCGAGGGCGCGGCGGGCGTCCGTGTCGAGCCGGTCCAGCCGTGCGGCGGCGGCGTACAGCTGGAGGATCTCGCCGAAGGAATCCAGCTGGAACTGGCGGCCGGCGCGGTTGCCCACCCGGTCGGTGCCGCCCGGATAGCCGGGCAGCGGCAGGGCGCGCTCCCGGGCCACCGGATCCCCGGTGACGGTGTAGGCGGGGCGCAGTTCGCCGCCGTCGGCCAGCAGACGCTCGGTCATGAAGCTCAGGCCCGCGTCCAGGAGGGGATGCGGGCCGTGCGCCGCCACCGCCAGACCGGCGTAGCACTGGTCGCGGATCCATGCGAAGCGGTAGTCGTAGTTGCGCTCGCCGTTGGCGCGCTCCGGGAGCGAGGTGGTGGCGGCGGCCACCATGGCGCCGGAGGCGCTGGTCAGCCCGTGGAGGATGGCGTAGGCGTGCCGGGCGTCGCGCGGGGCGGCCAGCCCGGAGCAGTCGGGTGCGACCCCGGCCCAGTGGCGTTCGGTCGCCCGCCACAGCCGTCCCGGGTCCAGCTCCTCCGCTCCCGCCCGGGTGCCGATCTCCAGGACGAGGTCACGCGCTTCCCCGGCGGCCACCGTGAAGCGCGCCTCCAGCAGGCCCTGCCCGTCGGGGGTGGCGTCGGCCGCTCCGGCGAGGCGCAGGCGCAGTCCGCCGCCCTGGGCGGACCAGGTGCCGTCGTCCTCCAGCCGCAGGCCGGTCATGGGGTGGGTGCCGAAGCCGGGGCGGGCGTCGAGCCTGAGCCTTATGCGGGCGTCGCCGCGCACCGCCCGGATCCGGCGCAGCACGACCAGCCGGTCGGGGGCGGCGGGCCCGGCCAGGGCCTCCCGGCATTCGATCTCGCTGTCCCCGGTGATCCAGCGGCCGACGTGGATGAGGGTGCCTTCCTCGTAGTAGCCGCCCCAGACGTTCCAGTGGTCGTCGGGGCCGAGGACGTACTCCCCCGGTCCGCCGATCAGGGTCGAGAACACCGCGTCGCTGTCCCAGCGGGGCGCGCACAGCCACACCATCTCGCCACGCGGCCCCACCAGGGCGCCGCGCTCGCCGTCCCCGAGGAAGGCGTACTCGCGGAGGGTCCACGGCGACGACGCGTGGGTGGTGGGTGGCGTCGGGCCGCCCTGCCGGTCCGGGGGCGTGTCGTTCATCCTCCTCCTTCTTCCGGGTCCTTCCGCCGGGCTCGCGGTTTCCCGTGCCGCGCGGCCCATGGGGTCTTTTCGTACGGCGGCCCCCGGGTACCCGGCTCAGCCCTGGCAACCACTGGAGGCACGGAAGCGGGAGGTCACGATGGGCAGGAAGCGACACGGTCCCCAGATCGTCGTCGTGACCGGCGCCAGCGCCGGTGTCGGCCGCGCCACGGCTCACGCCTTCGCCGCCCGGGGCGCGACGGTCGCGCTGCTGGCGCGCGGGGCGCGCGGCCTGGAAGCCGCCGCACAGGATGTGCGGGCGGCCGGTGGCCGTCCGCTGCCCATCGGCGTCGACGTGTCCGACGCACAGGCCGTCGACGCGGCGGCCGCGCGGGTGGAGCGGGAGCTGGGACCGATCGACGTGTGGGTGAACGCCGCCTTCGCCACGGTCTTCGCGCCCGTCCAGGAGGTCGAGGCCGAGGAGTTCGACAGGGTCACGCGCGTCACGTACCTGGGATTCGTCCATGGCACACAGGCGGCCCTGCGCCACATGGTGCCCAGGAACCGCGGCACCATCGTGCAGGTGGGCTCCGCCCTCGCCCATCGGGGCGTCCCACTGCAGTCCGCCTATTGCGCGGCCAAGCACGCCATCCAGGGCTTCCACGAATCGCTGCGCTGCGAGCTCCTGCACGACCGCAGCCGGGTGCGGGTCACCATGGTGCACCTGCCGGGCGTCAACACGCCGCAGTTCAGCTGGGTGCTCTCCCGGCTGCCCCGGCACCCCCAACCCATGCCGCCGATCTACCAGCCGGAGGTGGCCGCGCGGGGCATCCTCTACGCCGCCGACCACCCCGGGCGGCGCGAGTACTGGGTGGGCGGCTCCACCGCCGCGACGCTGATCGGGAACAGGTTCGCCCCTGGGCTGATCGACCGGTACCTCGCCCGCACCGGCTACTCCTCCCAGCAGACGGACCGGCCGCGTGACCCGGACCGGCCGACGAACCTCTGGGCCCCCGCCGACAGCGCCGACGGCCGTGACTACGGCTCGCACGGCGCCTTCGACGACCGGACGACGAGCCGCAGCACCCAGCTGTGGGCCTCCCAGCACCGCGGGCTCCTGGCCGCCGTCGGGGCGGCCGCCGGGGCCGTCGGGTGCGCCCTGGCCGTGCGGAGCGCACGGAGCTGACCGGCCCGCCCGGGGCCGCGGTCCACCCGGCCGGTGGCACCGGCCGGGTGGGGTCCGTCAGTCTCTCTCCACCGGGGGCGGGAGCATGTCCAGCTCGGCGGCGAGCAGCCCGGCCTCGAAGCGCGAGCGCGCGTCGAGCCGTTCCATGATGTCCGCGACATGTCTGCGGTAGGTCCGCACGGAGATGGACAGCGCCCGGGCGGCGACCTCGTCGGTGGCTCCGACGCGCAGCATCCCGAGGATCTCGGCGACCAGCCGGGTGCGGCGGCGGTCGCCGAAGTCGGGCCGCGCCGAGAGCGGGGCCGACCTCTTCCAGATGGAGTTGAACAGCGTGTGCAACGCCTGGACGGGCAGGGCCTCCTGGGTGGTGAGGATCTGCGGGCCGGCTTCCGCCCGCAGATTGGCCAGGGCCGTACGGCCGTCCGCCATGACCGCCTCGATCGGATCGAGACGGGCCAGTCTCACCTCCGGCCCGGCGCCGCCGCCGATGGTGTGCAGCAGACGGCGGTCATAGGTGTGGCGGGTGCACAGGACCCGCACCCGGACGTCCGGTTTCGCCTGGTCCAGGAGCATCGGGAGGAGCGACCGCAGCACCTCGCGCTGCGTCCCTTGGGGCAACGCGAGAATGATGGACACATGCTGCCCGGCCCCGCGCACGATCGCCCGGGCGTCCTCGGCCGGGCCGGGATCCCGGCTCCCCGGTGCGGCGGGCGGCCGCGGAGGAGAGCCGATCGGCAGCGGGGCGGCCGCGGGAAGGGGAAGAGCCGTCATTGGGCCTCCTCCAGCTGCGACAGCAGTCCGAGCTCACTGGCCCGTACCCCGGCCTGGAAGCGGGACTCCGCGCCCAGCCCCTCCAGGATCTCCGCGACCCGGCGGCGATAGGTGCGATAGGAGATGCCCATCTTCTGCGCCGCGACCCGGTCCGTGTGCCCGTCCCGCAGATGCCCCAGGACCTGCCGCTGGTCCTCGTGCCGGACCAGCTCCCGCCGCTTCAGGAATTCGGCCAGCGGTATGGCACTTCCCCACGCGCCGAGGAAGAGAGAGCCCAGTGCGCCGATCTCCGCGGATTTGTCGAAAAGCGCCACACTTCCGCCCTTGAGGGCGATCGGCGACCACAGCAACGCGCTGCGGAAGTCGGCCATCGCCACGCCCTGCAGTGGACTCTCGGCAATTCGGACAGCGACGTTCGCCCGCTCGGTGGTCAGCCGTCGCAGCACCTCGACGTCAAAAGCGCGAGAGGGGAAGAGAACCCGGAATTCGACGTCCGGGCGCACCGTCTTCGCCATGGCGTGGAGCGCCGGGCCGAATTCCGACAAACCTCGTCGATCACTGGGAATCGTGACGTTCACACTACTCGTGGCCTGCTCGGCCACGGCCGTGGCGGTGGCCACCAGAAGTTCGGTGTCCAGCCGCTGGATCGCGGCGGCCCGCCGCGTCCCCGTTTCCAGCGGATCGGTCGTCACCGCGTGCGCCAAGGGCGGAACTCCGCCCGTATTTCTTGTCAATGTGGAACCCCCGTGCCACTTCTTACACCCGGACTCAGGCAACTCCGGGAACGTGCCGAGGAGTCTACGTCTCGGTACTTTTCACGCGCTTTCACTTTGCTTACATGCGCGCCACACAGGCCGTTTCGGCTTCGTGGGCGGGGCGTTTTCCGCGCATTCGGGCACGGTGGGGCTCCTGTGGCACTTCAGGAGGGTGTCATGGCCGCTGTCCGCCGGCTACCTGAGCACGCAAGGCCGCTTTGTCCACCTTTCCGCTGCCATTGCGGGGCAGTACGTCGACGTGGTGAACGGCCGTGGGGAGTTTGTACCGGGCCAGCCGTTGCCCGGTGAACGCCCGGATCTCCTCCAGGGTGGCCCGGCCGTCCCCGTCCTGGCACAGCACCGCCACCGGGCTCTCGCCCCACCGCGGATGCTCCACCCCGACCACGGCCGCCTCGCGCACGCCGGGGTACTCGGCCAGATGCCGCTCCAGTTCGGCGGGGTAGATGTTCTCCCCGCCGCTGATGATGACGTCCTTGAGCCGGTCCACGATGAACAGCAGACCGTTCTTGTCGACGCGGCCGATGTCCCCGGACCGGAACCATCCGGCGTCGTCCAGCACCCGCCGGGTCGCCTCCGGGTCGTTCCAGTAGCCCGCGAAGACATTGGGTCCCCGGACATGGATCTCCGCGGCCACCTCCGGTTCGGTGACATCGGCGCCGGTGGCCGGATCGACCAGCCGTATCTCGGTGTGGGGCAGCGGGAATCCGGCCGCGCCGGGGTGGGCGGCCACCAGCTGTGTCGGCAGATGGCTGGCCAGTGGCGCGGTCTCGGTCATCCCCCACGCCTGGTGCAGGGGGATGCCGTGGGCGAGGTAGTCGCGGACCAGGGCGGGGGGCACCGGGGCCCCGCCGACGATCGCGGCGCGCAGCGCGGAGAGGTCGGCGCGCGGGAAACCGGCCGTCGCGGCGATGGCCGCGAACATCGTCGGCACCGCGATGAGATTGGCCACCCGGTGCTCGACCAGGTCCTCCAGGCACTGCTCGGGAGAGAAGGAGCGCCGGATCACCAGGGTGCCGCCGCAGCAGAGGGCGCCCAGGGTGAAGCCGCTGAGCCCGGCGATGTGGAACATGGGCGCGAGCACCAGCGTGGTGTCGCCCAGCCGGGTGCGGATCACGGCGGCGGTGTTGATGTGGTTCCACCACAGATTGCCGTGGGTGAGTACCGCGCCCTTGGGCCGCCCTGTGGTGCCCGAGGTGTACATGATGACCGCGGGGTCGGTGGGCCGGACCGCGACCGGCGGCGCGGCGTCCGCCGCCTCCGGCGTCTCCCCCGGCTCCGCCACCTCCCCCGTCGGCAGCGGTTCCCAGCGCGGGTGCGCCTCGGGAGCGGCGGGGTCGCTGTCGGCGAGCAGGAACCGCTGGACGGGCACGGTGTCCGCGATGCCGTCGATCAGCGGCCGGCCCGCGTCCTCGGCGATGAGGGTGTGCGGGCGGCAGTCGCCGAGGAGGTACGCCACCTCGCTTGCCGCCAGCCGGACGTTGAGCGGCACGAAGACCGCTCCGAGGTGGGCCGCGGCCAGCGCCGCCTCCAGCAGCGCCGGGCCGTTGCGCCCCAGGAAGGCGATCCGGTCGCCCGCGCGCACCCCGCCGCCGGACAGGGCCGCCGCCAGCGATCGCACCCGGGCGGACAGCGTCCCGTAGCTGATCCGGGCGCCCTCGTACACGATGGCGGTGGCATCCCTGGTGGTTCGGGCCCAGTAGTGGACCGCCGCCGCCGAGCCAAGGTTCTGTTCGTTCATCGGTTCCTCTTCGCCGATCGTCGGGTCGCGGTCAGCCGCAGCCGCCCGCGTGCCCCTGGTCCCCGCCCCGGCCCGGCGCCGCGGCGGACGGTGCGGTGTCCGATGGTCCGGTGGCCGACGGTCCGGTGTCCGGACGTCCCGGCGAGGCGCCCGTCACCGACGCGATGAACGGGGCGAGCCGGTCCACACCCCAGAACTTGTGGAAGCCGTGGATGAAGAACGGCACGCCGAACACGCCGTCCGCGTCGACCCGCAGCAGCGCCTCGACCCCGCGTTGCCGCAGTTCGTCGTCGTCCGCGGCGCCGGCCAGGCGGTCCTCGGGCAGCCCCAGTTCGGCGGCCACCTCCGCGATGGTGGCGGGCGCGCAGATGTCCCTGCCCTCCTCCCAGCGGGCCCGGTAGACGCGTTCGATGAACTCCGGGCCCTTCCCCTCGTCCACCGCGGCGAGATGCGCCAGGTGCGGGACCTCCCACACCGGGTCCCGGTCGACCGGCCACGCGGGTTCGAGCCCGCGCTCGGAGCACAGCCGGCGCACGTCCTGGAGGATGTAGAGGTGCTTGGCGCGGGACATGCCGACGTACGGGAAGCCGCCGCCCGCCTTTTCCAGCATCAGCAGGCTGCGGGCGTCCGGTTCCCAGAAGGGCCGCCAGGTGATGGCGTCGGCCACCTCCGGGTGGTCGTCGCGCAGTTGGCGGTGAGCGAGCCAGGAGTACGGGCTGCGCAGCGAGAAGTAGAAGCGGGGCGTACGGTCCCTCCGGGGCATGGCCGGCCTTTCCTCAGATGACGATGCCGCCGTCGATCTGCAGCACGCTTCCGGTCACGTACTCGGCCGAGGCCAGGTACGCGACCATGTCCGCGACCTCTTCGGGGCGTCCGAAGCGCTGCAGCGGGATCTTCTTCGCGGCGTCCGCGCGGGCGCTGTCGGCCAGCGCGGCGGTCATGTCGGTCTCGATGAATCCGGGCGCCACCACGTTGGCGCGGATGCCGTATCTGCCGACCTCCTTGGCCAGCGCCTTGGTGAACCCGATGATCCCGGCCTTGGAGGCCGAGTAGTTGGTCTGGGTGGGGTGTCCGTGGACTCCGGCGACCGAGGAGATGTTCACGATGCAGCCCCGTCGGCGCTTCATCATCTCGAAGACGGCCGCACGGCACACGTGGTAGGTGCCGTCGAGGTTGGTGTCCAGGACCTGGTGCCACTCCTCGTCCTTCATGAGCAGCAGCGGGTTGTCGCGGACGATGCCCGCGGAGGTGACCGTGACGTCGATGGGGCCGAGTTCCTCCTGGACGGCGGCCATGAACCGGCGCACCTCGTCCGCGTCCGAGACATCGGTCCGCAGGGCCATCGCCCGCCGGTCCAGCTCCTGGACCTGCTTCGCCAGCAGTGCGCCGGGCTCCGGATCGGGTGAGGCGTGGCAGAACGCCACGTCGTACCCCTCGCGCGCCAGGCGCAGCACCGTGGCCCGTCCGATGCCGCGCGTACCGCCGGTGACCACGGCCACCCGGTTGTCGGTCTCGGTCATGTCGTCCGCCTCCCCTCAAGCCCGGTCCGCCGTGGCCGGGGCGGCCGTGGCCAGCCCGGATCCCGGCCGGAACGCGATGACCAGCTGTTCGATCTCCATGACGGTCTCGTCCCCGACCGTGCTCCGCCCCTCGAAGATCACGGTGTCCGCGAAGCTCCGGGTCAGCCGCACCCGGTGTTCCACCACATCGCCCGGGCGCACCCGCCCGGTGAACCGGACCCCGGAGATGCCGCCGAACAGCATCACGCGGTCGCCCCGCGCGTCGGGGACCGGGGCGTCCCAGGTGGCGAGGAGGCCGGCGGCCTGGCAGCAGGACTCCACGAGCAGCACCGCCGGGTAGTCGTGGTCCCGCTCGGCCGCGTCGTCGGCCAGGCGCTCGTACCACGGCTCGTTGCAGGTGACGGCCTTCCGGGCGATGAGCCGCGCGCCCGGCTCCACCTGGACGACCCGGTCGAGCAGCAGCATCGGGTGGCGGTGCGGAAGCCGTCGCTTGAGTTCGGCGACACCGGCGGGCATCTCGGTCACCGCGCCCCCTCGTCCTCGAAGCGGAGCGCGATCCGGGCGATGGTGCCGCGCGGGCCGGTGACCGAGGCGGAGCAGCGCCCGCTCGCGCCGTCGCGGCGCCAGGTCAGATCGGCGGTGACCGCGTCGCCCGGGAGGACGGGGTTCATGAACCGCGCGCTGTCGATGCCGGACAGCACCCAGGTGTGGTCCGGTTCGGGGGCGGCGGCCAGCGCTCCGCGGTGCAGGAACTCGATGACACAGACGCCGGGGAAGATCGGGAAACCGGGGTAGTGGCCGGGGAACACCGGCTCCTCGGGCCCGACGGTCATCGACACGCGCGTGGTCCCGTCCGGGCCCGTGCCGTGCTCGATCCGGCCCGCCACCGGAGTGCACACCGGGCTCATCCCCGGGCTCCGAGTCCCGGGGTCCCGAGCTTGTCCGCGAGCACGTCGTAGGTCCGCGGCAGCGTGGTGAGCCCGCGCACATCCGACTCCGCGAACCGCACGGCGTACTTCTTCTCCAGGGCGACGACCACCTCGAGCGCCAGCAGCGAATCGCCGCCCAGATCCTCCACGAAGCGGGTTTCGTCGGTCACCTCGCCCGGGTCCACGCAGAACACCTCGGCGATGGTGCGCCGCAGGTCCTCCAGGTCGAGGGGGGTCGGTTGGGTGTCGGGCATCGTGCCTCGCCTCTCCATCGGTTGCGGTTCGCCATCAGTTGCGGTGCGCCATCGGACAGGGCGCACGGGGTCAGGAACCCGCGAGCCTCAGCAGGGCGGCTCCGACCATGCCGTTCGCCTCGGCGGATGTGATCAGGACGGTCCGGGCCCCGGCGTCGGCCTCCCCGGAGCCGGCGCGGGCGAGCACCGCGGCGATCTGGAAGGCGGCGGAGGCCGCGAACGTGTCGCCGATGGAATCGGCGCAGGCCACCCGGGGCGGCAGGCGGGTGCCGAGCACCTCGGCGACGGCGGCGCGCTCCGCGTCGCCGTCGGGCCCGGCCAGCTGGGTGTCGGCGAGCGCCCCGATGCCGTCCGCGGCCAGGCCCGACCGGTCCAGCAGCCGGCGCAGACAGTCCGCCAGCACCGGCCGGATCGCCGAGCGGTCCTCGGCGAAGCCGAACTCCAGCCCCAGGACCTCCGCGATACCGCGCCGGCCGTGGGCCCGGGCGTCCTCGGCGTCTTCGAGCAGCCACACCGCGGCGCCCTCGCCGAGGACCGCGTCGCACCGCCCGTCGTCGCCGGTGACTTCCCGCGCGTGCCAGGCGAGCCAGGCACGGGCCGTGGAGAACTCCTCGACCGCGCCGCACAGCAGGGTCCGGGCGCGGCCCGCCCGGTGCAGGCGCAGCGCGTACCGCAGGGCCAGCAGTCCGGTGGCCCTGCCCCCGGCGATCGTGGTGTTGGGGCCCTTGAGCCGGTGCCAGATGGCCGACTGCCCGGCGGCGCAGTTCATCACGGTGTTGGGGAAGCGCGCCGGGTCGACCAGATAGGGGCGGTCCCCCACCAGGGAGTCCCGGGTGAAGTCCATCATGCTCTGGGCGCTTCCGGTGCTGGTGCCGAGCACCAGGCCGGTGCCCTCGTCGACCCCCGGCAGCCGCCCGGCGTCACCGGTGGCGAGCAGCCGGCCGAGCGCGACGACGGCCAGTGCGGTGATCCGGTCCATCGAGCGGGTGCCCTTGCGGCCCAGCAGCCCCCGGATGTCGAAGCCGGGCACCAGGCACGCCTCCTGATACGGCACCTGCCACTCCTCGCGGTCCAGCCGGACCGCGGCCCGGCGGCCGGAGCCGAGACCCCGGGAGAACTCGGTGCCGCCCAGGCCGAGCGGGGAGATCGCGGACCAGGCGGAGATGACCGGGCTGCCGGCCGTGTCGGTGGAGACCATGGACGGATGTTTCCTTCGGGCGCGGGCGGGGGGCGGATGGGGGTGGGCGCGGGCGGGGGTCAGAAGAACCACACCCGTGCGTAGTCGGACCAGCGGCTCACCAGCTCGGCCCCGGTCACGCGGCGCACGCCGGGGAGCAACCGCTCCCGCGCGCGGGCGCCCAGCGCGGACAGATCGGCCTCCTCCACGAACACGGTGGCGCCGTCGTCGAGGAGTTGCCGGAGCAGCCGGCGCGGGTCGGGGAGCGTGTCGAGCGTCCGCCCGGCGATGCGCAGGGCCGCCTCGTACGTGGTGTCCACCGCGTACGAGGCCGCGAGCCCGCGCAGCGCCACATGGACGCCTCCGCTCTGCCGGTGCAGCTCACGGACGAAGAACAGGGTGTCGGCGAACTGGGTCTCGACCGCGCCCCGATGGGCGCGCTCGATGATCAGCAGGGTGTTGTCGGTCGTGGCCACGGTTCAGCAGACCCCCATCGCCACGACCTTGCCGGTGGCCCGTACGTGCTGCCAGAACTGGCTCGGCGGGCGCTTGAGCACCTCGGCGATCTGCTCGGACCTGCCGCGCTCCGCACAGCAGAAGCGGCAGACGTACCAGTCCAGGCGGTCGGGGTAGGCGGTGAGCAGCTCCCGTATCACCGTCGCGGTGGAGGGGTGGTCCACCGTGCGCTCGGCGACGTTGACGGGTTTGCTGTCGCCGAAGGCGGCGCAGGTGAGCGCGGTGGCGTCGCCGCAGGCCCAGACCTGTACGGCGGCGCCCTCGTCCAGCAGGGCCTGCGCCAGCCGGAGCGCGCTGGTCACCAGATCGGTCCGGTGGGGCGCGCCCAGCAGCTTCAGCATCACATCGGTGGGTCGGACGGCGAAGACCATGTCAGTGCCACACCACTCGTACCGCGGGACTCAGCAGCTTCCGCGCCACGTCCCGCATCTCCACCAGCCGGGCGCCGGGCACCAGGTCCTCGGCGTCAACGGCCCGCTGGCGCAGGGAGAACGCGTCCACCCACAGCTCGCCGCCGTCTCCCAGCAGGGCGTCGAGTTCGGGCATGGCTCCCCGCACCGCCCCGGCCACGCCGTTCTCGACCAGGAACAGCGCGACGTCCGCGCCCTCCCGCACCAGTTGGGCGGCGTCGCCGGCGAACCGGTGGCTGCCCGGGCCGGCCGGCGGGCCGCCGCTCTCGATCAGCAGGTATGCGTGCATGGCTTCAGATGTCTCCGGGTCCGTCGGCGTCCGGTCCGTCAGCGTGGAGTCCGTGCCCTGGCCGATCAGCCGGCGGCCGGCTTGCCGCCGAGGGCGCGCAGGACGCGGTCGTCGAAGGTGACCAGGGACCAGTCGTGGCGGTTCTCGATCTCCGCGTAGCCGTGGGTGATGGTGCCGGTGGCGGTCCGCACGAGCCGGCCCTCACGCACCACGTAGCAGTCCATGCGGGAGGTGTAGGTGAAGTCCTTGAACACGTCCTCGACCGTGTAGACGGTGTAGAGGTCCTCCTCCATCAGCGCCTCGTCGAGGACGTGGACGCAGGAGTGCGGAACGACGGGGATCCACTTGCGGTCCTCGAGCAGCTGCTTGATGGAGATGCCCCGGTCGGCCAGGAAGAGGTCGACCACCTCCTCCATCTGGCGCAGATAGCCGGACATCTGGATGCGCTCGCTGAAGTGGCAGTACGGGTAGGGGATGCGCCACTTCCAGCCGAAGGCGTTCTCCCCGGAGGTCAGCTGGTCCAGCACCGGGTCGTCGCCGGTCGTGCCCCGGCCGAGGGAGAGGGCGCGGTCGTCGGCGGGCACGGCGGCGGGGGGTGACTGCGCCTGCCCGGTGCCCAGCCTGGACACCACGAACCGGGCGAGTTCGGCCGGCGGCTCCCCCTCGGGGGGCAGGAAGTCGCTGCGCCGCAGGGAGACCGCGACCTTGGAGGTGGCCGCCTTGAGCCGCTGCCCGCCCCGCTCCAGGGTCAGCGTGACCCGGAAGCGGAGGACGTCGTCGGTGTCCTTGGTCGCCGGTTCGACCCGGGTCTGGACGAGGTCGTCCATGTGCAGGGCGTGCAGGATGCGGGTGTCCAGGCCGACGAGGTCCACCCCCAGGCCGTAGTCCTCGAACAGGGCCCGGGCGGGCATCCCCGCGCTGCGGAAGTGCTCGAGAACGGCCTCCTCGATCAGGTAGTTGACGTGCTTGAACCCGATCCAGGTGCAGATGTTCGAGCCCTCGTACCGGGGCCGCAGGGCCACCTGCGTGCTCTTGGCGAGCAGCGGTTCCAGCACGGGCTCGGTGTCGGTGGTCATCGGTTGTGCTCCATGGTGAGGTGAGGGGATCGTGGCGGCGGGCCCGGCAGCCGGGTCCGCAGGAACGCGTTGGTGAGGTCGGCGAACTCCTCGGCCGCGGTGACCATCGGGAAGTGTCCGTGGCACGGCAGGACGTGCACGGAGGCGTCGGGCAGCGACGTGGCGAGCGCCTTCGCGTCGGAGGGGGCGGCCACCATGTCCTCGCCGCCGCTGACGAGGAGGAACGGCATCGTCATCCGTTCGGTGCGCATCTGCGGCATCCGCAGGTACGTGCCGAAGAAGTGGAACCACCCGTAGGGGCTGACCAGATCGCGGATCTTCATGGCGATGGTGTGCCGGCGCTCTTCGGGGAGACGCCTGCTGGGCCCCATGTGCATGCCCTCGATGAGGATCCGGTCGAAGTTGTTGACGTAGTAGGCGAGCGAGTTCCAGTCGAACTCCTCGGCCGTGGCCCGGTACAGCGGGGAGACGAGCACCACGGCGCTCGGCCCCCTTGTGTCCGCGCCGCCGGTGCTCCACCGGTCCAGCCAGGTCAGCGCGGCGCTGGTGCCGAAGGAGTGCGCGATGACGACGTCGGGCCCGCCCGGTACGGCGGCCACCGCCTGATCGGCCCAGGTCTCGACGGGGAGGCCGGTCCAGCCGTGCACCCCGGTGCCCCGCCACGGCAGGTCGGCGGTCCACAGCTCGCACCGCGGATCGGCCAGCGGCAGGAAGGGGTCCCAGACACCGGCGTTGCTGCACAGCCCGTGCAGCAGCAGGACCCGCAGCGGGTCGGGGGCCAGTGCCCGCCGGGCGCACCGCACGATCACCGGCCGCTGCTCCGCCTCGCCGCCGGACCGGCGTACCGGGGTGGCGTACGGGCCGGGGTCCACGCTCACGGGCGCTCCTCCCGGGCGGAGTGCAGCAGCAGGCCCGCGACCGCGTCATCGGTGTCATCACCCGTGGTGATCAGCGCCGTTCCGGTGGGGTAGGAGCCGAACCGGCCGACGGCGGCGGCGCACTGGAGCACTCCGAGGGCGCCGTCGGCCCGTCCGAACGCGCCGGTCGGGTCGTGGCGCGGCGCGTCGGGGAAGCCGGGCGTACCGGGGGCCGGGGGCTTCTCCTGGGAGGTGAGCCAGATGCCGGGCGCGGGGCGCCCTTCGGGGAGCACCCGCTCGACCACGGCCCGGACACTTCCCCGCCGGGTGTACGGCCCCAGGGCGGCCATCGGCCGCGCGCCGCGGGCGCGGGCGGCCGGCCCGCTCTCGACGACGAGGGCGACGGCGCCGTCCAGCAGTCGCTCCGCCACCTCGCCGAGCAGCCCTGCCACCACGGGGTTGGCGGTCTCGACGCCGATGACGACCACCCGGTCGCACCGGCCGGCGGCGACCAGGGTCGCGGCCCAGTACACCGCGTCGAGCCCCGAGGTCGGCCCGTTGCAGAACATCAGGTTGGGGCCGCGCAGCCCGTGCCGCATCGCCACCGAGGAGGCGATCACGTTGCTCGACGCGTTGGGCAGCGCCATGGGGCTGATGCGCGAGGTCGTCTCCGCCGCGATGGCCGAGGCCACCTCGCAGACGGTGTCCAGATTGCCGAGGTTGGAGCTGACGGCGACGCCGACCGAGTCCCCGGGAACGGTCAGTCCGCCCTCGCCGTCGGCCGGCAGCAGCCCGGAGGAGCGCAGGACGTCCTGTGCGGCGCACAGGGCGAGCTGGGTGGCCCGGTCCTTGTAGCGCAGGCCCCGGCGGCCGATCAGGGTGCCGGGGTCCACCGGCTCGGCGGGCTCCCGGGTGGTGCGCAGCAGGTCCGCGGGGTGGCGGGCGCCCGGCAGCGCCAGGCCGACGCCGGTCACGACGGCGTCAGGTGCGGTCACGGCGGCGCCGGACGCGGTCACGACGGCGTCAGGTGCGGGTGTCACGCGGCGGCTCCTTCCACGATGGCGACCGCGTTGACCCCACCGAAGCCGAACGCGTCGACCTGCGCGATCCGCAGCCGCTCCGTCTCTTCCGGCGGGGTGAGCCCGGTCGCGAAGCGGAACCGCCCGGCGACCCCGGCCGGGGTGTCCAGGGCGATGGTCGGCGGGACCCGGCCCGCGGCCAGGGCCCGGGCGGCGACGATCAGGCCGAGCAGTCCCGAGCCGCCCGAGGTGTGCCCGGTCATGGACTTCACCGCGGTCATCAGCGGCCGGCCGATCGCGCTGCCGAAGACGTCGCACAGGGCCGTGGCCTCCGCCTCGTCGTTGAGGGAGGTTCCGGTGCCGTGCAGCAGGATCAGGTCGACGTCGCCGGCCTTGATGCCGGCCTGCTCGTGCGCCAGGCGGATGGCCTGGGCGATGCCGGCCGGGTCGGGTGCGGTCGGGTGGGAGGCGTCGCAGTTCATGCTCGCGGCCCGGAGCCGGCCCCTGGCCCGGCGGGCCGCGGGGTGGTCCTCCCGGGTGAGCACCACGGCCGCCGCGCCGTCGCCCATGAGGGTGCCCCGGCGGTTCCGGTCGAAGGGCCGCACCCGGTCCGGGGGGTCCAGCTGCACCCGGTCCAGCAGCCCGAACATGCTCGCCGTGATGGTGTCCACGCCGGCCACCACCACCGCCTCGGCGGTGCCCGCGGTGAGCAGGTCGCTCCCCATGGCCAGGGCGTGCAGGGACGCCGAACACGCGTTGGAGATCGTGTAGGTCCAGGTGGCCCCGAAGCGCTCCCGCAGCGCGGTCCCGAAGTGGAGGCCGCCGAGGTCGAAGTCGGCGTCCTCGCACCACTTGAGCTCGACGGACCGCAGCTCCCGCAGTCCGGTGCCGACGATCACCGGGGTGGCGGAGAGGTCCTCGTCGAGACCGGCGTCGCGCAGCGCCTCGGCCACCGCCCGCAGCAACCAGGCGGTCGCGCGGGACGGCACATCGGTGCCGTCCGCGGGGCGGTCGTCGATCTCGTAGGCGTGTGCGGCCCGGTAGGCGCGGCTGTCGAAGCCGCGCAGCGGAGCGCGTCCACTGCGTCCCGCGCAGAGGGCGTCGAAGACCTCGTCGGCGTCCCGTCCGATGCTGGCCACCGCGCCGGTGCCGGTTATCGCCCAGTTCATCGGGACCGTCGCGTGCGGTCGATCACCCGTGCCACGCCTATTCCTCCTCATATTTGCCCAAGATCAGCACAGCGTTGTTTCCTCCGAAGGCGAGGCCGTTGTTCTGCACGACTCTCGGTCGGGCGGCGACGGCCTCATTGGGCACACAGTCGAGGCCGCATTCGGGGTCGGTCTCGACATGGTTGATCGTGGGCGGGATAAACCCCTCGACGATGGCGAGCACACAGCCGATCGAGGCCAGCGCGCTCGCGGCGCCCATGCTGTGCCCGAGCATCGACTTCATGGAAATCGTGCGCGGGGCCGTGTCCGCCCCGAACACCCGGCGCACGGCGGCGGCCTCGGTCACGTCATTGGCCCGGGTCCCGGTGCCGTGTGCGGAGATGAAATCGACATCACCCGGCCCCACTCCGGCATTCTCCAGCGCGAGCCGCATACAGTCGGCCACGCTGTCCTCATCGGGTGCGACCGGATGGTGCGCATCGCAGTTCAAGGCGAACCCGAGCACTTCTGCGTGGATACGCGCGCCCCGCGCCCGGGCGGACTCCAGATTCTCCAGGACCAGAACGCCCGCGCCCTCGCCGGTGAGTATTCCCTGACGGTCCTTGTCGAAGGGCCGGCACTTCTCGGGTGCGATGGTGCCGATCCGGTAGAAGCCGGTGAACGTCTTGCGGCAGAGCGCGTCGGCGCCGCCGCACAGCGCGTAGTCCACGTCCCCGGAGCTGATGGCGTCGTACCCGTAGCCGATGGCGTAGTTCCCGGCGGCGCAGGCGGTGGGCAGGGTGACCGCCTCCACCGAGCGCAGCCCCAACTCGCGCGCCACCGCCGACGACAGCCGGCCCGCGGTGACCCGCTCGGCCACCACCGGGTCCATCGCCTCGGGCCCCTTCGCCAGCTCGGTCTCGACCAGCCGGTCCATGTCCCTGGCCTCGCCGTCGGTGGTGCCGATCGCGGTCAGACCCCGGCGGGCCCGCAGGTCCGCCTCCTCGAGCCCGGCGTCCTCGACCGCCATCCGGGCGGCCGACACCGAGAGCTGGCCCGCCCGGCCCAGCGTGTGCAGGGGGACGTTGCGGATGTGGTCCTCGGGGGCGAAGCCCGTCACCTCGCACCCCATGGCGTGGGCGAATCCGTCGGTGTCGAACGCCGTGATGGGCCGCACCGCGCTGCGCCCGGAGCGCAGCCCGGTGCTGAAGTCGGCCGTTCCGATGCCGATGCTGGATATCGCTCCCATACCGGTGACGACGACTCGGTGAGGGGCCTCACTCCGCATGATCCCGCTCTCTCCTCAACTCCCGGCCGGCCGATCGAAGTCCCGTTCCGCTCTTATTTTTCGCTCGCCTCGGCGACCACCGCGTAAATGCCGTCGAGATTCACCATGCGCGACATCTCCGCCTGGTCGATGGAGATTCCGAACGTCTTCTCCAGGGCGGCCAGGATCTCGATGGCCCGCAGCGAGTCGGCGTCGTGGTCCTCCTTCAGAAGGCTGCTGTCCTTCAATTCATCGGGATCGATTTCGAGGATGTCGCAGACGATTTCCTTGATGTCATCGCGGCGCTCCTGCACAAGTGCGCTCATGTGCTCTTCCTCTGCCTTCTTCGCATTTTTTGGGGCCGACGCTTCAGGACATTACGTTCGGCCGAGCAAGGGATTCAAGAGTTGCGGACACATGCTGCCAACAACGCCCCGCCAACAGCGGTGAGTTGTCCATGTTCCGGCTTATGCCATGCGCAGCGGCAGGCTTTCCAAGCCGCGCATCAGGGTGCTGCTGCGCCATTCCAGTTGGGCCACCGGAGTGGCGAGTTCGATCGTCTCGAAGCGGTCGAGCAGTTTGGTGAAGACGACTTCGGCCTCCAGCCGGGCCAGCGGCGCGCCGAGGCAGAAGTGGATGCCGTGCCCGAAGGAGACATGGCCCCTGGCGTCCCGCTTCAGATCCAGCCGGCCGGGCTGGGGGAACCGCTCGGGGTCGTGGTTGGCGGAGTCGACGTTCACCATCACGAACTCGTCCTCGGGGATGAGCACGCCGCCGATCTCGACCGGTTCCTTGGTGAAGCGCAGGGTCGCCTGGTTGACCGGGCTCTCGTAGCGCAGGAACTCCTCGATGGCCCCGGGCAGCAGGGAGCGGTCGGCGCGCAGGGCGGCGAACTGGTCGGGGTGGGTCACCAGGGCCAGCGCGCCGTTGCCGATGAGGTTGACGGTGGTCTCGTGGCCGGCCGCGAGCAGCAGTACGGCCATGGCCGCGATCTCCTCGTCGTCCAGCGCCGACTCGCTGTCCTCGGTGGCGAGGGCCGAGATCATGTCGTCCCCGGGCGTCGCCCGTTTGGCGGCCACCAGCTCACGGATGTACGCGTCCATGGAGACGCTCGCGTCCCTGAAGACCTCGGGCTCGACGGCCAGGACGAAGGCGTTGGTCCAGGCCCTGAAGGTGCGGCGGTCCTCCTCGGGCACGCCGAGCAGTTCGCACATCACGGTGATGGGCAGCGGGAAGGCCAGGGCCTCGATGAGGTCGACCGAGTCCTGCCCCTGGACGGCGTCCAGCAGTTGATCGGTGATCTGCTCGATGCGGGGCCGCAGCCGCCGCACCCGGCGCTGGGTGAAGCCCTTGTTCACCATGTGCCGCAGCCGGTGGTGCTCGGGGGGATCGGTGTTGAGCATGTGGTGGCTGAGCGCCTGGCTGAAGATCTCCTGGTGGGCCTGGATCCGGCGGTCCCGCAGGATCCGCATGATCTGCCAGGAGTCCTTGGCGAACCGGGGGTCCGACAGCGCCTGGCGCACCGGCGCGTATCCGGTGACGAGCCACAGTCTGGTGCCGTTCGCCATCTCGAGCGGATGGACGGTGCGGGGGGCGGACGCCGCCCCCGGCACCGGTGCCGGCCGCTCGGCGGCGTGAGGGGGTTGGTGCACGGTGTTCTCCTGGACGTAACGGTGTTCTCCTGGGCGTATGGGTGGCCCGATCAGGCAGGCAGGGTGTTCATGCCGCGCTCGGGGGCGTTGACGAGGACGGACATGTTGCCGCCCGGGTGGGTGTTGTCGTGCATCAGCTGGTGCAGCCGGCCGACTCCCTCGAAGTCGTCGCAGCGGGTGAGACAGGGGTCGAGGACGCCCTCGCTCACCAGCTTGGTCACCTCGCGGAACTCCCGGGTGTTGGCGCCGTGCGAACCCTGGAGCCGCTTGGACCGCATCCAGAGGTGGCGCAGGTCGATGTCCCCGTTGTAGCCGGAGGTGCCGCCGCAGATCACCACCATGCCGCCGGTGGCGCACAGATAGACGGAGGTGGGCAGGGTCGCCTGGCCGCTGTGCTCGAAGACGATCTTCGGTGAGGCGCGCTCGCCCAGGATCTCCCAGATCTTCTTGCCGAAGGCCCGCGCGCCGCGCAGGAAGCGGGCCATGCCCTCCTCGTCGTCCGCGTCGGGGAGCCGGCCCCAGTGGTCGAAGTCATTGCGGTTGATGACCCCCCGGGCGCCGAGTTCGAGGCAGAACTCCGCACGCCGGTCGTCGGACACCACGGCGATGGGGATGCCGCCGACCATCCGGGTCAGCTGGATCGCGCTGGAGCCGAGGCCGCCCGCGCCGCCCCAGATGAGCACCGGGTCGCCGGGGCGCACCGTATTGCCCGCCCAGCCGAAGAGCTGGCGGTACGCGGTGGGCGCCGAGAGCATGAAGCAGGCCGCCGCCTCCCAGGAGAGGTTCTCCGGCTTGGGGTGGCACTGGACCTCGTTGACCAGGCAGAACTGGGCGAAGGAGCCGTAGTTGGTCTCATACCCCCAGGCCAGGGCGGAGCTGGAGAACGGGGGCTCGCCGCTGAGGCGGATGTCCTCGGCCGTCTCGTCCCACTGCCCTCCGGAGAGGACCACGTGGTCTCCGGGCCGGACGTGGCGGACGCCGGGGCCGACCGCCCACACCACCCCGGAGCCCTCCGAACCGCCGATGTGGAAGTCCTCGGGGAGCCCGAACTTCTGCCGTGCGGCGATGACGTCGACGGGCTGGCCGCTGGCGGCCCAGACGTTGTTGTAGTTGATGCCCGCGGCCATCACGTAGACCAGCACCTGGCCGGGCCCGACGGCGGGGACGTCGACCACCTCGGTGCGGAACGCCTTGATCGGCTCGCCGAAGCGATCCTGGCGGATGAGGGAGGCGTACATCTGCTGGGGGACCTCGCCCAGCGGGGGCAGTTCACCGAGCTCGTAGAGGGATTTGACCATGAAAGAGGCTCCTCATTCACATGCGTTCATGTGTTGCGTTCACGTGCCGCATTCACGTTGCGGACGACAGGGCGCGGGCCGGGTGCGGGCTCATCGGGCGGCGAAGGTGTCCACCAGCCATGTCAGGACGGCCTCGGCGGTGCGCGGGGCGTGTTCCTGCATCATCGAGTAGTGGTTGCCGGGGGTCGGAACGGTGATGTCCACGTGCTCCGGCGGCGGTGTGACGGCCCCGGTCTCGGGGTCGAGCACGGCCTGCTCCTCGGCCCGTACCAGCAGGGTGGGCACGGAGAGGGCGGGGATGTCGCTCCACTGGTGGAACATCGGCAGGTAGCGGCCCATGGCCGTGAGCTCCTCGGGCGGGACCTCCAGGTCCCCCTCCCGCTCGTGGTGCTGGTTCATCATCGTGGAGAAGACCCGGTTGTCCTCGCGGTGGCGCAGGCTGAAGCTGTCCAGCATCACCACCGCGGCGGGCGGCCGGCCGAGTTCCTCGAGCCGGGCCGCCGTGCCGTGGGCGACCCAGCCACCGGAGGAGTAGCCGAGCAGGACGAACGGCGTGTCCCCCGCGGTGTCGAGCACCGTCCGCGCCTGGGTGGCGAAGAGCGTGTCGAGGTCGGCGGGGAGCGGCTCGCCCTTGGTGAAACCCGGGTGGGAGAGCGCCCACAGGTCCCTGACGCCCCGGAAGGGCGCGGCGAAGCGCGCGTACTGGTGGGCGCCCGCGGGTGCGACGTAGGGGGTGAGACAGATGAGCGCGGGCCGGTCCGGGCCCTCCGCCAGACGCATCGGTACGGGGCGGGAGCCCGGCTCGTCCGGGGCGGAGTAGGTGGGGCGCAGCCGTCCCGCGACGTGCAGCATCTTCACCGCCTCGGCCACGTGGCCGTGGGCGCAGGCGTAGTTGTAGAGCTGGACCAGGGTGTCGTCGGACGCCGCGGTGGGCGCGGCGGCGGGGGCTTCGGCGGGGGTGTCCTCCGCGGCGGCGGCCTCGGCGGCGGGCGGCGCCACGTTGGACCATACGTATCCGGCGAGTTCGCGCGGGGTCGGGTGGTTGAAGGCGATGGTCGCGGGCAGCCGCAGCCCCACCGCGGTGCCGAGGCTGTTGCGCAGCTGGACCGCCGAGACGGAGTCGAGGCCCATCTCGAGGAACGGGCGGTCGGGGTCGACGTCCTCGGGCGAGCCGTGCCCCAGGACCTCGGCGAGCCGGTCGCGTACCAGCTCCAGGACCCGGGCCCGCTGTTCCTCCGGGGTGGCGGAGGCCAGGGCGCGCTGCCAGTCCTCGGGCGTCCGCGGCGCGCCGGAGCCGTCGCCCTCGCCGGTCGGCTCGGTGGCCGGGGCGTCGAGGCGCTCCATCAGCGCCAGTGCCTCCGGGATCCCGGCCAGCAGCGGCCGGCGGCGCGCGGACGCGTATCCGGTGGTGAACCGTTCCCAGTCCACGTCGGCCACCATGGTGACCGCGTCGCCGCGGTCCAGAGCCGCGCGCAGGACCTCCAGCTGGGTCCGCGGGTCGATGCCGCGCAGCCCCCAGAGCTCGCCGGTCTCGGCCGCGGCCTCCTCCTTGGACATGCCGAGGCGGTCGAAGGCGCCGTCGGGCAGGCCGTGCCGCCGCAGGGTCTCCTGCGAGGCGTCCTCCACGGCCATACCGCCACCGGTCCAGCCGGTCCAGGCGACCGCGGTGGCGGCGAGGCCCCGGCTCCGGCGGTGCTCCGCGAGCGCGAGCAGATAGGCGTTGGCCGCCCCGTAGTGGCCCTGACGGCCGACGCCCCACACCGCGGAGACGGCCGAGAAGAGGATGAAGGCGTCCAGGCGGATGCCCATCTCCTCGGTGAGTTCGTGCAGATGGCGCGCGCCCTCGGCCTTCGCGGCGAAGACGTCGGAGAAGTCCTGTGGTGTGGTGTCGGACAGGGCCTGGAGGCGGCCGATCCCCGCGCAGTGCACGACGGCGGTCAGCGGGTGGCGCCCGGGGACGGCGGCGAGCAGGTCGCGTACCGCCTCCCGGTCGCGCACGTCGCAGGCGACCACGGTGACCTCGGTGCCGCGCGCCCTGAGCTCGGCCACGCGTTCCGCCACGCCCGGGGCCTCGGGGCCGCGCCGGCCAGCGAGTATCAGGTGCCCGGCGCCCTGGTCGGCCAGCCAGGTGGCGACATGACCGGCCAGCGCGCCGGTGCCCCCGGTGATGAGGACCGTGCCGTCGGCGTCCGGGTGCCATCCGGCGGCGCCCGGTGCGGCGTCCGCCGCGCGCGTCAGGCGGCGGGTGAACACACCGGCGTCCCGGACGGCGAGCTGATCGTCGTCGCCGCCGGCGAGCAGGGCGGTGAGGGTGCGCACCGCGGCCGGGCCCGGCTCGGCGGGCAGGTCGATCACGCCGCCCCACCGGTCGGGGTGTTCCAGGGCGAGCACCCGGCCCAGGGCCCAGGTCTGCGCCTGGACGGGGTGGGTCACCGGGTCGCCGTCGCCGGTGGCGACGGCACCCCGCGTGATCAGCCACAGGGGTACGTCCGTCCCCGCGTCCCCGAGCGCCTGCATCAGCGCGGCGGTGTGCGCGGTGCCCGCCGGTACGCCGGGGGCGGCCTCGGACGGCGTGTCGTCGTCCAGCGCGAGGAGGGACACCACCCCGGAGAGCGGCCGGCCGGGAAGGAGGTCGTGGATCCGGTCGGTGAGGGACGCCCGGTCGTCCTTGGCCTCGACCGACAGGGTCAGCACCGTGTCGGTGCGCCCGCGCACCGCGTCCACCACGGCCCGGGTGACGACGTGCTCGGCGTGTTCCGCCGGTACGGCCACGAGCCAGGGGCCGCGGTCGCCCGCGGGGGCCGGGCGCGCCGACCCGAGGGGTTCCCAGGCGATCCGGTAGCGCCAGTGGTCGGTGCGGTGGCGCCGGTGCCAGGTGGCCATGGCCGGGAGGACGTCCGCGAGGGCGACGGCCCGGCCGTCACCGGCCATGCCGAGGACACCGGTGAGCGCGGTGAGGTCCTCGTCCTCGACGGCGCGCCAGAAGGAATCCCGTGCCGGATCCGAGGTCGCGGGGGGCGGTCCCGCCACCGGTGCCGGGGTGGGAGCCGCCGCCTTGAGCCAGAAGCGCCGCCGCTGGAAGGGGTAGGTGGGCAGCTCCACCCGGGTGCCGGGCGGGTCGGGGAAGGCCGTGGTCCAGTCGACGTCGACACCGGCCGTATACAGCTCGGCCGCGGCGCGCCGGAAGCACATGGGCCCGTCCTCGTTCCGGCGCAGTGAGCCACCGGCCACCGCCGGGACCTGGGCGTCGAACGCCAGGTCCTGCACGGCCGCGGTGAGGAGGGGATGCGGACCGGCCTCCAGGAACGCCGCGTGTCCCTCGGCCATCGCGGCCCGTACGGCCAGGTCGAAGCGCACGGTCCGGCGGGCGTTGCCGTACCAGTACCCGGCGTCCAGCCGCGCGGTGTCCACCGGCTCCCCGGTCACCGAGGAGTAGAACGGCACGTGCGTCGAACGCGGCGTCACGGCGGCCAGTCCCGAGACCAGTTCCTCGCGCAACGCCTCGACCTGGGCGGAGTGGCCCGCACCGTCGGCGCCGCGGATCCTGCGCACCCGGACGCCTTCCGCGCGCGCCTCCTCCAGCAGGGCGTCGACGGCCTCGGGGGTGCCGGAGACGGTGATCTGGGTGGGACCGTTGACGGCCGCGACGGAGATCTCGCCGTCGTAGCCGCCGAGCCGCCGTTCCACCTCGTCCAGGGGCAGGTCCAGCGCCGCCATGGCTCCGTTGCCGAGCAGCCGCATCAGGGCCCGGGTGCGGACGACCATGATCAGGGCGGCGTCCTCCAGGCCGAGGGCTCCGGCGACCACGGCGGCGGCCACCTCGCCCTGGGAGTGGCCGATGACGGCGGCCGGTTCCACTCCGTGGGCCCGCCAGAGCTCGGCCAGGGCCACCGACACCGCGAACGACACCGGCTGGAGCACTTCGGGCTCGTCCAGCGACGGCGCGCCGGGGCGCTGCCGCAGGATGTCCTCCACCGACCAGGTCACCAGGGGCGCGAAGGCGGCGTCGACCGCGCGGAGGGCGCGGGCGAAGGCGGGCGACCAGTCGAGGAGGTCGGCGCCCATCCCGGGCCACTGGGCGCCCTGCCCGGGGAAGACGAACACGGGGCGGCCAAGGCCGGGGCGGGCGGCGCCGGTCACCGCGTGCTCGGCCGCCTCCCCCCGCTCGACGGCCGCGAGGAGGTCCAGATGAGCCTCCCGGTCCGATCCGACGAGCACCGCCCGGTGGGTGAAGGGCGATCGGGTGGTGGCCAGGGCCGCTCCGATGTCGGTGACGGAGGCCGCGGTGTTCCGCGCCACCGTGGTCCGCAGCCGCGCGGCCTGTTCCCGCAGGGCGCCCGCGGACCGGGCGGACAGCACCCATGGCACCGCGGTGGCGGACGCGGGGTCGGCGTCGGCGGTGGGCTCCGCGGCGGTCACCGGCGGTGGCTGCTCGACGACGAGGTGGGCGTTGGTCCCGGAGACGCCGAAGGACGACACGCCGGCCCGCATCGGCTCCTCGCCTTCGGGCCAGGCGCGGCCGCTGTCCAGCACCCGCACCGCGCCGGTGTCCCACGGGACACGCCGGGAGGGGGTGTCGACGTGCAGGGTCTTCGGCAGCCACCGGTGCTCCATGGCCTTGACCATCTTGATGAGGCCGGCGACGCCGGAGGCCGCCTGGGTGTGCCCGATGTTGGACTTGATCGACCCCAGCCACAGCGGCCGGTCCCCGTCCCTGCCCTGGCCGTAGGTGGCCAGCAGCGCCTGCGCCTCGATGGTGTCGCCGAGGGGCGTACCGGTGCCGTGGCCGTCGACCGCGTCCACCTGGCCCGGCTTCAGCCCGGCGTCGGCGAGCGCCTGCCGGATGACCCGTTCCTGGGAGGGCCCGTTGGGCGCGGAGAGCCCGTTGGAGGCGCCGTCCTGGTTCACCGCGGTGCCGCGGATCAGGGCGAGGACACGGTGACCGGCACGGCGGGCGTCGGCCAGCCGCTCCAGTACCAGGACCCCCACTCCCTCGCCCCAGCCGGTGCCGTCGGCGGTGTCCGCGTACGCCTTGCACCTGCCGTCGGCGGCGTGCACCCGTTTGCGGGCGAAGTCGATGAAGGCGCCGGGTGAGGACATCAGCGCCACTCCCCCGCCGAGCGCCAGGTCGCACTCCCCGTCGCGCAGCGACCGGCACGCCTGGTGCAGGGCCACGAGGGAGGAGGAGCACGCGGTGTCCACGCTCACCGACGGGCCCTGGAGGCCCAGCACATACGAGACGCGGCCGGACAGGACGCTCGCCGCGTTGCCGGAGATGAGGAATCCCTCGCTCTCCTCGGGGGGCTGGAAGAAGCGCGACAGGTAGTCCTGCTCATTGGTGCCGATGAAGACCCCGGTCGAACTTCCGCGCAGGGTGTGCGGTGCTATTCCGGTCCGCTCCACCGCTTCCCAGGCCACTTCCAGCAGCAGACGCTGCTGCGGGTCCATGGCCACGGCCTCGCGGGGTGAAATGCCGAAGAAATCCGCGTCGAAGTCGGCGACATCGCCGATGAAGGCTCCGGAACGGGTGTAGGAGGTGCCTGTGTGCTCCGGGTCGGGGTGATAGATGCCCGCCAGGTCCCATTCCCGGTCCACCGGGAAGCCGGTGACGGCGTCACCGCCCCGCTCGAGGAACTCCCACAGCTCTTCGGGAGAGGTGATCCCGGCGGGGAAGCGGCAGGCCATTCCCACGATGGCGATGGGGTCTTCGTCCCGGCCGCCGCTGTGGTCGCGCGCCACCGGCCGACGCTCCGGCCTCGTCTCTTCCGCCCTCTCCCCTTCCGTCCTCTCCTCTCCCGCCGGTTCCTCTTCCGGGCCGGTGAGCCGGGTGAGCAGATGAGCGGCGAGCGCGGCGGGATCGGGGTGGTCGAAGACGGCGACGGAGGAGAGCGGAACACCGGTGGCCGCGGTGAGACTCCGCAGCAGGGCCGCCGCCTTGTCACGGACGAGCCCGAGCGCGCGGAAGGGGGTGTGGGCGTCGATGGACCGCGCGTCGCCGGTTTCCCGTTGTTCGGCGACCTTGCTGCACACGAGCCCGAGGAGAATCTCCAGCCGCTCGTGCCGCGGCAGCGGAGCCAGACGTTCCCGCAGTTCGTCCGGGGTTATTCCAGAACGGCTCACAGTAGCACTCCGAAAGAAGACAGCAAGACGGTTCCTGGCGATATGAGCCCGCGCTCTCCGCTTCCGGGAACCCTGGGAGACAACGGCGCGCGGCCATAGGAATTGCGGCAGCGCCGACGACCGACGAACACCGAACCGCGAGGGGCGACAAGAGGGAACAAGCCGGTTGGCTTTACCCGGAGATCGCTCCTTGCCCGGCGGGCACGTGTTCCTCCGGAGTCGCGGATGTCATACGGCCGAAATTAGCACCGGCGGTGCGGGGATCACGAGCGCGGCGATCAACGTGACCGGTAGTGTCCACGGGGCTTGCTGCGCAATTGGGCGTGGCGTAGCGTCAATCGCCGTGCGCGGCGGGTGCGGGGCATTTCCCTGGTCGACTTGCGCGGTCGACTTCCGGAGCAAGTTCCCGGTCAACTCCCCCATCAGCAAGGATGGTTTTCGGGCGAGTGCCGTGCAACGATCGCGCCGTGAAGTTCTACGTTCTGGGATCCTTGCGAGTCTCCGATGGGGAAGGTCCGCCGATACCCCTGGTCGGGAGGCGAGACAGGGTGTTCTTGGCCGAACTCTTAGCCCATGCGGGACAATCGGTGTCGACCGATCACATTGTCGAGGCGACAACGCCGGATCCGCCTCCGACCAAGCGGGCCAACGCGGTGCATGTCAGGGTGTCCCGGCTCCGGTCGCTTTTCCGGTCCCTGGCCGGACCGGACACCGTCACGTCCGTGATATCGACCCAGCCGGGCGGATATCGGCTGGTGCCCGCCGAAGTCGACTCCGAGCAGTTCGAGAAGCTGCTCGCCGCCGCCATGCGGGAACGGGACAAGGGTTATCTCGACGGGGCGGCGGTGAGGCTCGAGCGCGCGCTGTCCCTCTGGGAAGGGGACGCGTTCAGCGATGCCGACGCGGGCGACTGCGTCGGGGCGGAGGCCGACCGGCTGGCCGAACTGCGGCTGGTCGCCCTGGAGGAGCAGACCGACGTCATGCTGGCCATGGGCGCCCACGCCCAGGTGGTGAGCAGGCTGAAGCCGCTCATCGAGCGGTATCCGCTGCGCGAGACCCTGTACCGCCACCTGATGTCGGCCCTCCACCAGTCGGGCCGGCCGGCCGAGGCGCTGGCCGTCTACGCCGATCTGCGGGCCAAGCTCGCCGAAGAGCTCGGCACCGAGCCGACCCCCGATGTGCAGCGCCTGTACCGGGCCCTGCTGTCCCCGCAGCCGAAGCACCACGGCTCGACCGCCGTATGGCCGCCGTTCGCGGTGCCGGCGAGCCGCCGGGCGCCCTCCCAACTCCCCGGTGACATCGCCGACTTCGTGCCCTGTGAGACCACGGACGTACTGGCGCCCGCCCTGACGGCGAGCGACCGCACCACCACGGCCGTCACCGCCATCACCGGCCAGGGCGGAGCGGGAAAGACGGCGACCGCCGTCCACCTGGCGCACCGGCTGCGCCCCTGGTTCCCGGACGGCCAGCTCTACGTCGATCTCGGGGGCAGCACCAGGCACCCCACGGACCCCGCGGCCGCGCTCGCCCAGATGCTCCTCGCGCTGGACCACCCGATGTCGGCGCTGCCCGAGGGGATCGGGGCCCAGGCCGCCTGCTTCCGTGACAGCCTCCGCGGCCGGCGCCTCCTGACGGTGCTCGACGACGCGGCCGACGAGGCGCAGATCCGGCATCTGCTGCCGGGCAACGTGGAGAGCGCGGTCATCATCACCAGCCGGGCGCGGCTCACCAGCCTCCCCTTCACCTCCCGGGTCGAGCACGACGAGATGAGCCTGCACCAGGCCCTGATGCTCTTCCGGCGGGTCCTGGGCACCTCGAGGGTGGACCGGGACCTCGCGGCGGCCCGCGAGGTGGCCCGGCGGTGCGGCTGTCTGCCGCTCGCCCTGCGCATCGCCGCGGCCAGGCTCGCGGCCCGGCCCCATTGGAGTTTCGGTGACCTCGCCCACCGGCTGACGCACCGGTCCAGGCCGCTGGACGAGCTCACCCACGGCCCGCTGAGCGTGCGCTCCTGCTTCGCCCCGGCCTACCACCGGCTGGCCGAGGACGATCGCCGCCTGTTCCGCATGCTCGGGCTGTCCGGTGTCCGGGTGCTGTCCGCGCCCCCGGGGACCGAGCTGCCGAGCCTCGCCGTTGCGGATGTGGCGGAGGCGCTGGAACGGCTGACGGACACCCGGCTGCTGAAGGTCGTCCACACGGGCGCCCCCGGCGCCGTGCCGCGGTTCTGGCTGCCCGGCCTGGTCTCCGCCTACGCCCGGGAGCGGGCGGAAGCGGAGGCGTCGGAGATCGAACGCGCGGCGGCCCAGGAGCTGCGGCGCCTGGAGGACCGGGAAGCCGCCGTCCCGGTCCTTCCGGCGGCGATCGGCCGGGCCCGCTCCGGCCGGCCCGGGTCATGGGGTCCGATGGGGAGGGAGCCTCTGTAGCCACGACGGCGCCGCAGACGATCGAAACGGTAGGTCAGGGCACTTCCAGCGGAGCGCTCAGCGGACCCGGTCGACGCGGCGCTCGTCCCAGACCGGCTCCGCCGTCTCGCGGACGACGCCGTCCGACCCGAAGACCAGGAAGCGGTCGAAGGACCGCGCGAACCAGCGGTCGTGGGTGACCGCGAGCACCGTGCCCTCGTAGGCTCCGAGCCCGTCCTGGAGTGCCTCGGCCGACTCCAGGTCCAGGTTGTCGGTGGGCTCGTCCAGCAGCAGCGCCGTCGTCCCGGCCAGTTCGAGCAGCAGGATCTGGAACCGGGCCTGCTGACCGCCCGAGAGCCGGTCGAAGGTCTGGTCGCCCTGGCGGTCGAGCTCATAGCGGCGTAGCGCGCTCATCGCGCGTCCCCGGTCCCGGGCGTGTTCGGTCCACAGGATGTCGACCAGCGTGCGCCCGAAGAGCTCCGGATGGGCGTGGGTCTGGGCGAAGTGGCCGGGCACGACCCGCGCGCCCAGCTTCCACTCCCCCCGGTGGGCGACGTCCTGCCCCGCCAGGAGCCGCAGGAAGTGGGACTTGCCCGAGCCGTTGGAGCCCAGTACGGCCACCCGCTCGCCGTAGAAGACCTCCAGGTCGAAGGGGCGCATCAGCCCCTCGAGCTCCAGCGCCCGGCAGGTCAGCGCCCGCACCCCGGTGCGTCCGCCCGCGAGCCGCATGGTGATGTCCTGTTTGCGCGGCGGCTCCGGCGGCGGCCCGGCCTCCTCGAACTTCCGCAGCCGGGTCTTGGCGGCCTGGTAGCGGGAGGCCATCTCGTCGCTGCGGGCCGCGTACCGCTGCATGTCCAGCACCAGCCGTTTGAGCTGGGCGTGCTTCTCGTCCCAGCGCCGCCGGAGCTCCTCGAAGCGCTCGAACCGCTCCTCGCGGGCGTCGTGGTAGGTGGTGAAGCCGCCGCCGTGGACCCACACATCGCTGCCCGCCGGGCTCGGCTCGACGCTGACGATCCGGTCTGCCGCGCGGGCCAGCAGCTCCCGGTCGTGGCTGATGAACAGCACGGTCTTACGGGTCTCGCGCAGCCGCTCCTCCAGCCACTGCTTGCCCGGCACGTCCAGGTAGTTGTCCGGCTCGTCCAGCAGCAGCACCTCGTCGGGCCCGCGCAGCAGCGCCTCCAGCACCAGCCGCTTCTGCTCGCCGCCGCTGAGCGTGCGCACCTCGCGCCACTGGGCCCGTTCGTACGGCACCCCGAGCGCCGCGGTGGTGCACATGTCCCACACCGTCTCGGCCTCGTAGCCGCGCGCCTCTGCCCAGTCGCTCAGGCTCTGGGCGTAGGCCATCTGGGCGGCCTCGTCGTCCCGCTCCATGATCGCCAGCTCGGCCTCGTCCACCGCGCGGGCGGCCTCGCGGATCCGGGGCTGGGCCACCGACACCAGCAGGTCGCGCACCGTCCGCTCATCGCGCACCGAGCCGATGAACTGCGGCATCACCCCCAGGGAGCCGCTGACCGTGACCGTGCCGCCGTGCGGCTCCACCTCGCCGGAGACCAGCCGCAGCAGCGTGGTCTTGCCCGCCCCGTTGGGCCCGACCAGGGCGGCCACGGTGCCCTCGGCGACGCGGAACGACACATCGCCGAGCAGCAGCCGTCCGTCGGGCAGGAAGTAGGCGAGGTGCGCGGCCTCCAGATGTCCCATGGTCCGGCATTCTCACGGCACGGCCGGGCGATCGGCAAAGCGATTTTCCGGCCCGGCGCGAGGATGCCCGGGTACGGCTGAACGCGGCGGCCCCGCCGTCCGTATGGAACGGTGAAACGTCCCCCGAGCAGGAGGCACCACCATGACGCAGTCGGCAATCCCCGGGCAGGGCACCACCCGCCGTGCCGTCGTCACCGCGGCCGGAGCGGCCGGGCTGGCCGCCACGCTTGCCGCATGCGGCAAGGACGACGACGGCGGGTCGGGCGGTGGCAGCGCGGACAGCGCCCAGAACGCCGGGAGCTCGCAGCCGTCGCAGGGCGCGGAGGCCGGCCAGTCGGGCGGCGCCGAGGGCGGCAAGTCGGGCGGCGGGGACGGCATGGAGCTGGCCAAGACCTCCCAGATCCCCGAGGGCGGCGGCATGGTCTTCAAGGACCACAAGGTCGTGGTGACCCAGCCCAAGGCCGGTGATTTCAAGGCGTTCTCGTCGATCTGTACGCACCAGGGCTGCTCGGTCGGCGATGTGAGCGGCGGCACCATCAACTGCCCCTGCCACCAGAGCAAGTTCGACATCACCGACGGCAGTGTGAAGGGCGGCCCGGCGCAGAAGCCGCTGCCGGGCGCGCAGATCAAGGTGCAGGGAAGCTCGATCTGGATGGCGTGACGGCCGCCGTCTGCCTGGATGGCGTGACGGCCGTCCGCCGCCAGCAGGCGGCCACCTCGTCGGCCGTGGTGACGGCGGCCACGAGGGCGAGGGTGTGGCGGACCATCGCCGGGGTGTACGAGGCGGGCACCCCGGCGATCGCGTCCTCGGGCACCACCGCCGCATAGCCGAGGTTGACGGCGTCGAAGACGGCGGCCGGGATCGCCACATTGGCCGACACGCCGATGATGACCAGCGTGCGGCGGCCCAGATTGCGCAGCAGCGCGTCCACCTCGGTCCCGGCGATCGGCGAGAGACCGTGCAGCCGCCGTACGACCAGGTCCTCGGCCGCCACCGGAACCGGTTCGGCGATCTCCACCGCCGCGCTTCCGGTGAGCTGCCGGACCGGCAGCCGCTCGACGGCCCGGAACAGCGGTGCGTTGCGGCTCGCGCCGCGTCCGTCGGCGCGCCGCTCGGCCACCGCGTGCAGCACCTGGACGCCCGTGTCGTGGGCGGCCGTCACCAGCTGGGCGACACGCCCGAGCGCACCGGACTCCTGGGCCACGGCGGCCAGTTCGGGCAGCGCGCCGTCCGGGCCCACCACACCGCGCTGGCATTCGACGGTGAGCAGGGCGCAGCCTTCCGGCCGGAGCAGTTCCACGAGGTCTTCGCGGGGGCGCGGGGGCGCGGCATCTTCGCGCGGGGGCGCGGCATCTTCGCGCGGGGTCACGGCGTCTTCGCGGGGGGTCACGGCGTCTTCGCGGGGGCGCGGGGTCACGGCGCGGGAGAGTAGCGTCCCTTGCGTCATCAAGGAAGAGCCAGCATCCTGTGCCGCACCACACGTTACCGGGAGGTACGGGTCGGATGACCGTCACCCAGCGGCGGGGGCGCCGCATCATGATGAGCCAGGACGAGCTGGACGCCTTCCTCGCCGAACAGCGCACCTGCCGGGTGGCGACCGTGTCCGCGGACGGGCGGCCGCATGTCAGCCCGCTGTGGTTCTGCTGGGACGGCACCGCCCTGTGGCTGTACTCCCTGACCCGCAGCCGCCGCTGGGCGGAGCTGCGCCGCGATCCGCGGATCGCGGTGGTGGTCGACGACGGGCACGACTACGGCGAACTGCGCGGGGTGGAACTCTCCGGTGAGGCGGTCCCCGTCGGCGAGGAGCCGCGCACCGGCGTGTCGTGCCCCGAACTCGACACGCCGGAGTGGATGTTCGCGGCGAAGTACTTCGGCCTGGACGCCATGCCGCACGACGGTCGGCACGCCTGGCTGCGCCTGGCCCCCGAGGCGATCCGTTCCTGGGACTTCCGCAAGATGCCGCAGGGCTGAGCGGCCCAGGTCGGTCGATGATCAGCCGGTGATCAGTCGATGATCTTCTCGCCGACCGACCGCAGCACCTCGACCGCCGCCCGGATCGAGGGCCTGCGGTCGGCGTCGGCGCGCCAGATCGCGTAGATGTGCCGCCGCATCGTGGGCTGGCTGACGGGCACCATCCGCACCCCCTCGGGCACCGGGCCGCGGCCCAGCCGGGGCACCACGGCGATGCCCAGCCCGGCGGCGATCAGCGAGAGCTGGGTGTGGTGCTCATGCGCGGTGTGCCGGATCCTCGGCTCGATGCCCTTGCCGCGCAGGGTCACCATCAGCCAGTCGTAGCAGAACCCGCCCTTGGGCCAGGAGATCCACTCGTCGTCCACGAAGTCCTCGGGCTCGACCGCGTGGCGGTCGGCGAGGGGGTGGTCGGCGGGCATCGCGACATCCACCGGGTCGTCCAGCAGGGCGGCCTTCACCAGCCCGCCGGGCATCGGCAGCGGTTTGTTGTACCAGTCCAGGACCACGGCCAGATCGATGTCGCCGCGCACCACCGAGGGCACCGACTCATCGGGCTCCATCTCCTGCAGCCGCACGTTCAGCTGCGGATGCTCGGTGCGCAGCCGGCTCAGCGCGTCCGGGAAGAGACCGCGGACGGCGGTCGGGAACGCGCCCAGCAACAGCTCGCCGACGGCGTGGCCGCGCTGCGCCTCCAGATCCGCCTGGGCCAGCTCCACCTGGGAGAGGATGCGCGCCGCGTGGTCGGAGAGCAGCCGCCCGGCGTCGGTGAGGCGGATCCCGCGCCCGTTCTTGGCGAGCAGTTGCTGACCGGTCTCCCGCTCCAGCTTGGCGAGTTGCTGCGAGACGGCGGAGGTGGTGACATGCAGCCCCTCGGCCGCCCCGCTCACGGATCCGTGGCGGGCCACGGCGTGCAGCGTGCGGAGGCGATCCAGGTTCATATAAGCGATACTACGCGATATCGCGAACGAATTCTCGCTTGTCCTAAGAGGTTGCAGACCACATCGTAAGGGCATGACCTCAGCCGCCGCCTCGGCACCCCCTGCCGCCGCCTCCACCGCGGAGCCCTCCTCCGAACCCGCCCGCCGACCGCTCCTCGACTGGCGCATCCGCTTCGGCGCGCTCTCCCTGGTCTGGGGTTTCAGCTTTCTCTTCATCAAGGTGGGCAATGAGGCGTTCGCCCCCTTGTACGTCACGCTCGGGCGGATGCTGTTCGGCACCGCCGTGCTGCTGGTGACGCTGGTGGTGAAGCGGGAGCGGCTGCCGCGCGGGGCGCGGGTCTGGGGTCATCTGGCGGTGGCCGCGTTCTTCCTCAACGCGCTGCCGTTCTCGCTGTTCGCCTACGCCGAGCTGACCATCCCCTCCACCCTGGCCGGGATCTGCAACGCCGCCTCGCCGCTGTGGGGGATGCTGCTGGCGGTGGTCGTGGTCTCCGACGACCGGCCGACCCGTCAGCGTGTCGCGGGCCTCGGGCTCGGCTTCATCGGCGTGTTGATCGTGCTGGGCGCCTGGCAGGGCTTCTCCGGCCAGGACCCGCTGGGCACGGCGCTGGCGCTGATCGCCTCGGCCAGCTACGCGGTCGGCTGGCAGTACGTCCGGCGCACGCTGAGCGAGACGGGCCACTCCCATCTGTCGATGTCCGGCGGGCAGCTGCTGCTCGGCACGGTGCAACTCGCGCTCGTGGCACCGGTGTTCGCGCCGACGCCCACCTCGTTCCCGGCCCTGCCCCTGCTCTCCGTGCTCGCCCTGGGCGCGCTGGGCACCGGGGTGGCGTTCCTGGTCCAGTACGGGCTCGTCGACGAGGTGGGCCCGACGACGGCGATGATGGTCACGTACTTCGTCCCGGTGATCGCCACCACCGCGGGCGTGGCGATCCTCGGGGAGCACCTCACCTGGAACACGCCGGTGGGCGCCGTGATCGTCCTCATCGGCGCGGCCCTGACCCAGCGGCGCTCCGGCACGCCCCGGGCCCCGTCCGGCGGACGTACCCGGACCGTACGGATCCATCGCACAGGCTCCTGAGCGCGTCGGGCGAAGTCCGCTACGGTTCGGCAGCGCCCCGAAGGGGCGCGGGGCGGTGTCGATGTGCGGCTCCGCCGCGGCTGTGTCGACGTGCGGCTCCGCCGCGTGGGCGACCGGCCACGATGGCGCCGCGGACGGCCGACGACGCATCGCGGCGCTTCCAGCGGAGCGCTCAGTCCAGCCGTCCCGACAGCNGCTTCCAGCGGAGCGCTCAGTCCAGCCGTCCCGACAGCGTCGCCCCCGCCGCCGCGGCCACCGCGTCGGCGACCGTGCCGATCTCGTCGGCGGCCAGCGGCGAGACCGTCAGCCGCACCGCCGGTGGCGAGGCCAGGCGGAAGCGCGCCCCGGGGGCGACGGCCCAGCCCGCCGCCAGCAGCCGGGCGACCGCGCCGGTCTCGTCCGGGACCGGCACCCACACATTCATCCCGCTGCGCCCGTGCGCGGCGATCCCTCGCTCGCGCAGCGCCCGCACCAGCGCCGCGCGCCGCGTGTCGTACGACGCCGCCACCGCCGCCGGGTCGACCGCGCCCGCCCGCCACAGCCGGGCGACCGCGCCCTGCAGCAGATGACTGACCCAGCCCGGACCCAGCCGCTGGCGGCCGCGCACCCGGTCCAGGGTGACGGCGTCGCCGGTGAGCACGGCGAGCCGCAGATCGGGGCCGTACGCCTTGGCGGTGGAGCGGACCAGCGCCCAGTGGTCGGTGCCCCCGGCCAGGGGGCGCAGGGGGATGTCCACGATGCCGTGCCCGTGGTCGTCCTCGATCAGCAGCACATCGGGGTGGGCGGCGAGGACACTCCGCAGCTCACGCGCGCGTGTCGCGCTCACCGCCGCGCCCGTCGGGTTCTGCGCCCGGTCGGTGACCACCAGCGCCCGCGCGCCCTGGGCCAGCGCGTGCTCCACCCGCTCGGGCAGCGGTCCGTCGTCGTCGACCCCTACGGGTACGGCGCGCAGTCCGAGCGCCGGGATCAGGTCGAGCAGGCTGCCCCAGCCGGGGTCCTCGACCGCGACCGCGTCACCGGGCCGCAGATGGGCGGCCAGGACCCGCTCGATCGCGTCGAGCGAGCCGGAGGTGACGGCGACCGGCCCGGGCGGCACCCCGTCCGCGTCGAGGGCGGCCCGGGCGAGCTCGGCCACCTCGGGGACGATGTCCGGCGCGCCGTACAGCGTGGGGCGCTCCGCCGCGCGCGCCGCGGCCGCCGCGAGCGGCGCGCCGAGCGGGGGCAGCAGGGCGGGGTCGGGGTTGCCGCTGGACAGGTCGCGCGCGCCGGCGGCGTCGACGCCGATCCACTCGCGGGGCGTGCTGGACGGGCGGGAGCGCACCCGGCTGCCCCGGCGCCCCGCCGTCTCGATCACGCCCCGTTCGCGCAGCACGCGATAGGCGGCCGCGACCGTATTGGGATTCACGCCCAGCCGCATGGCCAACTCGCGCAGGGGCGGCAGCAGTTGGCCCGGGGGCAGCTCACCGGCGCCGACCGCGCGCTCCACACTGGCCGCGATCTCGGCTGCGCGACGACCTGCGATCGGATATTCTCCTAGCACAAACGCTATTTTGCACTAGTGCAATGGAGGACGCAAATGCCCGCCCCGGACGCCACCGCCGCGACCAACGCGCCCGACAGCGCCTACACGCCGACCGACCGCACCGTGCCCACCCGCTCCCGCGAGCGCGCCTCGTACGACCGGGAGGTGGTGCACGCGATCCTCGACGAGGGCTACGTCTGCCATCTGGGCTTCATACGCGAGGGCGCCCCCGTCGTGCTGCCGACCCTCTACGGCCGGGTCGGGGAGCGGCTGTACGTCCACGGCTCGACGGGAGCGCGGCCGCTGCGCATGGCGGGCGGGGCGGGCACCGAGGAGCCGGGGCTGCCGGTGTGTCTCACCGTGACCCATGTCGACGGGCTGGTCCTGGCCCGCTCGGCGTTCCACCACTCCATCAACTACCGCTCGGTGGTGGTGCACGGCATCGCCCGCCCGGTGACCGATCCGGCCGAGCGCACCGCGGCCCTGGACGCCCTGGTGGACCATGTGGTGCCGGGCCGTGCCGCCGACTCCCGGCCCGCCAACGCCAAGGAGCTGGCCGCCACCGCCGTACTCCGCCTCGACCTCGAAGAGGTCTCCGCGAAGCTCCGCACCGGCGGGCCCAACGACGACGACGAGGACCTGGAACTCCCCCACTGGAGCGGCGTGGTGCCGGTCGCCCGCGCTTACGGCGCGCCGATCCCCGCCGACGACCTCGCGCCCGACACGCCGGTGCCCGGCTACCTCACCCGGCTCTGACCGGGCCGCCCCGCCGCCCTCCGGGGCTTCGTTCACGACGTCGCAGGAAGGGCGGCGGGCCGGTCATCCACCCGCCGTGAACTCCCGCTCCCCCTCCACCGGCGCCGAGGCCGCCACCGGCTCGGCCGCGGCGGCCTTCGGGGTGGAGGTCTGGGCGATCAGGGCGCCCGCCAGCACCACCGCACCGCCGACGACCTGCGCCACGCCCAGGCGCTCATCGAGCAGCACCCAGGCCAGAACGGTCGCGATGACCGCCTCCAGACAGGCCACCACCCCGGCCACCTGCGGTGAGAGCCGGCGCACCGACACCACCCCGGCGAGATACGCGAGCGCCGTCGCCACCAGCACGATCCAGGCGAGCAGCGCCGACGCGGGGACACGGGCGCCCGCCAGGTCGGCGCGCCCGGCGAGAACCGTCCAGTCCATGCCCCAGGGGCGGCTGACCACGGTCATCGCCACGGCCCCGATCAGCAGTCCGTAGGCGATGACACCGAGCGGATCCGCCGGGTCCTTGCCGTCGCTGCCGTGGTCGGAGAGGACGAAGTAACCCACCTGGCAGAACGCCGCGCAGAAGGCGAGCAGCACTCCGAGGGGGTTGAAGCTCAGCCCGGACCAGACCTCCACCACACAGGTGAGCCCGCCGACGGCCAGGACGACCCCGACCGCGGCGGCCCGGCTCACCGGCCGGCGCTGGACGAACCGCACCCACCCCAGCACCAGCGCGGGCGCGAAGTACTCGATGAGCAGCGCCACGCCCACGGGGATCCGGGAGAGCGCCGCGAAGTAGCAGGCCTGCACCCCCGCGACGGCCAGCAGGCCGAACCCCACCAGCAGTCCGGGGCGACGGGCCGGCAGCCCGCGATGGCGCCAGGCCAGGGGCAGCAGGACCAGGGCCGCGCCCGTCACCCGCAGCCAGGTGACCTCGAGCGGCGCGAGCCCCGCCTCGATCAGCGGTTTGGCGGCGACGCCCGATCCGCCGAACGCGAACGCCGACAGCAGGGCGAGCCCCAGGCCGACGTTCCTTTGCCGTGAGTGATCTCCGGATACGCGCACCCGGCCATCATGTCAGCTCACGTCAGCAGCGTCACCCCATTGACTACTGTCAGATTTCCCCCTCCAACGCGGTGCCCAGCGGCGGGACGGCGACACTCGCGCGCCGCGGCACCTCCATGGCACGACACTCCCGGTCCCGGACGACGTTCTCCTCCTCGGGGAGGGGAGGCGCGGAGAGCGGCCCTGATGGACGGGAACTGATGACCCGTCAGTATTGAATGTTCCGCTGCCCGGGGCTACGTTGCCCGGCACCGTCGCACCACACCCCGCAGCAACGCGCCGAAGGGACTTCCCCATGGCCGAGGTCAGCGCGCAGACACGCATCGAGGCACCGGCCGAGAAGGTCTGGGCCCGGCTGACGGACTTCTCCACGTACGGCGACTGGAACGCCACCCACACCAGCTTCCCGCAGGGCGGACCGGCCACATTGGAGGTGGGGGCCACCTATCAGGAGAACATGAAGCTGATGGGCTTTCCGGCCGAGGTGACCTGGGCCGTCGAGGAGTGCGAACCGGCCCGGCTGCTGACCACCCGGGGCAAGGGCCCGATGGGCGTGAACCTCGCCATGCGCTACTCGCTGACACCGGACGGCGATGCCACGACGGTGCGCGTCGACGGCGAGTTCACGGGGGCGGCGGTCTCCTTGATGGCCGGGAAGCTGAAGGACTCGGCCACCACCGCGCTCAATGAGTCGCTGCGCAAGCTGAGCGCACTGGTCGCCTGAATCCCCCCTCGGTTTCCCCTCGCCCCCGAGTCCCGCTCCGCCGCCCCCGTGCGGCCGCGCCCCCGTCCGACGGGGCTCAGCTCTCGCCGCCGCGCTCGGCGCCGCCGTCCGCCTCCTCCTGCTCGGCGAGGATGAGGTACAGCCGCTTGCGCGACTCATTGATGACGGAGACGGCCTTCTGCCGCTGCTCCGCGTTGCCCGTCCGCCAGACCTGGGCGAACGCCTCCATCAGCCCGAAGCCCGCCTGGCGGACCTCCTGCATGGCCTCCCAGTCGATACCGCGTCCGGCCTCCTCCCACGGGGCGGCGGGCCCCGCCTCGACCTCGGCGCGGCCGGCGTCGGTGAGCGCGAACAGCTTCTTGCCGCCCTCGCTCTCGCTGCCGATCAGCCCCTCGTCCTCGAGCAGTTGGAGGGTCGGGTACACCGAGCCGGGGCTGGGCCGCCAGGCTCCCCCGCTGCGCTCGGTGATCTCCTGGATCATCTCGTAGCCGTGCATGGGACGGTCCTTCAGCAGGGCCAGGATCGAGGCGCGCACATCGCCGCGCCGCGCCCGCCCGCGCATCCCCCGGCCACCCGGTCCGCCGCGGCCACGGCCGCCGAACGGGGGGCCACCGAACAGGGGGCCGCCGAAGGGCGGACCGTCGAAACCGGGGCCGAACGGGCCGAACGCCGCGCGCCGCCCCTCACGCCCCTCACCTTCGCCCCAGCCACGGCGGCCGGGTCCGCAGTGCTCACGTCCGTGTCCATGTCCATGAGAACGCATCGTGACGCTCCTTTCTATCGTCGATCCATCACGACACTTCAACGATATATCGGAACCGATCGGATGCCAGCCCCTTCTTCCGCCTCCCCGAGATCCCCGATCACCCAGAGAGCCGATTCCCGCACTGCGGCTCCCTCTCTGTCGGTTTCGTCCACCCCCAGAAGGAGCCACATCCGGCCGATTGGCCATGGCTCACCCGCCGCCCGCCGCCTATGGTCGGCTCATGCGGATACGAATCGTCGACGCGTTCACCGACCGCCCCTTCGCCGGCAACCCGGCCGGGGTCGTCCTCCTCGACTCCGACGCCTTCCCGGACGACCACTGGCTCCAGCAGGTCGCCGCCGAGGTCAACCTCGCCGAGACCGCCTTCGCCCACCCCCTCCCCCGGGCCGCGGAGGCGGACTGGGCGCTGCGCTGGTTCACCCCGGTCACCGAGGCGCCCCTGTGCGGCCATGCCACGCTCGCCACCACCCATGTCCTGAAGACCACGGGGGCCGCGACCGGCACGGTCCGCTTCGCCACCCTCAGCGGGGTGATGTCGGCGACGGCCGACGACGGCGGCTCGATCACCCTCGACTTCCCCACCGCCTCACTCACCGAGCTGCCAGTGCCCGAGAAGACGGCCGAGGTCGGCGCGGCGCTCGGCGCCGAGATCGTGGCCGCCCATCACGCCGGCCCGTTCATCGACGACCTCCTGATCGAGGTGGCCGACGAGAAGACCGTGCGCGCCCTGGCCCCCGACCTCGCCGAGCTCAAGCGGATCAGCCACCGGGGCGTCATCGTGACCGCGGCGGCCGAGGACCCCGGGCGTGGCTATGACTTCGTCTCGCGGCTGTTCGCCCCGGGCGTCGGCATCGACGAGGACCCGGTCACCGGCAGCGCGCACACCGCGCTCGCGCCCTACTGGTCGGCCCGGTTCGGCCGCGACGAGCTGACCGGGCTCCAGGTGTCCGCGCGCACCGGCCTGGTACGCACCGCGCTGCGCGGCGACCGTACGCTGCTGACGGGCGGCGCCGTCACCGTCATCGACGGCGAGCTGCTGGTCTGAGGCCCGTCACACGACGCCGGACGGCGGGTCAGGCCGTGGGCAGCCAGTCCACCCGGCCCGCCAGCACGGCGTATCCGACGAAGGCCACGATGTCGATCAGCGCGTGGGCGGCGACCAGCGGCCCCACCCGCCCCCAGCGGCGGTAGAGCAGCACGAAGATCACGCCCATCGCCAGATTGCCGAAGAAGCCGCCGATCCCCTGGTAGAGGTGGTACGAGCCGCGCAGCACCGAGCTGGCCAGCAGGGCGGCCATCGGGGTCCAGCCCAACTGCCCGAGCCTGCGCAGCAGATAGCCGACCACGACCACCTCCTCCAGCACCGCGTTCTGCACGGCGGAGGCGATCAGTACGGGGATCTTCCACCAGACGTCGGGCAGCGACTCGGGCACCACCGTCAGATTGCCCCCGGCCGCCCGTGCCCCGAGGTACAGCAGCAGCCCGGTGCCGCCGATCGCGGCCGCGACCGCGGCGCCCCACGCCAGGTCGAACCGGGGCCGGTCGCGGTCGAGGCCGATCACCCGCAGCCCGGCGCCCTCGCGCAGCAGCAGATGGGCCACGAGCGCGACCGGCACCAGCGCGGTGGTGATGCCGAACAGCTGCCAGGCGAGATCCAGCCAGGGCCGCCCCGGCGCCGCGGAGGAGTTGAGATGGGCCGCCTGGTCCTTCAGCCCGCCCGGTTTGGTCACCGAGCCGATAAAGCTGATCAGCGCGGACAGCGCGCTCGCGCCCAGGGACAGCGCCAGCACGAGCAGCGTCTCGTTGCGCAGCATCCGCCGCGAGAGCCCGTCCTCGACCACGGGCAGCTCCGCGCCCCGCGCCTGTGACCGCACTCCTGTCCCCACTTCCGTCTCTCCGCCTCACGGTGTACCCGCCCCGTTCACCGGACAATACGGGGTCGTGGTCCACGGTGGGGACGTCACCCGGAGAGATCGGTGGGCCAGGTGTGCACCGGTGCGTCGGTCCGCATCAGGGCGCAGTAGCGGCGGGTCATGGCCGCGAGGGCGGCGTCCCGGTCCAGTCCGCCGCCCAGCGCCCGGTGATAGGTGGCCGCCTGCCAGGACGCGCCGTTGACCCCCAGCTTGCAGCGCTCCTCGATCACGCCGAGATAACGGTCGCGGTCGGCGGGCTCCACGCCCCAGGAGTCGAGGCCGGACGCGGCGAGCGGCAGCAGTTCCTCGCGGACCAGCCGTACGGCGGAGGTGCGGGTCAGGGACGCCGAACGGCCGGATTTGGGCCACTGCAGGACCGCGTCGATGCCGTGCCGGCAGGCCGCCTCGAAGTTGGCCGCGGCGGCCGCGAACGGCAGCCGGGTCCACACCGGGCGGGACTCCTCGGCGAGCGCCCTGACCAGACCGTAGTAGAAGGCGGCGTTGGCGATGACATCGGTGACGGTGGGCCCGGCCGGGAGCACGCGGTTCTCCACGCGCAGATGCGGCACACCGTCCACGACGGCGTAGACGGGCCGGTTCCAGCGGTAGATCGTGCCGTTGTGCAGCGCCAGTTCCTGGAGCTCGGGCACCCCGCCCTCGTCCAGCACCCGCAGCGGGTCCTCGTCCTCGCCGGTGGAGAGCAGCGGCGGGAAGTAGCGCAGGTTCTCCTCGAACAGCTCGTAGGCGGAGTCGATCCAGCGCTCGCCGAACCAGGTGCGCGGGCGCGCCCCCTGGCCGGCGATCTCCGGCGGGCGCACATCGGTGGCCTGGAGGAACAGCGGCGGCCGGGATTCACGCCACGCCTCGTGGCCGAAGACGAAGGGGGAGTTGGCGCCCACCGCGATCTGCGCGGCGGCCACCGCCTGCGCCGCGTTCCACGCGTCCGCGAAGCGGCCCGGGGTGACCTGGAGATGGAGCTGGACGGAGGTGCAGGCCGCCTCGGGGGCGATGGAGGAGCTGGCGTAGGTGAATCGCTCCCGGCCCTCGATGTCGATGAGGAAATCCTCGCCGCGGGCGGCCAGCATCTGCTCATTGAGAAGTTTGTAACGGTCGTCATAGGAGAGGTTCGTGGATCCCAGATCGGCCGCGGCGAGAGTTGGCAGAATTCCGATCATCACGATCTCGGAGGACACTTCCCGCGCCTTGCGGTCGGCATATGACAAACCGGTTCGGAGCTCTTCGGAGAGCTGATCGAGAACGCGTCCGTGCAAACGGTGGGGCACGATGTTTACTTCAAGATTGCACTGCCCGAGTTCGGTCTGGAAATCGTGACTCCCGATGCGCTCCAGAACCTCCGCGTTCATCATCCTCGGCAGCCCGTCGGCCCCGGCGAGATTCAGCTCGATCTCCAGCCCCATCAGATTCTTCGGGCGGTCGAATCGCTTGTCCGTCAGGAGCCGGCCCAGCCCGTCGAGGCACTGCCGCAACCGGACGCGCTGCCGTCGCCGGCCGGACGGGTCGAACTCACCGGCTATGAGCTTCTCCCCCATCGAAGCGTCCCTCCTCGAGTGGATCATCGGTGCCGGCCGTGTGCACACCACGCTCGATGATGCCCACCAATGTGATCGATAACGCCCCGCGATCCCCACCCAACCGGTAGGCTCTGTGGAACTGCGCATTGCGCTGGGGAAATGGACCAGCGAGTTCCAGCCTACCGCGCGGACCTCAAAATGCCAGGTCATATCCGTTCATCTGGCACTGAATCGGGGAAAATCCCCGCCTTCTCGGGGTCTGGATAACCTCTTGTCGGCAATATCGGCAACGGCTAGATGAAACACAACGGGAACACTTGTCGTATAAACTCGGCTAACGAGGCAGAGAGGTAACGCCCGAACGGTCTGTTCCGGCTCCCCTCTGACCCGTGTTCCACCGACAGCGCCGCCCAAACCCGGCCCGCTATCGCTTCACCGTGTCTTCAAAGCGAGAGGCGACCCACCATGCCGCTGCATGTGCCCCAGGCCCCCGCGCCCGCCCTGCGCAGCGTCCTCACGGCCCTTGATTCCCCCACCGCCGTCCGCGAGGCCCGCACCCCCGTGCTCTCCACGCTCACCGGCCCCTTCGAACCCGAACTCCCGCTCCCCGTCCATGTCCTGGACGACATCACCACCGCCGACGGCCCGCCGCGCACCCGGCTCACCGGCTGGCGGTTCCTGATCCGCGACGGCGACCGCACGGTGGCCGCCGCGGAGGCGATGCTCACCGCGGACGGCTGGGCCTTCTCGCACTTCTCCGAGGGGCCCTATGTCAGCTCGGCCGAACTCGCCCTGGGCGAGGCCGAGTCGCTGCCCTCGGCGTACCAGCCACGGCTGCTGTCCATCCCCGAGCTCTACATGGTCACGCTCTGGCTGCACGGCGACCTCACCGCGGACGGCGCCGAAGGCGGCCTCGGCGCCGGGGACCTGCTGGTGCCGCTCGCCCCGGCCCCGCCCGGTATCGCCGCCCACCGGGCGCACCGGGCAACCGATCTGCTGCCCGTCCTCACCCACCGGCTGACCCGGGCCCCCTTGCTTGGCTCACCCGCCTGACCTGGAACTTCATCATATTGGGAGCGCCCCGTGACCGCCGGGTCACGGGGCGCTCCGCAGCATCCTCGTAACAGTCCGGCCGCGATGAACCGTCCGGGCGGGTGATGCGTCATTATCTAGCGAGACCGGTACCGCGAAATCCCTGCGGATTCCAGGCCGCGGGGCAACACTGGAGCAATCGACCGACTCAACCACGGGGGGCGGCCATGAACGCCGCAGCGAGCCGCAGGTCCTTCACCACTCCGCAGCGAAAGAACCCTGTCATGTGCCAGCATCAACCACCTTGCCCGTCAGCCGACTCCGCCGACCGGGAGGCCGCCCATCTCGTGGCGCACCACCCGGAGCAGGGCTGGAGCCTGCTGTGCAACGGCGTCCTGCTCTTCGAGGACACCGGTGAGCTGCTGCCGGACGGGCGCGTGATCGCACCGTGCCGACCGCTGGGTTCCGAGCACGTCGTCACCGCGGCCTGACGGCCGCCGTCGACGGCACGTACATATCAGGGGCCGGCCCGGCGCATCCGCCGACCCGGCCCCACTGACGCAACGGGCGGGCTCGAGCCCCCCTCAGCCCTCGTAGGACTCCAGCGGCGGGCAGGAGCAGACCAGGTTACGGTCCCCGTAGGCCCCGTCGATCCGCCGCACCGGCGGCCAGTACTTGTCGGCCGCCGAGACCCCGTCCGGGAAGACCGCTTCCTCCCGGGAGTACGGGTGGTCCCACTCCCCGGTCAGCGACGCCGCCGTGTGCGGGGCGTTCCGCAGTGGATTGTCCTCCTTGGCCCACTCGCCGGAGCCGACCTTCTCGATCTCGGCCCGGATGGCGATCATCGCCTGGCAGAACCGGTCCAGCTCCGCCAGATCCTCGCTCTCGGTCGGCTCGATCATCAGCGTCCCGGCGACCGGGAACGACATCGTCGGCGCGTGGAAGCCGTAGTCGATCAGGCGCTTGGCCACATCGTCCACGGTTACGCCGGTGGCCTTCGTCAGCGGACGCAGATCCACGATGCACTCGTGGGCCACCAGGCCGCCGGGGCCGGTGTAGAGCACCGGGTAGTGCGGCTCGAGGCGCTTGGCGACGTAGTTGGCGCCGAGCACCGCGACCTGGGTCGCGCGGCGCAGCCCCTCGGCGCCCATCAGCCGGATGTACGCCCAGGAGATCGGCAGGATCCCCGCCGAGCCCCACGGCGCGGCCGAGACCGGGCCGACGCCGGTGGCCGGGCCGGCGGCGGGCTGCAGCGGATGGTTGGGGAGGTAGGGCGCCAGATGCTCGCGCACCGCGATCGGGCCGACGCCGGGGCCGCCGCCGCCGTGCGGGATGCAGAAGGTCTTGTGCAGGTTCAGGTGCGAGACATCGCCGCCGAACCGGCCCGGCTCGGCGAGCCCGACCAGCGCGTTGAGGTTGGCTCCGTCCACGTAGACCTGGCCGCCCGCGTCGTGCACGGTCGCGCAGATCTCGGTGATGTGCTCCTCGAACACCCCGTGGGTGGAGGGGTAGGTGACCATCAGGACGGCCAGCTGGTCGCCGTACTGCTCGATCTTGGCGTGCAGGTCGTCGGTGTCCACCTCGCCGTCCTGGCCGGTCTTGACCACGACGACCTTCATGCCCGCCATCACGGCGCTGGCGGCGTTGGTGCCGTGCGCGGAGGACGGGATCAGGCAGACGGTGCGCTGGGTGTCCCCGCCTGCCCGGTGGTAGGCGCGCACCGCCAGCAGCCCGGCGAGCTCGCCCTGGGACCCGGCGTTCGGCTGCAGCGAGACCTTGTCGTAGCCGGTGACCTCGGCCAGCCGCTCCTCCAGCTCACGGATCAGGGTCAGATAGCCCTGGGCCTGCTCGGCCGGTGCGAAGGGGTGCAGCGCGCCGAACTCCGGCCAGGTGACCGGCTCCATCTCGGTGGTCGCGTTGAGCTTCATGGTGCAGGAGCCCAGCGGGATCATGCCCCGGTCCAGGGCGTAGTCCCGGTCGGCCAGGCGCCGCAGATAGCGCAGCATCGCGGTCTCGGAGCGGTGCTGGTGGAAGACCGGGTGGGCCAGATATCCGCTCTGGCGCAGCAGGTCCGCGGGCAGCGCGTCCGGCGCCGAGGCGTCCAGCTCGTCGATCCCGGGGAGCCCGGAGGCGTCGCCGTTGCCGCCGTCCGTCCCGAAGGCGGACCATACGGCGGCGAGCTGCGCACGGCCGGTGGTCTCGTCACAGGCGATGCCGACGTGGTCGGCGTCGGTCAGCCGGAGGTTGACCCCGGCCTCGCGGGCCGCGGCCACGACCTCGGCGGCCCGGCCCGGCACCCGCGCGGTGAGGGTGTCGAAGAACGCGCCGTGCACCACCTCGACGCCACCGGCCCGCAGCCCCTCGGCGAGCACGGAGGCGTAGCGGTGGGTGCGGCGGGCGATCGCCGCGAGCCCGTCCGGGCCGTGGTAGACGGCGTACATCCCGGCCATCACGGCCAGCAGCACCTGTGCGGTGCAGATGTTGCTGGTGGCCTTCTCCCGGCGGATGTGCTGCTCACGGGTCTGCAGCGCCAGCCGGTACGCCTTGTCGCCGTCGGCGTCCACCGAGACCCCGACCAGACGGCCGGGCAGGTTGCGGGCGTAGGCGTCGCGCACCGCCATGAAACCGGCGTGCGGCCCGCCGAAGCCCATCGGGACGCCGAACCGCTGGCTGCTGCCCACCGCGATGTCCGCGCCCAGCTCACCGGGCGAGGTGAGCAGGGTGAGCGCGAGCAGATCGGCGGCGACGGTGACGATCGCGCCGAGCTCATGGGCGCGCTCGATGACCGGGCGCGGATCGCGCACCACACCGGAGGCGCCCGGGTACTGCAGCAGCACGCCGAAGACCCCGCGCTCGGCGATCTCGTCCGGGATGCCCTCGGCCAGGTCGGCGACGACGACCTCGACACCGGTCGGCTCGGCGCGGGTCCGTATGACCGCGATGGTCTGCGGCAGACACTCGGCGTCGATCAGGAAGACGCCCTCCTTGACCTTGCCGACGCGCCGCGACAGCGCCATCGCCTCGGCGGCCGCGGTGGCCTCGTCCAGCAGCGAGGAACCGGCCGTCGGCAGTCCGGTCAGATCGGCGACGACGGTCTGGAAGTTCAGCAGCGCCTCGAGCCGGCCCTGGGAGATCTCCGGCTGGTAGGGCGTGTACGCGGTGTACCAGGCGGGGTTCTCCAGCACATTGCGCAGGATCACCGGCGGGGTGTGGGTGCCGTAGTAGCCGAGGCCGATCATCGACGGCAGCACCTGGTTGCGGTCGGCGAGCGCGCGCAGCTCGGCGAGGACCTCCGGCTCGCTGCGGGCCGGCGGCAGGGCGTCCAGCGCCTCGGTGCTCTTGATGACGTCCGGCACGGCCGCCTCGGTGAGCTCGTCCAGCGAGCCGAAGCCGACCTGGGCCAGCATCTTGGCCTGTGCCTCGCCGTCCGGGCCGATGTGGCGCCGCTCGAACGGAGTACCGGATTCCAAGTCGGAGAGTGCGATGCGATTGGCGGTCATCTGCGGGGGCCTCCTGGTCTGTGACGACCTACGAGGGGCACCGCGGCTCGGGTGCCCGGACGGCCTCCCCCTCTGTCATCTCAACCTGAGAGCTTCACCGGCCCACGTACCGCCTGACCGGTTTTCACCGTCGGTGAGGAGGGGTTCCGGAGCTCTGCTCGCCCGTGGCCCACCCTGCTTTCCAGAGTGACCTCACCCGCACGGTACGTGTGCCTGAGAGATTCCGGGGAGGGTTTGCTCCTTCGGCGCCTCCGACAGCGTCGGCGGAGGACTCTCCCGCACGGGGTCTGCAGCCACAGTCAGCGTACCAGCGGTTCTGCCACGGGGGACGGTCGCGGGCGTTCGAGTGGCCGAGTGCGGCGATGTGGCTTTTTGTAGGTAGCAATGGGCACTTGCCACGTGCTTGTCATCTGTTTGCCACCTGTGGGAGAGAGCGTGCAGACCGATATCGACCCGCGGACCCTGATCGGCCGCAAGGCATTCGACCGCGAGGGCGCCAAGATCGGCACCGTGGACGAGGTCTATCTCGACGACGCGACCGGCGAGCCCGAATGGGCGGCGGTACGCACCGGGCTGTTCAGCCGGGACGTCTTCGTACCGCTCGAACCGAGCGAGGTCGTCGGCGACACCCTGCGGGTGCCGTACGACCGGTCCCTGATCAAGGACGCCCCGGACTTCGGGGTCGGCCGCCACCTCTCCCCCGAGCAGGAGCTTCAGCTCTACCACCACTACGGCCTGGACGTCACGGGCTGACCCCGCCCCCGGCCGGGGCCGGGGCGTGCTCGGACCCACCACCGGGCTCTGGGACCTGCCCGTCCCGGCCCTCGGCCTCGTCCGGGCCCGGGCCTATGCCCTCACCCGCGTCCGGGGCCGGGGTCCCGCCCGGGTCCGAGTCCGCGATCTCCTCCGGAGCCAGGTCCGCGGCCACCCCCCGGTCCGCCTGGGGATCCGCGGCCTTCCCCGGGGCCGAGTCGGTGACCGCCCCCGGGGGCGGATCCGCGCCCTCGGCCTCTCCCGAGTCCGCGGCCGCGGCCGCATCCGCGTCCGGGCGCAGCAGCGGCAGCGGGTCGGCGGGCTGTAGCGCCGGGTCGTCCACGGGGAACGTCCGTACCCGGCCCGGCGGCGACCACGGCTCCTCGAAGCGCACGGTCACCCGGCCCACTCCGCTCCCCTGCACCCAGCCCGCCCCGTACTCGGCGTGCCGTACATCCGAGCCCGGGAGCCAGCGGCGAGGCTTCTCAGCGCCCTCAGACGCCTCTCCCGCGCCCTCTCCCACGGGCTCCGGTCTCTCGGGACCCGGCGGGCGCCCGGCGTCCGCCACGGCCTCGTGAGCGGCCTGAGGGGTCTGAGCGGCCCGAGCCGCTTGTGCGGCCTGCGCGGCTTGGGCGGCTTGGGCGGCTTGGGCGGCCTGTGCGGCCTGTGCGGCCTGTGCGGCTTGAGCGAAGAGATCCTCCTGCGTGTAGTCCGCCAGACCGCTGACCCCGACCCCCAGCAGCCGCACACCCGCCGTGGTGTCCACCCCGTCGATGAGCCGCGCCGCGGCCTCCCGCACCACCGCCGGGTCGTCGGTCGGCCCGCGCAGGGTCTCCGAGCGGGTCAGCGTGGAGAAGTCGTACCGCCGCACCTTGATCACGACCGTCCGCCCCGAGCGGCCCGCCTCGCGCAGCCGCCGCACACAGCGGTCGGCGAGCCGCGCGATCTCCAGCTGCACCCGGGTGCGGTCGGTGAGGTCGACGTCGAAGGTGTCCTCCACCGAAATCGACTTGGCGTCCCGCTCGGCGACGACGGGCCGCTCGTCCCGGCCCTCGGCCATCAGGAACAGCGACGCGCCGTGGGCCCGGCCCAGCAACCGCACCAGCTCGGCCTCGCCCGCCTCCCGCGTCTCGGCCACGGTGTGGATCCCGGCCCGGCGCAGCGCCTCCGCCGTGGCCGGGCCGACGCCCGGGAGCGTCCGCACCGACATCGGGCCGAGCAGATCGCGCTCCGTCCCGGGCTCGATGACCACCAGACCGTCCGGCTTGGCCTGCTCCGAGCCAATCTTGGCGAGCATCTTGGATCCGGCGAGCCCCACCGATCCGGTCAGCCCGGTGACCGCCCGGATGTCGGCCCGCAGCCGCTCCGCCACGGCGCGCGCCGCCTCCACGGTGGGCTCGGTGCCGCCCGCCTCCAGATCGACGAACGCCTCGTCCAGACTCAGCGGCTCCACCAGGGGCGACAGGGTGTGCAGCAGGGCCATGACCTTGTCGCTCACCTTGCGGTAGAGGGCGAAGCGGGGGATGAGGAACGCCGCGTTCGGGCACAGGCGGCGGGCCTGGGCCATCGCCATGGCCGAGTGGACCCCGAAGACCCGGGCCTCGTAGGAGGCCGTGGCCACCACGCCACGCGGCCCCAGGCCCCCTACGATCACCGGCTTGCCGCGCAGGCTGGGTTTGGCCGCCTGCTCCGCCGAGGCGTAGAAGGCGTCCATGTCCAGATGGAGAATCGTCGGCGCACCCCTCACACCTCCGATGCTGCCGCACACCACTGACAATGGGGCGGCACAACGGCCCGGGGGCGGTCCCGGGGCGGCCTTCAGTCCGCTCCGGAGCCTCGGCGGAGGGTCAGCCCTAACCGGCGCGGTTGCGGCGCGCCGCGAGCTCGTCGGTCGGGTTGTGCCGGATCAGCGTCTCGCCGGTGTCCACCCGCTCGCCGTGCAGCTGGGACAGCGCGCTCTCCACATCCCGCCAGACGACGCCCACGGCGATGCCGAAGACGCCCTGGCCGCCCTGGAGGAGGTCCACGACCTCATCGGGCGAGGTGCACTCGTAGACGGTCGCGCCGTCGCTCATGAGCGTCATCTGGGCCAGGTCGTCGAGCTCCCGGGCGCGCAGGTGCGCCACCGCCGCCCGGATGTTCTGGAGCGACACGCCGGTGTCCAGCAGCCGCTTCACGATCTTGAGGACGACCACGTCCCGGAAGCTGTAGAGCCGCTGGCTGCCCGAGCCGTACGCCGGCCGGACGCTCGGCTCCACCAGCCCGGTGCGCGCCCAGTAGTCCAGCTGGCGGTAGGTGATGCCCGCGGCCGCACACGCCGTGGGTCCGCGGTATCCGATCCGCTCCGTCCCCCCCCGCGGCGGGCTCACGCGGCGGTGCGGCCTGTGCCGCGACCCGAGCCTTCAATGCCGGATCGGCCGATGCGCTCCCCTGGAGCGCGTACGGACCTCCGGCCGCCGTGCCGTCGCCGGTGCTTCTCACGCCGACCTCCGTCCTCGACCTGCCACCTTGAAGGTAGGCAGTCACCCGGGGTGCGTCAACGATCGCCACACTCGGCACGCCGAGTGATAATCACCCTAAGGGTGGTTTCCCGTGTCCCTCGTCCGGGAAAGGCTACTCGAATGCGCGAGCGAGGACCGGCATACGGTTCACTGGCTGCTGGTTCCGAAGTCCTCGGGCGAGATCTGGTCGAGGAACTCGCGGAACTTCTCCACCTCGTCCTCCTGCTCGTCCGGGATCGCGATACCGGCGTCGTCCAGCACGCCGTCACTGCCGTAGATCGGCGTTCCGGTGCGCAGCGCGAGCGCTATGGCGTCGGATGGCCGGGCACTGACCTCCACGCCGCTGGCGAAGACCAGCTCCGCGTAGAAGACCCCCTCGCGCAGATCCGTGATCCGGACCTCCGTGAGCTGCTGGCCGACCGCTTCGAGTACGTCTTTGAAAAGGTCATGGGTCAGCGGGCGCGCCGGAGCCATGCCCTGCTGAGCGAAGGCGATCGCGGTCGCCTCACCTGGTCCGATCCAGATGGGGAGGTAGCGGTCGCCTCCCACTTCACGCAGGAGCACGATCGGTTGGTTGGAGGGCATTTCCACCCGGACACCCACGACGTCGAGCTCGTTCACACAGCAACCCTAGGACGTGCCCGGCCGGTTTGGATAGTCGGGGCCCGGTCGGTCACCGCTCCCGGACCCTCAGAGCCGACCGCACCAGGGCCGCGTGCAGCTGTACGGAGAGCGTGGCGAGCTCCCGCACACTGGCCTCCGCATGCGCTCTGGTCTGCGGGTTTCTATGCAACCGCAGCGGCGCGACCACCTGCTCGACCATTCCGGCCTCGCGCTCGGCGGAGGCTTTCATGATTCGCAGATGACGTGGTTCCAGGCCGAAACGACCGAGCTCGGCGATGAGCCGGGCGACGGTCACCGCCTCGATGTCGTACCCGCCGTCCGCGGTCGGCGCGAGCAGCCCGTACGACTCCCATTCGGCCAGCTCCGCCTCGCTGACCTCGGCCGTTGCCAGCAGCTCGGCACGGCCGACCCGGGCGGCCGTGGGGCCGTCCGGGGCCGCGTCGGTGCCGCCGTCGAGCAGCCCTGGCTGCCGCGCTCCCTGCGAAACGGCAGGAAGCTGCAACGGTTCGCCCCGCTCCAGGGCGTCCAGATGCTCCCGGATGACCTTGAGCGGCAGGTAGTGGTCACGCTGCATCCGGAGGATGTGGCCGAGCCGCTCCACATCCTGCTGGCTGAATTTGCGGTAGCCGGACGGCGTCCGCCGCGGCTCCACCAGCCCCTCCGACTCCAAGAAGCGGATCTTGGAGATGGTGACCTCGGGGAACTCGTCCCGCAACAGATTCAGCACGGTGCCGATGCTCATCGACCGGCCGCCCGTGGGGGCGGTGCCGGTATCGGCACCGCCCGACGGTGTCTGAAGCATGGACCTCCCCTGACGGGTCAGATGCCGACGCCCCGCTGGCTCGGGTAGAAGACCAGCCGGTACTTACCGATCTGCACCTCGTCCCCACTGGCCAGGACCACCGCCGCGTCGATCTGCTCCCGGTTGACATACGTCCCGTTGAGGCTGCCGACGTCCGCGACGGTGAAGCTGCCGTCCTGGCCGCGCCGGAACTCCACATGGCGGCGGGAGACGGTCACATCGTCCAGGAAGATGTCGCTCTGCGGGTGACGGCCCGCCGTGGTGACATCGCTGTCCAGCAGGAAGCGGCTGCCGGAATTCGGCCCGCGGCGGACCACCAGCAGCGCCGACCCCAGGGGCAGCGCCTCGACGGCGGCCTGCGCCTCCGGGCTGAGCGACGGCAGCGGCGTCTGCCCGGTCACCTCGGAGTCGTACGCCTCGAGACCCGAGATCGAAATGGTGGAGGTGGTCTCCGAGGCACGCTCGGAGGGCGCGCCGCCCCGCAGCGGGGCGCCGCAATTGGAGCAGAACCGGCTGGCCTCCGCGTTCCGGTGGCCACACCGCTGACAGACCGGCAAGCCGAACCCTCCACCACTGTGAGAGGCCGATGGGTCCTCGAAACCTATGGGCCCGGCCGCGGAGGGGTCAACAGACGCGCCCTGCCCGCCGACCTGGTCACGGAAGAGCGGGCGCTCCTCGGTTCCCCCTCCGCTCTCCTCCGCTCCACGCGAGGCGCGGTGGCGAGCGGTGCTGCTGCCGCCGTCCTGGCGGGCACTCTTACCGAACAACTTCCCGAACAACTTCACGGGCGATTCCCCTTGACTGAAACAGACCCGCCCGTGGGGCAGGACAAACCCTCGATGCACACACCAGACGGTCCGGACATCCTCACAACGTCCGTGACCACCAGACAGTTTCCATCACGCGCGGATCTTCCGGTGCGTTGACCCCCCGCGTCCACATGGTCTCCCCGAGAGACCCTCATTTCGAACCGCCTCACCGTGATGACGACCGAGCGTAGTCAGGCCGCTTCGCCGATCGCAAGGCATCCACAACGATCTTCTTCTCCCGCCGCACGGACACAGTGGCCTGCTCCTTCTCCAGGCTCTGCACCACCCCGCCCGGGATGTTCAGGGCCGGCTCCAGATCCTCCGGCTTGCCGATCACCTTCACAACATACGGTCGCGTCACTTTCCGTCCATCGATCCGGATCGCGCCACCGCTGTCCGAGAAGTAGGTGCCGGCGACCACGCGCACCTTGCCGATCTGGATCGCCTCGGCGCCCGCCGCGCGCAGCTCCTGGACCGTGTCGAGCAGCATGTCCGACTCCACGGAGCCCCGGGAGTCGTCGATGGTGATCGTGATACCAGGACCCTGCGCTGCCACCGTACCGGCGAGCACACCCAGCTGCTGCTCCTTCTGGAGCGTCTGCTTCCGGGCCTCCTCGGCCTGGTCCGAGCTGTTCTCCAGCTCGGTGCGCTGGTTCTCGAGGCGGCGCTTCTCGTCCTGGAGCCGCTGGGTGCGGGAGTCCAGCTCGTCGAGGATCCGGACCAGGTCCTCCTGCCGGGCGCCGCGCAGCACGCTGTTCTCGTTGGTCGAGCGCACCTGGATGGCGAGGCCCAGGCCGAGGCCGAAGAGCAGCAGGGCCACGATCAGCTGCGCACGGGTGAGCCGCGGCGGCCATACGCCCTTCACCAGCCGCTGGCGGCCGGTCAGGGCGTCCTCCGGCCCCCGACCGGCCCCGGGGCTCCCAGGCCCGGGAGCGGGGCCGGGGGTGGGCCCCACACGCTCTCCGGGGCCGCTCCGGGACCCGTCGGTGGGCCTGGGGCCCTCGGCACGCGTCCCGGGCGTGTCCGCCGTGACGGGCCGGCCCTGGGCCTGCGGCGGCAGGGCCTCGGGCAGCACGGCCTTGGGCAGGGGCTTCCGCAGAGCGAGGTCCTTGAAGCCGCCGGGCGGGGGCGTGGCGGGCCTGCCCGGCCGCTCCGCGGGCGCGTCACGGCGCTCGGGCCTCCGGGCGGGCGACGGGGTGCCCGGGCGCGGCGGTCCGGCCGCCGAGGGCCGCTGAGGCTCGGCCCGCTTCGGCTCGGCCCGCTCGCGGGGCTCCCCGGGGGGCGCGGGCTGCTCGGGCGCCTCCGGCCGGCGCGGCGGTTCGGGCGACCGCCGGGGCTGCTCAGCGGCCTTCTCGGGCGTGTCGGCCGGTGCCACTCGTCCGGCCTTCGCGTCCCTCTCGGCCTGCTCCGGCGTGTCGGCAGGCTGCCGCGGCGCCTCAGCCGACTGCTGTCGCGGCGTGTCGGCGGGCTGTCGCGGCGTGTCGGCCTGCCGTCGGTTTTCGGCCGACCGCGCCCTCTCGGGCTTCTCCGGGGTGTCGTCGGTCGTCATCGGCCTCACGCCCGGAACACATGGCGGCGGATCGCGGCCGCGTTGGAGAAGATCCGGATACCGAGCACGACCACCACTCCCGTCGACAGCTGGGCACCGACGCCCAGCTTGTCACCGAGGAAGACGATCAGTGCGGCCACCACCACATTGGACAGGAACGATACGACGAAGACCTTGTCGTCGAAGATCCCGTCCAGCATCGCCCGGAAGCCGCCGAAGACCGCGTCCAGTGCCGCCACGACGGCGATCGGCAGATAGGGCTCGACCACCGTCGGCACCACGGGTCGGACCACGAGTCCCACCACGACTCCCACGATGAGCCCCAATACGGCGATCACGATGTGCCCTTCCCTGTGTCGGCGTCACCCTTGCCGGAGCCACCGGCTATCGGTTCCGCGGTGCGTACGATCAGGCTCGGCGCGGCCGGAAGCCGGAGCGAGTCCTGGACGGAAATGCTCGTGCGGATGTCATAGTTCTGCTGCAGCACATGAAGGTACTGTCCGTCCGCACTGTTCTGGAAAGCGGTGCTCAGCCGCTGCCCGTCCCCCACCGCGAGCACCGTATACGGGGGCGCCAGCGGCTTGTTGTCGACCAGTATGGCGTCTCCCGCGGCCCTGATCGCCGAGAGCGCCGTCAGCCGCTGCCCGTTGATCGAGACGGCCTCCGCGCCCGACTCCCACAGGCCGTTGACGACGCGCTGCATGTCGTGGTCGCGCACCCGGCCGGTGTCGGAGAAGTCGGCGCTCTCCCGTGGTCCCCCGCCGCTGCTCGCCGCGTCCTTGGCGTCGTCGACCACCAGCTTCACCCCGGGGCCCGTCACCTCGTTGGCCCCCGAGAGCAGCGCCACCAGATCGGCCTTTGCTCCGCCGTCCTTCTCCAGTGCCTGCCGCTGCTTCTCCCCGACCTCGCCGCGGAGCTTGTCCACGCTCCGGGCGAGCTTGTCCGCGTTCGAGTTCCCGGTCTCGATGCGGTCGATCAGCTCTCCCCGCTCCTTGGCCAGCGTCGGCGCCGATATCCGCGCCTCGGCGGCCCCGACGGTGATGACGACCGCGACCAGGACGAGACCGAAGGCCAGCCCCAGTTTGGCCCGCACAGTGCGCGGCAGGCCCGAGCGACCGGTCTCCCCGCGCCGCGCGGCGGCCTCGGCGTAGCCGTCGTCAAGGCTGTGGTCCATCACATTGGTCAGCAGCGACATGGACGCGTCGAGGCGCGGGCGTGGGCGCGGCGATGCTGTGCTCCGAACGGGGGGCTGCTGCGACATGCCGCACATCGTCGCACGTGGGGGCCGCCGCCACCGAATGGCCCCTCCGGCGTGCCGGATCCGGGACCTCGGGACGGCGGCCCCACGCGCTCAGACGTGCTCGGGCGGGACCGGGATCAGCGCCCCGCGCTGTCCACGACGCTCGACCACTCGTCCAGCAGGGCCTGCGCGGACGCGTCGTCCGGGCCCTCCGCCCACAGATGGGTGACCGCCTCGGCCGGGTCGGGCAGCACCATGACCCACCGCCCGTCGGTCTCCACGACCCGCACCCCGTCGGTGGTGTCCACGGAACGGTCTCCCGCGGCCTCCACCACATGCCGCATGACCAGGCCCTTGACCGCCCAGGGGGTGGCCAGATCGCGCCGCTGGACATGCGCCCGCGGGATCCGCGCGTCGATCTGACTCAGCGTCAGCTGAGTGCGCGCCACCAGCCCGATCAGCCGGACGAAGGCGGCCGTGCCGTCGAAGACGCTGCTGAACTCGGGGATGATGAACCCGCCGCGCCCGTCGCCTCCGAAGATGGTGGACTCCGACCGGGCGACCCGGGTGAGATCGTCCGCCGCGGTGGTCGTCCACTCCACCTGTGTGCCGTGGTACGCCGCCACCTGCTCGGCGATACGGGTCGTGGTCACCGGAAGCGCCACCCGCCCGCTCCGTCGCTCCGCGGCCACCAGGTCGAGCATCACCAGCAGCGCCCGGTCGTCCTCCACGATGCGGCCGCGCTCGTCGACGAGCGAGAACCGCTCCCCGACCGGGTCGAACCGCACGCCGAACGCGGCACGCGCCGAGGCGACGATCTCGCCGAGCCGGGCCAGCCCCGACCGGCGGGCGTCGGCGGTCTCCGTCGGACGCGACTCGTCCAGGCCCGGGTTGATGGTCAGCGCGTCCACCCCGAGCCGGCCCAGCAGGCTGGGGAGCACCAGCCCGGCGCTGCCGTTGGCGGCGTCCACGACGACCTTCAGACCGGACTCGGCGATGCCGCTGATGTCCACGGCGCGCAGCAGCGAGCCCGTGTACGAGTCGAAGACGCTCGACGGGAAGCTGAGGTCACCGATCTCGCCCGGGAACGCCCTGCGGTACTCCTGACGGGCGTACACCCGGTCCAGCTTCCGCTGACCGCCCGCGGACAGATCCGCGCCCCGCTCGTCGAAGAACATGATGTCGACCGAGTCCGGCACCCCGGGCGAGGTCCGGATCATGAAGCCGCCGGCGCTGCCGCGCGCGGTCTGCTGCCGGGCCACCGGCAGCGGCACGTTCTCCAGGTCCCGTACGTCGATGGCGCTGGTCTGCAGGGCGGAGATCATCGCCCGCTTGAGCGCCCGCGCGCCCCTGGAATGGTCACGCGCCGTGGTGACCGTGGAGCCCTTCTTGAGGGTCGTGGCGTACGCCCCGGCGAGCCGCACCGCGAGCTCCGGGGTGATCTCCACATTGAGGATGCCGGAGACGCCGCGGGCGCCGAACAGATGGGCCTGCCCCCGGGACTCCCAGATCACCGAGGTGTTGACGAACGCGCCCGCCTCGATGGTCTTGAACGGATAGACCCGGACATTGCCCTGGACGATCGATTCCTCGCCGATCAGGCACTCATCGCCGATGACGGCCCCGTCCTCGATCCGGGCGGCGCGCATGATGTCGGTGTTCTTGCCGATGACACAGCCGCGCAGATTGCTCTGCTGGCCGACGTACACGTTGTCGTGTACCACCGCCTTGTGGAGGAAGGCGCCGCTCTTCACCACGACATTGGAGCCGACGACGGTGTGCTCACGGATCTCGGCACCGGCCTCCACCTTGGCGTAGTCCCCGATGTAGAGCGGACCGCGGAGCACGGCCTCCGGATGCACATCCGCCCCTTCGGCGACCCATACGCCGGGCGAGATCTCGAATCCGTCGAGCTCGACATCGACCTTGCCCTCGAGAACGTCCGCCTGGGCCTTCACATAGCTCTCGTGGGTGCCGACGTCCTCCCAGTAGCCCTCGGCGACATAGCCGAAGATGGGCTTGCCTTCCTTCATCAGCTGGGGGAAGACATCTCCGGACCAGTCGACCGGAACATCGGGATCGACATAGTCGAAGACTTCCGGCTCCATGACATAGATGCCGGTGTTGACGGTATCCGAGAAGACCTGACCCCAGGTGGGCTTCTCCAGGAAGCGCTCGACCTTTCCGCCCTCGTCGACGATGGTGATACCGAACTCGAGCGGATTGGGAACGCGGGTCAAGCAGACGGTGACAAGGGCGCCCTTTTCCTTATGGAAATTGATCAGATCCGTGAGGTCGAAATCCGTCAGGGCATCACCCGAGATCACCAGGAAGGTGTCGTCCTTGAGTGCTTCCTCCGCGTTCTTGACGCTTCCGGCGGTGCCGAGTGGCTTCTCCTCGTTGGCGTACGTGAGCTCCATGTCGAGCTCCTCGCCGTCACCGAAGTAGTTCTTGACGAGGGAGGCGAGGAACTGGACTGTCACCACGGTCTCGCTGAGACCATGCCGCTTGAGCAGCCGCAGCACATGTTCCATGATCGGCCGGTTGGCCACGGGCAGCAGCGGTTTGGGCATGGTCGAGGTCATCGGGCGCAGACGAGTCCCCTCGCCCCCTGCCATCACGACGGCCTTCATATCGGAAGCGTCCTCCTTGAAGAGACGACGGTCATGCCGACCGCGCACGCCCGATGGCCCATACACCTAAAGCGCTACGGGCCCCGGCCTCTATGGACGCCGCTACGGCGAGCTCAGTCGGCCGCGGTGTCCGCCCTGACGAGACGGCGGACCTGAACCACGTAGAGGACTCCTGCCCACCAATAGAGTGTTGTACCCCATCCGGCGAACGCCCATCCGAAAATAGCAGCGGTCGTGTGAAGCCAGCCACTTCCCTCACTCAGAAGGAGCAACGGGAAGGCATACATCAGGTTGAAGGTGGCCGCCTTGCCGAGGAAGTTCACCTGGGGTGGCGGATAGCCATGGCGCCGGAGGATGCCCACCATCACCAGCAGAACCAGCTCCCGCGCGAGAAGGACCGCGGTGAGCCAGAGGGGCAGGATCTCGCGCCAGGTGAGACCGACAAGAGTCGACAGTATGTAGAGGCGGTCGGCCGCCGGGTCGAGAAGCCGGCCGAGACTGCTGATCTGGTTCCAGCGGCGGGCCAGCTTCCCGTCGAGATAGTCGCTGACACCGCTGAGCGCCAGTACCAGCAGCGCCCAGCCATCGCTGTTGGGCCCGCCGAACTCGGGCCGGAGGATCAGCCACAGGAAAAGCGGCACGCCGACGAGGCGCGCAGCGCTGAGGATGTTCGGGATGGTGAGCACGCGGTCCGTCTGAACGCGTGTCTCCTGTACCTCCACCCGGGAGCCTCCCGTGAGAAACAGGCCGATGATGCTCCATGACTCTACCGGTAGGCCCGCACAGGCCCCGCACCGGGGCGTAGTGGACATGGGCACGAAAAAGACCCCGAGGGGAACGAATTTCCCTCGGGGTCTCTTGGAAGAATTGTTCGGCGGCGTCCTACTCTCCCACAGGGTCCCCCCTGCAGTACCATCGGCGCTGAAAGGCTTAGCTTCCGGGTTCGGAATGTAACCGGGCGTTTCCCTAACGCTATAACCACCGAAACACTATGAAGCTTTGAACCGGACCCAGCCCCGCACAAGCGGGGCGGTCAAACGGTTCGTTGCTTCAGAACCAAC
>NZ_JACVYG010000052.1:0-65258 GCF_014712245.1 Streptomyces sp. 5-10
CCCCGGCCACCGCCGCGAGGCGGCCCCCGGCCGCCACCGCGAGGCGGCGGCCTCTGAGCCAGACGCCGTCGCGCAGCGACACAAAGCTCCGCCGGGCGACAGACCCTAGTGGCGCCAGGGCCCCGTCACGGCGAACGTCGTGCCCGGGGTGTAGCAGTTCACGTACATCGTGCGGCGGTCCGGCGCGAAGGTGACGCCCGCGAACTCACCCCACTCCGGCTCCTCCGGTGTGCCAATGTTCTGCCGTCCCCGGGCCATCGCGTAGACCTCGCCGCGACGGGTCACCCCGAAGACATGCTGCGCGCCGTTGCCGTCCTCGCAGACCATCAGGCCGCCGCTGGGCGCGAGCGTGATGTTGTCGGGGGACTCGCCGGGGAGCTGGAGATCCGTCTCGGGGCCGAAGACGATCACCAGCGTGAGGCGCCTCCGATCGGGGTCGTAGCGCCAGATCTGGCCGAAGTGGTCGGCCGCCGAGCCGTCCGCGCTCTTGGCGAAGCTGGAGACGAAGTAGACCGACGTACCGCCCCAGTAGCACCCCTCCAGCTTCTGGGCGTGGGTGATGCCCCCGGGGCCGAAGTCCTGGAAGCGGATGGGGGTTTGGCGGGCGAGCGGGTCGGGGACGTCCACCCACTCGACGCGGTCGAAGGTGGTGCCCGGCTCCTGGATGGTGGACAGGTCGGGCACCCCCGGCACGCGCAGCGCCTGCAGCTCCCCGCCCGCGCGCAGCGAACCGATGCCGCCGAGCGGCTTCTTCGGCCGGAAGCGGTAGAAGAGCCCGAAGGGCTTCTCGAAGGCGTCCTCGGTCTCGTAGACGACACCGCTGCGCGGATCGACCGCGATCGCCTCGTGCTGGAAGCGGCCCATGGCGGTGAGCGGGACGGCGCCGGTGCGGCGCGGATCGTAGGGGTCGACCTCGAAGATGAAGCCGTGGTCCTTGGTGTAGCCGTTCGTACCGGCCCGGTCCTCGGTTTCCTCGCAGGTCAACCAGGTGTGCCAGGGGGTGGGGCCGCCCGCGCAGTTGACCGCGGTGCCCGCGATGGCCACCCGCTCGGACAGCACCTGGTTGCCGGAGTCGAGCTCCAGGGCGGTACAGCCGCCCAGGCCCATCGGGTCGTAGGTGAGGCCGGGCACGGCGGGGACGCGGATGGCGGCGTCCTTACGGTTCTCATGGTTGCGAACCAGATGCGTACGGCCGCGGTGGCCGCCGGCACGGCCCGGGAACGCGGCCATGCCGTCGCAGTGGCTGGGGACCTTGCCCTCGCCGGAGCGGAGTTCGTCGCCCTCGCGCGAGAGCACCCGGTAGCGGAATCCCTCCGGGAGGTCGAGCAGTCCGTCGGGGTCGGGGACCAGGGGGCCGTAGCCACCCCGGCCGAGCGGTGGGGAATCCGGTTCGGCGGCCGCGGCCGTCCCGGCGAAGAGCTCGGAGACGCTGCCGGTGAAGGCGATCGAGGCGATGGAGGCCCCCAGCGCGCCGGTGCGGCCGAGAAGCTGACGTCGTGTCGCTGACATGCGGTAACTCCCTGCTGGCGGACAGAGAAGATGACCGGACGTGTGTATCACGCGCGCGGGCGCGCGGGAACCATTCGATCAGCGATGCGCGGGAACCGTTCGATCAGCGATGCGCGGGAACCGTTCGATCAGCGATGCGCGGGAACCGTCCGATCAGCGATGCGTGGGAGCCGTCCGATCAGCGGTGCGCGGGAGCCATCCGATCAGCGCGCGTACGACGCGTCGGCCAGCCCCTTCGCGTCACGGGCGAGGGCGGTGAGCCGGGATATCGCCCGGAAGTACTTCTTCCGGTAGCCGCCGCTCAACATCTCCTCGCTGAAGAGCTGGTCGAACGGCACTCCGGAAGCCAGTACCGGCACCTCGCGGTCGTAGAGCCGGTCGGCCAGCACCACCAGCCGCAGCGCGGTCGACTGGTCGGGGACCGGGGTGACCCCGGTCAGGCAGACGGCCTGGACGCCGTCGCACATCGCGCCGTAGCGGCTCGGATGCACCCGGGACAGATGGTCCAGCAGGGCGGGGAAGTCGTCCAGGGAGGCGCCGGGGACGCGGTGCGCGGCCCGGGTGACCGTCTCGTCGGAGTGCGGGGCCGGGGCCGCGGGCAGTCCGCGGTGGCGGTAGTCCTCGCCGTCGATGCGCAGCGCACGGAAGTGGGCGGACAGCCCCTGTATCTCGCGCAGGAAGTCGGCCGCGGCGAACCGGCCCTCGCCCAGCTTGCCGGGCAGCGTGTTGGACGTCGCGGCGAGCGCCACGCCCGCCTCCACCAGCTTGCCCAGCAGCGTGGAGACCAGCACGGTGTCGCCCGGGTCGTCCAGCTCGAACTCGTCGATGCACAGCAGCCGGTGGCCGCTCAGGGTCTTCACGGTCTGCTGGAAGCCGAGCGCGCCGACCAGGTTCGTCAGCTCCACGAAGGTGCCGAACGCCTTGAGCTCGGGGGCGGCCGGGGTGGCGTGCCACAGGGAGGCCAGCAGATGGGTCTTGCCGACGCCGTAGCCGCCGTCGAGGTATATCCCGCGCGGGCCGCCGCCCGCGGCGGGCTTGGCCTCGCGGCGGAACCAGTGCCTGCGGCGCCCGCCCTTCGCGTCCGCGCCGCCGCCGAGCCGTGCGGCGAAGGCTCTCAGCGCCTCGACCGCCTCGGCCTGGCTGGGCTGGCCGGGGTCGGTGATGTAGTTGTCGAAGCTCACGGTGGCGAAGCGGGGCGGCGGCACCATCTCGGCGACCAGACGCTCCGCCGGAACCTGCGGCGCACGGGCGGTGAGGGCTGCGGGGGCTTCGGCGGCTATGCGGCCTGCCGAGCCGGATGCGGTGGTTGGTGCAGACACGGATGTCCAGGGTAGTCGCTCTTCACCCGACCACTGTCCGAGAGGGAGGCATGTCACACTGCGGCCTATGCGACGCCTGTTCCCCGTGCCTGTCCCCGCGCCTGCTGAAACGTCTGCCGAGACCTCTGCCGAAACGTCCGCCGAAACCTCTGCCGGCCCCTCTCCCGAAACATCCGTCGAAGACCGCGAATGGGCCCTTGACGAACTGGCCGACGCCTATGCGTATCCGGAGCCGCCGCACGGCCCCTCCGGCGCCTATCTGCGGGCCAACATGGTGTCCTCGCTGGACGGGGCGGCCCATCACGACGGCCGGTCGAAGCCCCTGTCCTCCGACGCGGACATGCGGATCTTCGGGGTGCTGCGCGGGCTCGCCGACGCCGTCGTCGTGGGCGCGGAGACCGTGCGCCGCGAGGGCTACCGCCCGGCGCGCGCCCGGGAGGCGTTCGCCGAGCGGCGGGCGGCGCTCGGCCAGCCGCCCGCGCCCGCGATCGCCGTCGTGAGCGCGAGCCTGGACCTGGACTTCTCGCGGCCGCTGTTCACCGAGCCGCTGGTGCCGACGATCGTGATCACGGGCGCGACGGCCGCGGAGGAGCGGATCGGAGCGGCCCGTGCGGCGGGGGCCCAGGTGGTCTTCGCCGGGGCCGGGCCGTCCGGGCGGGTGGACGCGGCGGCGGTCGTGACCGCGCTCGCGGAGCTCGGCCACACCCGGCTGCTCACGGAGGGCGGGCCCACGCTGCTGGCGGAGTTCGCGGCGGCCGGTGTGCTGGACGAGCTGTGTCTGGCGGTGGCCCCCCTGGTCATCGCGGGGGACGCGAAGCGGATCATGAACGGCCCCGTGCTGAGGGAACCGGAAGCCTTCACTCTCGCTTCCGTTCTGGAGGAAGCCGGGTTTCTTTTCACCCGCTACCGTCGGATTTACCAATAACTTACAAAAACGTCTGCAAACCCGCGAAGAGGACCGCGAAGGAGAAGGGCATCCGCCGTGTTCACGAGCGTATTGATGATCGAGAAGCCCCTGACCCCCGCCGACGTGGAATTCGTCACCACCCTGCACGGCGATGACCCGGTCTCCTTCGTCGTCCTGATGCAACCCCGGGGCAGCAAGGACCGGCTGCTGCGCGCGATCGACGACATCGCCCTCGGCGAGCTGGAGCAGGCCGCCCAGGAGGGGGACGAGCCGGAGGGCAAGGAGGCGCTGGAGCCCGCCGAGCGGGCGCTGACCCACTCGGTGGCGGCGCTCGAGGCGGCCGGGAGCCGGGCCCGGGGCCATGTCGTCCAGCGCCGTCCGCTGGAGGTGCTGCGCGGTGTGGTGGAGGAGACCCGGGCCGATGAGGTGATCGTCCTCACCGCCCCGCACTTCGTGGAGGAGTTCTTCCACCGGGACTGGGCCTCGCGGGCGCGCCACAAGGTGGGGGTGCCGGTGCTGAAGCTCTTCTCGCACGCGGTGGACGAGGACCAGCCCACGGCAGGCGGCTGAGCCGCGGCCCCGGCCCCGGCCCCGGCGGCCATCGGCTGAGCCTCGGTCCGGACCCCGGCTCCAGTCCCGGCCCCGGCCCCGGCTCCAGTCCCGACTCCGCCCCCGCCCCCGGCCCCGGTCCCGGTCCCGGCCCCGGTCCCGGCCCCGGTCCCGGTCCCGACCCCGGCCCCGGCCCCGCCTCCCCCCGCGGCCATCGGCGGGGCGGGCCGCCGGGGGTGCGAGAATCGGGCCGACAGCACACACCGCGAACCAGGGGAGACCCGTACATGGCACCGGCCGGCACCGCCTCCGACACGCTGGATCGACCGCACTTCATCGGCATCGGCGGCGCCGGGATGTCGGGCGTGGCGAAGGTCCTCGCCATGCGCGGCGCGCGGGTCTCGGGCAGCGACACCAAGGACTCGCCGATCGTCGGGGCGCTGCGTGAGCTCGGCGCGACGGTGCACATCGGCCACTCCGCCGATAACCTCGCCGCCGACACCACCAGCGTCGTCGTCTCCAGCGCCATCCGCGACGACAACCTCGAGCTGGTCACGGCGCGGGAGCGCGGCATCCCGGTGGTGCACCGCTCCGACGCGCTCGCCGCGTTGATGGACGGCTCCCGGCCGATCGCGGTCGCGGGCACCCACGGCAAGACGACCACGACCTCGATGCTGGCCGTCTCGCTGCGCACGCTCGGCCTGGACCCGTCGTACGTCATCGGCGGCGATCTGGACGCCCCCGGCTCCAGCGCCCTCCACGGCGCGGGCGAGATCTTCGTCGCCGAGGCCGACGAGAGCGACCGCAGCTTCCACAAGTACGCGCCCGAGGTGGCGATCATCCTCAATGTGGAGCTCGACCACCACGCCAACTACGCCTCGATGGACGAGATCTACGAGTCCTTCGAGACCTTCGTCGGCCGGGTCCGGCCCGGCGGCGCGCTGGTGATCTCCGCCGACCACCCCGGCGCCCGTGAGCTGACCGCCCGGGTCAGCGGGCGCGACGGGCTGCGGGTGCTCACCTACGGCGAGGACGCGGGCGCGGACGTGAGGGTCCTGGCCATTCAGCCGCACGGGCTGACCAGCGAGGTCACCGTGCGGCTCGCGGAGTCCCTGGGCGGCGCGGAGCTCACCTTCACCGTCTCCGTCCCCGGCCGCCACTACGCGCTCAACGCCGTGGCCGCCCTCACCGCGGGCGCCGCCCTCGACGTCCCGGCCGCCGAACTGGCCCCCGCCCTCGCCGCGTACACGGGCGTCAGGCGGCGGCTCCAGCTCAAGGGCACCGGGGCCGGGGTGCAGGTGATCGACTCCTACGCCCACCACCCCACCGAGATCGCCGCGGACCTCGAGGCGATCCGCGGCGGCGCCGGGGAGGGCCGGGTGCTGGTGGTCTTCCAGCCGCATCTGTTCAGCCGTACCCAGGAGCTGGGCACCGAGATGGGCGAGGCGCTCGCGCTCGCCGACGCCTCCGTGGTCCTGGACATCTACCCCGCCCGCGAGGACCCGGTCCCCGGCGTCACCAGCGCCCTGATCATCGACGCCGCGGCCCGCCACGGGGCGGATGTGACCGCCGAGCACGACCGCGCCGCGGTGCCCGAGCTGATCGCCGGAATGGCGAAGCCCGGTGACCTTGTTCTCACCATGGGCGCTGGCGATGTGACCGACCTCGGTCCGGAGATCCTCGCCCGTCTGCAGAGCCCGGAGAACTGAGGAGGTCCGTCCCCATGGCGTACGAGATCGACAAGCCGGAGGAGCAGTGGCGCGCGGAGTTGACCCCGCAGGAGTACCACGTGCTGCGGGAGGCCGGCACCGAGCGTGCCTTCACCGGTGAGTACACCGACAGCAAGACGGCCGGCGTCTACTCCTGCCGGGCGTGCGGGGCGGAGCTGTTCCGCTCGGAGACGAAGTTCGAGAGCCACTGCGGCTGGCCGTCGTTCTACGACCCGGCGGACAGCTCGGCCGTCGAACTGCTCGAGGACCGCTCGCACGGCATGGTCCGCACCGAGGTGCGGTGCGCCCGCTGCGGTTCCCACCTGGGCCATGTCTTCTCGGGCGAGGGCTACCCCACCCCGACCGACCAGCGGTACTGCATCAACTCCATCTCGCTGCGGCTGAGCCCCGAGGAGAGCTGAGCCCCGAGGAGAGCTGAGCCCCGAGGAGGGCTGACGCCCGAGGCCAGGCTCAGGCGTCTCGGCCTGGGCTTCGGGCTTCGGGCTTCAGGCCCCGGGCTCCTCAGCGTGAGCCGCAGCGCAGCACGGCGGCGGTCTCGGGCGGCAGCCTCAGCATGCCGTCCGGGCCCGGCAGCTCGATCCGCCGCCAGGCGGCCACCACCTCGGTGACCTCGCCGGTCCGTGGCCCGAGCCAGGTCTTGACCGGCCGGTCGCTCGGGTTGAGCAGCACCCGCAGCGGGCCGCGCTGAAAGCTGAAGCAGCCGTCCGAACCGGAGGACAGGCCCGTGTACGACCACGTGGGGTCGGTCAGGGCCGGTTCGGCGCGGCGCAGTGCGATCAGCCGGCGGTACCAGTCGAGCAGCGCCCGATGCGGCTCCCGCTCGGGCTCCCGCCAGTCGAGGCAGGACCGCAGCCGGGTGGCCGGGTCCTGGGGGTCGGGCACGTCGCCTTCCGCCCAGCCGTGGGCGGCGAATTCCCGGCGACGGCCGGACCGCACCGCCTCGGCCAGCTCCGGATCCTGGTGGTCGGTGAAGTACTGCCAGGGCGTGCGGGCGCCCCACTCCTCGCCCATGAAGAGCATGGGGGTGAAGGGCGCGCACAGCACCACGGCCGCCGCACAGGCCAGCAGCCCGGGGGAGAGCCGGGCGGAGAGGCGGTCGCCGACCGCGCGGTTGCCCACCTGGTCATGGGTCTGGGCGTAGCCGAGCAGCCGGTGCGCGGGGGTGGTGTGGGTGTTCAGCGGACTGCCGTGGCGGCGGCCCCGGAACGCCGAATGGGTGCCGTCGTGGAAGAAGCCGCCCATCAGCGTCTTGACCAGCGCCCCGGGCCCCTCGGCGGCGAAGTCGGCGTAGTAGCCCTGCCGCTCACCGGTGAGGAATGTGTGCAGGGCGTGATGGAAGTCGTCGTTCCACTGCGCGTACAGACCGTGGCCGCCCGCCTCGCGCGGGGCGGTGGTGCGCGGATCGTTGAGGTCCGACTCGCCGATGAGGAACAGCGGCCGGCCGGTGCGGGCGGCCAGCGCGTCCACGGCGGCCGACAGCTCGGCCAGGAAGTGCCGGGCCCGGGTGTCGCGCAGCGCGTGCACCGCGTCCAGCCGCAGCCCGTCGAGGCGGAAGTCGCGCAGCCAGGCGAGCGCGCTGCCGATGAAGTACGCGCGCACCTCGTCGGAGCCGGGCGCGTCGAGGTTGACCGCCGCGCCCCAGGGGGTGTGGTGGGTGTCGGTGAAGTACGGGCCGAAGGCCGGGAGGTGGTTCCCGGAGGGGCCCAGATGGTTGTGGACCACATCGAGGACCACGCCGAGGCCGTGCCCGTGCGCGGCGTCCACGAACCGTGCCAGCCCCTCCGGCCCGCCGTACGGCTCGTGCACCGCCCAGGGCGCCACGCCGTCGTACCCCCAGCCATGGGTCCCAGGGAACGGGCAGACGGGCATCAGCTGCACATGGGTGATGCCCAACTCGGCCAGGTGCGGCAGCCGTTCGGCCGCCGCCTCGAAGGTGCCCTCATGGGTGAAGGTGCCGATGTGCAGCTCGTAGAGGACCGCGCCCGGCAGCGGCCGCCCGAACCACTCCCGCTCCCAGCGGAAGCGGGAGTGGTCGACCACCGCGCTCAGCCCCTCCGGGCCGTCCGGCTGGCGGCGGGAGCGCGGATCGGGGAGCGGCGGGCCGTCGTCGAGCGCGAAGCCGTACCGCGTGCCGGGCCCGGCCTCGGCCTCGGCCCGCCACCACCCCGCGCGGCCCGGGTCGGGCTCCATGGGGCGGTCCCGCCCGTCCACATGGAGCCCGACCCGCTCGGCGTGCGGCGCCCACACCTCGAACAGCACTGGCGTCTCCTCACCTCGACCCGGCTACGGACCTCGACCTGGCTACGGTGCTCGACCTGGTTGCGGTCCTCGACCATGCTGCGGGACGCGGCGCCGGCGGCGCAGCAGGACGACATCAGTCAGACTCAGACGCAGGCTCGGACGCAGGCTCAGGCTCAGACGAGGTCGATGCGCTCCTGGGTGATGGGATACCCCGCCCTGGCGAAGTGCGCGGCCATGGGCAGGTTGGGCTGGTCCGTCGCCGCCGCGATCTTCGTGGCCCCTCGTTCCACCAGATCGTGGGTGCACTCCACGAGCAGGTCGTACGCGTAGCCGTGGCCGCGCTGCTCGGCGACGACCCCTATGAAGCCCACGCAGGGGCCCGACGGATTGTGCGCGGGCACCTGGATGCCGACCAGCTCGCCCTCGGGCGTCCAGGCCAGCCGCCGCCACTCGCGCGGCGACGGGCACCAGGAGAAGAAGTCCATGAGCTCGCGCACCGCGGCGTCGGCACCTCCTCGTTCGATGGCGCGCCGGTCGTGGGCGTCGAGCGAGCCGGGCATGATGCGGCGCAGCGCGTCCTCGATCACCGCGTCATCGGGCTCCGGCCGGAACTCGAGACGCCCCGGTCGGGCGGGCAGTCCGCACTCCGGCGTCCACTCATAGCGGTAGCGCTCGACCAGCGGCTCGAGCCCGCCCGCCACGGCGGCGTCGACCCGGGCCTGGGCGGCGGCCCGCACCTCGGGCCGATCGCGCCAGCCGGGCGGGGCCAGCAGGCTGTACTCGGCGCGCAGCGGTGCGGTGCGCAGCAGTTCGGCGGCGGCGTCGGCCTCGCCCTCGGCGAAGTCGAACCAGTCCAGGGCGATGGGCGCGGCGTCCTCCGGCCCGGCCCACCACGCGGCGCGGGCCACGACCCGCCCCTCGCGCAGCGCCACCCAGGTCCAGTCGGGGCGGTACTCGCCGCCCTGGCCGACGGTGGCGTAGGTGTGTCCGAAGGCGCCTCGGCCGACGAGCGTGGGCACGCGCAGGTCATGGAACAGATGGGCGTCGCCCTCGGTGAGGGGACGGATGACCAGATCGGTCATGGGATTCCTTCCAGGAGAGTGTCGCGCTCCCGGTCGGATGCCTGATCGAACGATGTGTGATCAGACGCGGATACGCCCGGGGGACAGGGGGCGGGAGCGCGGAAACGTCGTGATGTCCATTGCTCTCGCCTCCTTCCTCGATCACGGGCGTGCCCGCACTCTAGCCACATCCCCGCCTCCGCGTCCACGCCTTATGGGACCGGAGCCGATGGGGTCCGGGACGGCCGGGGATGTCACCGGAAAGCCGGAACTTTAGGGGGGTTCCCAAGATTCTTTCGGCGGGGACAACCTGCGCTCCCCACGCTCGGTCACACCTCATGCGTCACGACGACGCACTACCCCGAATCGATTCAACGGAGGTTGGACATGCGACGGTGGGGAACCGCGATCGCGGCGATCGTGCTGGCGAGCGCCGGTCTGGCGGGGACGGCCGGGGCGGCGCAGGCCGTCGGCACGAGCCGGGCGGCGGCGTGCGCGACCGCCTGGGGCAGCCTCGACAGGACAGATCCGGCCCTCAGCGGGAAGCCGCTGGAGAACATCAGAACCGGTCAGAACGAGTGTTACGACCGCATGGTCTTCGACATCAAGGGCGCGACGGCCGCCGACCGGATCGGCTACCGCGTCGGCTACGTCGAGACCCTGAACCAGGCCGGCACCGGTGACCCGATCCCGGTCGGCGGCGGGGCGATCCTGGAGATCAAGGTGGGCGCGTCCAGCTACGACTACGAGACGGGCAAGAGCACGTACCCGGGCAAGGCCCGACAGCCGCTGCCGGGGGTGGACGTCTCGGGCTACCAGACCTTCCGGGACACCCGCTACGCGAGCAGCTTCGAGGGGGAGACCCAGGTCGGGCTCGGGGTGCGGGCGCGGCTGCCGTTCCGCGTCTTCCAGTCGGACGGCCACCTGGTCGTGGACGTCGCCCACTCCTGGAACGCGGCGAGCTGAGCGGGGCCGGTCTGCCGCCCGCTAGGGGGAAGGAGCGGCAGACCGGCGCGCGGGATGAGGTGCACCTGACAGATCGATGAGCGGGTCGGAGCACCTGCGTGGACCGGTGTGAGACGCAGACTAGTGCACCATGCAGATCGGCGCGGCCGTTGTGTCCGGAGAGCCGCCGCCGGCCGTATAGCCGAAGGTCGTCGAGGCCCCGGTGGCCAGTGAACCGTTCCAGTCGGCGTTGGTGACCGAGGCCGAGGAACCGGTGGTGGTCAGCTTGCCGTTCCAGACGCTGTCGATCCGCTGCCCGGACGGCAGCGTCCAGTCGACCATCCATGAGGAGATGGGCGTGGCACCGGAGTTGGAGACCGTCACCTCGGCCTGGTAGCCGCCGTTCCAGGTGCTGGTCACCTCCTGGGTGGCGGCGCAGGAGGCCGTCGGCGGATTGCCCGGCGGGTCCGTGGGGTCGCTGCCACCGCCGCCGCCGCTGGCGGCGCCCGGGACCGTCACTTCGCCGTTGCCGCCGTCGAAGACCACGTCGGAGCAGCTGTAGAAGGTCTCCTGGCTGTCCGAGCGCGTCCACACGGTGTAGATGATGTGGCGCCCGCTCTTGCCGGAGGGCAGATTGGCCGTCCAGGTGTACTTGCCGTCCACCGTGCCGACCTGGCCGGACAGCGGCGGGTTCGTCACCGTGTTGAACGGCTGGTCCTCCAGGTCGTTCCAGGTGAGCGGCTTGGTCGGGTCGATCGGGTTCTTGGTGACATAGCTGCGGAACGACCCCGGGTGCGCGGCCCAGGCGTTGTACGAGAACTGCATCGACTTGCCGGACGTCAGATGCGTCACCGGCCAGTCCTTGCTGCCCACGTCGAAGCCGGAGAAGTCATAGACGGTGGCCGCGCCGCTGCACAGCTTGCCGTCCGGGATGAACCCCTTGGTGCGGCCCGCGCCGTCCGAGCGGAGCACCGCGAACCAGTTGTAGAACGGCGTCGCGCCGCTCTTGTCGTACGCGGCCTTGCACGCCGGGTTGGTCGGCTTGACCTCACCGGTCGAGGACAGGCTGTACTTCCAGCAGAGATAGGTGCGGCTGCCCGGCGCCATCGGTGCGCCGTGCGCGGAGGCGCTGCCGCCGGAGAAGAAGACGAGGCCCAGGGCGGGCAGGACCGAGAGCAGGACCAGCAGTACGGACCTGCGCGCGCGGGAGCCGCCCGGCGGGCGTGCGGAAGAGGCGAGTGCCAGTGATCGTCGAGGCATTGCGCGTGCTTTCCCTTCGACGTGAACGGGTCAGGAACCGTCGGCGTGGGAGCGCTCCCAATTTCTTGGTGAACGTAGCGCGCCCCCGGGCAGCTGTAAATGCTTCAGGGCATGAAGGCCGCAGGCCTTTCTGGCGGGCCGTCAGGCAGGGTGGTGAGGGGGCCGTTCCGGTGGGCTCGGACGGGCCGTTCCGATGGCCCCGGACGGGCTGCTCCGGTGGGCCCGGACGGGCTGCTCCGTTGGCCCCGTACGGGCTGCTCCGGTGGGCCCGTCAGATCCGGATCAGCAGCGCCATCGGAAACCGGGACAGCAGCGCATCCAGCGCTGCCGGGCCCTCGGCGGTCCGCCCGGTCAGCAGGTCCCGCCAGCGGCCCGGTGGCAGCGGCAGCCGGGTGGCGCCCCAGCCGCCCGCCTCCGCCAGCCGCCGCGACAGCCGGGTGACCACGGTGACGGCGCCGCCGTGTGTGCCCTCCGTACTCTCTGTCCGTAAGAAGGCCACGCAGTGCCCGGCGGACGGACCGGAGGCGGACAGCGGCGTATACGCACTCCCGGGGCCGAACCACCCCGGACGCTTCCGGCGCAGGTTCAGTGCCGCCTGGGTGAGCAGCAGCTTCTCGGCCGACGGGCCGTCAGCCGGCTCGCCGCCCAGTGCGGGCGGGCGGCGGTTGTCCGGGTCGACGAGGGCCATATAGACGTGTTCGGTGCCCATATAGAGGTCGGGAACGCCCGGCATGGTGAGCTGGAGCAGGGCGGCGCCGAGCGCGTTGGCCCGCGCCGGTCCGTCGAGTTCGGCGCCGATCGCGGCCCACACGGACGCGTCGGCCGCGCACGGCCCGGCCTCCAGGAAGGCGGTCACCTCCGCCTCGTACGCCGCGTTCTGCTCCGTCCAGGTGGTCCGCAGCCCCGCCTCGCGCACCGCCTTGAGGACGGCCGGGACCAGCCGTTCGGCGTCCCCGTGGCCCAGCGCGAGCGCGGTCTGCCAGGCCGTCCAGGCCAGATGGGGGTCGGGGGCGGGGGCCGAGCGGGTCAGCTCCTCCACCGTCCGCGCCCACCAGCCCGGGCATTCGGTGAGCGCCGCGAGCCGGGACCGGGCGTCCGCGCTGCGCTTGGTGTCGTGCGTGGAGAGCACCGTGCCGGTGGCGGGCCAGTCCCTCAAGCGCCGGGCCGCGAAGGCGTGGAACTCCTCCGGGGCCACGGCCGGTCGCCCCGGATCGCCGCCCACCTCGGCGGCCGACAGCAGCGGGGTGTAGCGGTAGAAGGCGGTGTCCTCCACCGACTTGGCGCGCAGCGCGGCCGCCGTCTGGGCGAAGCGGGCGCAGAAGTCGCGGTGGTCCGGGCCGTCCCCGAGCCCGCCCAGCGCCGCGTCCCGCACCACGCGCACCGCCTGGGCCTCCTGCGCCACCGTGAACGCCTCCCGGGCACCCGCCGCCGCCGAGCGCAGCATCACCGCGTCGGAGTCCGACGCGGGCGGGCCGCCCACGGCGGCGTACGGACGGTAGACCGGCAGCCGCACCAGCAGCTCCCGGATCGCCGTGCGCAGCGCCCAGGGCGCGTGGTCGCGCAGCCGGGGGTCGGACTCGCAGATGCGGGAGGCGGTGCGCGTGAGCCGTTCCACCTCGGCGGCCAGCTCATGCGTGACCACCTCATGGGCGGCACGGCGGACCGTGGCGGCCCAGTCGCCGCCCAGGTCGGCCGGGGGAGCGGCGAAGGCGCGGTAGAGGGCGGTCAGCTTCGCCAGACCGTCCGGGTCGACGAAGAGCCCGTCGATGTGGTGCAGCGCGTCATAGCCGGTGGTCCCGGCGACCGGCCAGGTGGCGGGGAGCCGCTCGTCCCGGGCGAGGATCTTCTCGACGACGGTCCAGCGGGCGCCGCCGCCTTTCGGCGTTGCCCACCGGCCGATGTCGCTTTCTGGCGCGGTCCAGCGGCCGCCGCTTTCTGGCGTGGTCCGCCGCCCGCTCCCGCCTTCTGGCGTGGTCCGCCGCCCGCCGCCGCTTCCTGGCGTGGTCACCCGGCCGCCCCCGCCTTCTGGCGCGGGCCGCCGCCCGCTCCCGCGCTCCCCGTCACCCGTCGCCGCCCGCACCGCCTGGTCCAGCCGCCGCAGATAGCCCTCCGGGTCGGCGAGCCCGTCCGGGTGGTCGATCCGCAGCCCGTCCACGACCCCGTCCCGGACCAGCTCCAGCAGCGTGGCATGGGTCGCGGCGAACACCTCCGGGTCCTCCATCCGCACCGCGATCAGCTCGGAGATGGTGAAGAACCGCCGGTAGTTGAGCTCGGTGCGGGCCAGCCGCCACCAGCCGAGCCGGTACCACTGGGCGTCCAGCAGCTCGGCGAGCGGCAGCCCCTCGGTGCCGGGCCGCAGCGGGAAGGCGTGGTCGTAGTAGCGCAGAGTCCCGCCCTCGACCCGCAGCCGGTCCCATTCCTCGCCGAGCGGGCCGCCGAGCACCGGCAGCAGCACCTTGCCGCCGTGGGCCCGCCAGTCGATGTCGAACCACCGCGCGTACGGCGACTCCGGCCCCTCCCGCAGCACCTCCCACAGCGGCGCGTTGAGCCACTCGGGGGCGGGGGCGGCCATGTGGTTGGGGACGATGTCGACGATCAGCCCCAAGCCGTGCTCCCGCGCCGTACGGGCGAGTGCGCGAAGCCCCTCCTCGCCGCCCAGTTCGGCCCGGACGGCGGAGTGGTCCACCACGTCATAGCCGTGGGTGGAGCCGGGCACCGCCTCCAGCACGGGGGACAGATGCAGATGCGAGACGCCGAGCGAGGCCAGATATGGCACCGCTCGCTCCGCCGCCGCGAAGGGGAAGGCGGGCTGGAGCTGGAGACGATAGGTGGCGGTGGGTGTGCCGGGGTCAGCCGTCATATGAACGTACGTACCCACCCCACGCGCCCCATCAGAGCTCTGCACGCCCGAACGGACGCGACGCGCGCGCCTTGGCGGCGCCTGGCCCGAGGTGTGTTGTCCGGCGGATCGGACGCCTGCGGCGGGCCGCTCCCCTCCCGGCCCCTCCCCGAAACTGGGGCTCCGCCCCAGACCCGGCCGCGTCGCAGGCGGTGCGTTCGACGCCCTGGCCGGTGAGCCGAGCGCGGCGACGATCGGCTCGTCGACCCCGGGGTCCAGGGGCGGAGCCCCTCAGACCTAAGCCGGCCGCTGCAGTACCATCAGACTGCGGTCCACCAGGGTCAGTCGGTCGCCCGCCGCCACCTTCGAGCCGCTGCCCGGCTCCACGCCCTCCGTCGCCGCCGTGTCCACGATGACCTGCCACTGCTTGCCGTGGTCGATGGGCACGACGAAGTCCAGCGGCTCGTGGTGGGCGTTGAACAGCAGCAGGAACGAGTCATCGGTGATCCGCTCCCCGCGCGCCCCGGGCTCGGAGATCGCGCTGCCGTTGAGGAAGACCGCGAGGGACTTGGCGTGCGCCGCCTGCCAGTCGCGCGGGGTCATCTCCTCTCCCTCATGGGTGAACCAGGCGATGTCCGACAGCTCGTCGTGGGTGCCCTCCACCGGCCGTCCGTGGAAGAAGCGGCGGCGCCGGAAGACCGGGTGGTCGCGGCGCAGCCACACCAGCGAGCGGGCGAAGCGCAGCAGCTCAAGCGCCGAGCGGTCCTCCCACTCGCCGTCCTGCCCCTTGGCGTGATCCGGCCACCGCACCCAGGACACCTCGTTGTCCTGGCAGTACGCGTTGTTGTTGCCGCCCTGGGTGCGTCCGAACTCATCGCCGTGGCTGAGCATCGGCACGCCCTGGGAGAGCATCAGGGTGGCGATGAAGTTGCGCATCTGGCGCTGGCGCAGCGTCCGCACCGCCGGATCGTCGGTCTCGCCCTCGACCCCGCAGTTCCAGGACCGGTTGTAGCTCTCGCCGTCCTGGTTGGACTCGCCGTTGGCCTCGTTGTGCTTCTCGTCGTAGCTCACCAGGTCGCGCAGGGTGAAGCCGTCATGGCAGGTGACGAAGTTGACCGAGGCCAGTGGGCGCCGCCCGTCGCCCTGGTAGAGGTCGGAGGAGCCGGTCAGCCGGGAGGCGAACTCGGCCAGAGTCCTCGGCTCGCCGCGCCACAGATCCCGCACGGTGTCCCGGAACTTGCCGTTCCACTCGGTCCACAAGGGCGGGAAGTTGCCGACCTGGTAGCCGCCCTCGCCGACGTCCCAGGGCTCGGCGATCAGCTTCACCTGGCTCACCACCGGATCCTGCTGGACCAGGTCGAAGAACGACGACAGCCGGTCCACCTCGTGGAACTGCCGGGCCAGCGTCGCCGCCAGATCGAAGCGGAAGCCGTCCACATGCATCTCGGTCACCCAGTAGCGCAGCGAGTCCATGATCAGCTGGAGCACGTGCGGGGACCGCATCAGCAGGGAGTTCCCGGTGCCGGTGGTGTCCATGTAGTACCGGCGGTCCTCGGTCAGCCGGTAGTACGAGGCGTTGTCCAGGCCCCGGAAGGAGAGCGTGGGGCCCAGGTGGTTGCCCTCGGCCGTGTGGTTGTAGACCACGTCCAGGATGACCTCGATGCCCGCCTGGTGCAGCGCCCGGACGGCCGATTTGAACTCCAGCACCTGCTGGCCACGGTCGCCCCAGGAGGCGTACGCGTTGTGCGGGGCGAAGAAGCCGATGGTGTTGTAGCCCCAGTAGTTGGCCAGGCCCGCGTCGGCCAGCCGGTGGTCGTGGACGAACTGGTGCACGGGCATCAGCTCCAGCGTGGTGACGCCCAGCTCCGTCAGGTGTTCGATGATCGCCGGATGGGCGAGCGCCGCGTAGGTACCGCGCAGCTCCTCCGGCAGCCGGGGATGGCGCATGGTCAGCCCCTTGACGTGCGCCTCGTAGATGACCGTGCGGTGGTAGTCGGTGCGCGGCGGGCGGTCGTCGCCCCAGTCGAAGTACGGATTGACCACGACCGACGCCATGGTGTGCGGGGCGGAGTCGAGGTCATTGCGCTGGTCGGGCCGCCCGAAGTGGTAGCCGTAGACCTCCTCGCCCCAGTCGATCCGCCCGCTGATCGCCTTGGCGTACGGATCCAGCAACAGCTTGGCGGAATTGCAGCGGTGGCCGAGCTCCGGTTCGTACGGGCCGTGGACCCGGAAGCCGTAGCGCTGCCCCGGCATGATCCCCGGCAGATAGGCGTGGCGCACGAACGCGTCGGACTCCCGCAGCTCGACCGCCGTCTCCGAGCCGTCGTCGTGCAGGAGGCACAGCTCGATGCGGACAGCGGCCTCGGAGAACACCGCGAAGTTGGTTCCGGCGCCGTCGTAGGTGGCGCCAAGGGGGTAAGCCTGTCCCGGCCAGACCTGCATACGTCGACTCTTCCACTTCTTCTCCGGGGGCCGCGAGCACCCCGGGCACCGGACGGAACCTGACCGACCCTGCATCCTTTCCCAACTGGCCGGAGTCATCGGCTCTTTCGACAGAACTTCCTCAGAAGTGAGGCAACCTACGGCCATATCGGTTCGTCCTACCGGGTGACCTGACGCATACGCGTATCCCGCTATGCGGTCTGATATGACGACAGGGGGGAATGGGGGAGGATGTGCGCAAGGTGATGCACCGCCACCTGGGCAAGGTGGTGGCAGGCGCGGCCGTGGCGATCACCGCCACGGCGGTCATGGTCGGGGTGACGCTCCCGGGGAGCGCGTCCGGCGAGGAGGGTTCGGGTGGGGGACCCCAGAGCTCATCGGCGGAGCAGGGCCAGGCGGCCCGGCAGCTGCCCGGTGTGGTGGAGGACGCGCCCGAGCAGGGCAAGACCGGCAGCGGCCGCGATCCGCTGACCGACGACGAGATGAAGCGCGCCCAGAGCCTCGCGGCCGGCCGCGACTTCCGCATGAGCGGTGAGGACGTCAAGGGCGCCAAGGGCCCCGAGCGGCTCTCCACCGACCTCGCGGAGCTGAGCCCCGACGAGGTGGGGGCCGCCGACCCGCCGCGCCGCGCCGAGGTGACGTACTACGACTACAAGGACGACACCTACGTCATCAAGACGGTCGACCTCGGCAGTGGCAAGGTCACCGGCACCGACACCCAGCGCGGGGTGCAGCCGCCGCCCAACCGCGACGAGGTGATGGAGGCCGCGCGGCTGCTGATGGCCGACAAGCTGGGCGAGGGGCTGAAGAAGGACTTCAAGAACGCCACCGGCAAGGCGCTGACCCGTCCGGACCAGCTGACCGTCACCGGCTTCGTCTACCGCGCGGGCGAGGGCAGCAACCCCGGTCCGGCCTCGGTCCAGGACTGCGGCAAGCACCGCTGCGTACGGCTGTTCACCCGGGTGGTGAACGGCCCCTGGATCGACACCCGGCAGATGGTGATCGACCTGAGCGCCCACAAGGTCACCAAGCTCGCCTGATGGCTGATGCCTGACGGCTGACCGCTGACGGTTGACGGCCGAAGCGCCCGGCACCGGCGCTTCGCACACCCCTCAACGCTTCATTACAGGAGTCTTCCCATGCCTGACAGCAGGCTCCGCCGCGCCCGTGCCCGGGCCGCGGCGGCCATCGGCGCCTCGGCGCTGCTCGGCACCGTGGCGATCGCCGCCGGGCCGGTCGGCAGCGCCCAGGCGGCCCCGCGGACCGCTGCCGCGGCGGACTGCAGCGCCCCGTACAGAATCGAGCAGAAGCTCGATGGCGGCACCACCTGGCGGATGTGCTGGCACTACGAGAGCAAGGCCGGGCTCGTGCTCGACGACGTCTCGTACCAGCCCAAGGGCGAAAGCGCCCCGATCAAGGTGCTGACCTCGGCGAAGCTGGGCCAGATCCATGTGCCCTACGACGACGGCAGCAATGAGTACGACGACCTCACCGGGCAGAACTTCGCCCAGGGGCTCCAGCAGCTGGATCCGGCCGAGTGCCCCGGCGGCACGATCAAGACCGTGCGGGTGCCCGACGCCTGGGACCCCGATCACCCGAATGTGAAGGGCCTGTGCGCCACCACCCGGGCCCGCGGTCACGCGTACCGCATGGGCGAGGGCGGCTTCGGGGCCGGCAGTGAGAACAAGGTGTACCAGCTCCAGGGCAAGGACCTGCTGGTCTACACCGTCAACCAGGTCGGCTGGTACGAGTACATCACCGAGTGGCGGTTCTCCGGCGACGGCACCATGACCATGCAGGTCGGCGCCACCGGCACGCTCTCCCCGATGGACTACGACGCGGGCGACGGCCGCGGCTGGCCCATCGGCAAGGGCGCCAAGGACTACGCCACCAGTCATGCCCACAACGTCTTCTGGCGGCTGAACTTCGGGCTGGACGGCTCGCCCAAGAGCAAGGTCGAGCAGTACGACTCCAAGACCACCGCGACCTCCGGGCGGATCCCGAAGACCAAGACCACCCGCACCAAGGTCACCAAGGAGCTGGCCGGTGACGCGGCGGCGGCGCGGTGGTGGCGCGTGGTCAGCACGGCGGGCAAGAACAAGGACGGCCATCCGCGCAGCTACGAGATCGTTCCCGGCCACACCACCAAGTACCAGGGACGTAGTTTCACCAAACACGACGTCTACTTCACCGAATACAACAAGTGTGAGCAGTTCGCCAGCAACAATCTGCGCAGCTGCGCTGCCGGTAAGAGCGTCGACAAGTGGGTCAACGGGCAGACCCTCAAGCACCCCATCGTGTGGGTCAACATCGGGTTCCACCACATCGCCCGGGATGAGGACCAGGAGCCGATGCCGGTGCACTGGCAGGGCTTCCAGCTGTCCCCGCGCGATGTCACCGCTATGAATCCCCTCACGCCGCCTGCACTGTCCGGGCACAACGGCCATACAGAAGAGGCACGTTGATCTGATAGGCAGGACCTGAGTGTCGCACCGCCCCCGCCAGCGCAGTAGTCTGCGGTGATCGTTGGACGGGGGCGGAAGGCGGTGCACAGGTGAGCTCGGGCGGGCTGGAGCTGCCCCCCGGTGACGGAGGTCCCGGGGGTGATGGCTCCACCGACGCACCTCCCGGCGCGGTGTCCCTGGTGCGGCCGATGGAGATCGGAGCGGAACTGGACTGGGGCGCCGAAGCCTGGAGCGAGGTGCGCACACGCGCACGCCGGGCCGGACGGGCGTACATCTGGCTCAACCTCGTGGAACAGCGGCTGCGCGCGGTCGTCAGCGCCGTGCTGCGGCCCATCTACGAACCGGTCCACGGCGAGGACTGGGTCATCGCCGCGGCCGGCCCCGCCGGGCAGGAGTGGGTACAGCGGGCCGTCGCGGTCCGGGAGGTCAGTCGGCGCAAGGGCTATCTGCTCGACCCGGCCGACGACAATGTCGTCAGTTTCCTGACCCTGCCGCAGCTGCGGGAGCTCCTCGTCCAGCACTGGCCGTGCTTCGAGCCGTATCTCGACGACCGCCGCGAGGTGGAGCTGGTCCTGGACGAGCTGGAGGTCGCCCGCAATGTGGTCTCCCGCAACCGCGCCCTCTCCGAGACGGTCCTCGCCCAGGCCGAGCGGGCCTCCGCCCGGCTGCTGGAGATCCTCGGCAGCGGCACCGGCTCCCCCTCCGCCGACCGGCTGCCCATCGACGCCGTCGAAGACCTCGTCGGCGACCGCTACGCCGACGTCGTGGGCGTCCATTCCGACCGGGTGCGGCTCCAGCGCCAGCTGCCCGCCGAGGACCTCTTCGGCAACGCCCGCCGGCTCGACGCCGTCGGCATCGGGCTCAACCTCCTGGTCCAGAACTACTCCGGCCGCCGGCTGGTACGGCTGGCCGAATCCGGCTGCCGGGCCCGGCTGCTCTTCCTCAACCCGGCGAGCAGCGCGGTGCGGCGGCGGGAGCGCGAGCTCGGCCTGAAGAAGGGCGAGATGAGCCGCTCGGTGGAGATGAACATCCTCCATATGCGGCGGGTGCGCGCCCGGCTGCGGGACCCGGGCGCGTTCGAGATCCACGTCTTCGACGAGACGCCCCGCTTCACCGCCTACCTGGTCAACGGGGACGGCGCGGACGGCCTCGCGGTCGTCCAGTCGTACCTGCGCAAGGCCCGGGGCATGGAGGCCCCGGTCCTGGTGCTGCGCGGCGGCGGGCGGGGCCGCGAGGTCGTCCGCGAGGGCGGGGCCGAGGAGGGCGAGGGCGGGCTCTTCGGCACCTACCGCGAGGAGTTCGAGAGCGTCTGGGCGGACTCCCGGCCGGTGTCCTGAACGGACGTTATGCCCGGTGCCCTGCCCCTCCCCGCACAGCGTCGATGTGCGGCTCCGCCGCGTGGGGGCTCCGCCCCAGACAGCTCGACACCCCTCAGGAGCCGCTGCCTCGGTACGGGGGCCGCAGGGCGCGGGCGGCCCAGCGGCCGTCGGTGCGGCTGATGCGCACCGGGTGGTCGAAGCACTTGGTGATGTGGTCGGTGGTCACCACCTCGTCCACCGCGCCCGACGCCAGGCACTCCCCGGTGCGCAGCAGCATGGCGTGGGTGGTGCTGGCGGGCAGCTCCTCCAGGTGGTGGGTGACCAGGACGGTGGCCAGTTCGGGGTGGTCCCGGCGCAGGGTGTCCAGGCTCTCCAGCAGCTGCTCACGGGCGGCCAGATCCAGACCGGTGGCCGGTTCGTCGAGCAGCAGCAGCCGGGGGAGGGGCATCAGCGCCCGGGCGATCAGCACCCGGCCGCGCTGGCCCTGCGACAGGGTCGGCCAGCGCGCGTCCAGCTTCCCGCCCATGCCGAGGGTGGTCAGCAGCCGGTCGGCCCGGTCGCGCTGGTCGGGGGTGGGGCGGTGGCGGGGGACCGGCTCCACGGTGTTGGTCAGCCCGGTGAGCACCACGTCCCGCACCCGCAGCGGGGAGCGCAGCGGATGCCGGGGATCCACATGGCCCACGAACGACCGCAGCTCGCGCAGGTCCACCCGCCCCAGCGTGCGGCCGAGGACCTCCACCGTGCCGCGCGTCGGGTGCACCAGCGCGCCCGCCAGGCTGAGGAGGGTGGACTTGCCGGCGCCGTTGGAGCCGAGCAGCGCCCAGTGCTCGCCCTGGTGGACGGTGAGCGAGATCGAGCGCAGCAGCGGGGCGCCGTCGCGCACCACATCCACATCGCGCAGCCTGAGGACGGGGACGGGGACGGGGACGGGGACGGCCGGGGCGGTCACGGGGCCGCCACCTCCTTTTCGCTGGTGTCGCTTTCGCTTTCGTATGCGCGCGTGTCGCTGCCGAAGAGTTCCATGACGGCCTCGAGGTGGGAGACCGTGGCCGCGATCGCGGCGTCGGCGTCCCCGCGCGCCAGCCCGTCCAGCAGCTCGGCGTGGGCGCAGGACACATCGGGCAGCGCCGGCTCATGGCTGACCATCTCCACCAGCGCCTCGCGCAGGACCGGCAGGACGGAGGCGAACAGGCCGAGCAGCACGGCGTTGCCCGACAGCTCCACCACGGTCCGGTGGAAGGCCAGATCGGCGTCCACGAAGGCGGACGGATCGCCTCCGGCCCGCTCCTCGCGCAGTGCGAGGTGGTCCCGCAGCCGCCCGATGTCCTCGGGGCGGATGCGCCCGGCGGCCAGCCGGGCGGCCTCGACCTCGAGGGCGCGGCGCACCTCGTACACCTCCCGCAGCCGGGCCCGGCGCAGCAGCCGCCGCATATCGCCGTCCCCGGCGGGGGCCGGGGGGCGCGCGGCGTAGGTGCCCGATCCGTGGCGCACCTCGACCAGCCCGTCATGGGCCAGCAGGCGTACGGCCTCCCGCACCGAGGAGCGGCCGACGCCCAGTTCGGCGGCGAGCGCCACCTCGTTGGGCAGTCGCTCGCCGGGCCGCCAGCGGCCCTCGGCGAGCATCGCGCGCAGGGCGCTCTCGATCCGCGGCACCACGGGTCCGTGCCGCAAGCGTGCCGTCTCCGCCGCCACCGCGCCGCCTCTCCCTGAACGATCATCCGAGCACGGCGGACTCTAACACAAAGTCCTCAGACGTCTGAGGACTTGGTACGGGGCACCGGCCGTTGTCAGTGGTGCATGGGAAGGTGGTGCACACATGGGGGAAGCACGACAAAGGGAGGGGCGGCCATGGGCTGGCACCGGGGGCTGCTGATCGGATTCGACCTGGAGACGACGGGCACCGATCCGCGGACGGCACGGATCGTGACGGCGGCCGTGGTCGAGGTGAGGGGCGGGGAGCCGGTCGGGCGGCGCGAGTGGCTGGCCGACCCCCAAGTGCCCATCCCCGACGACGCCGTGGCGGTGCACGGGATCACCGGTGAGTGGGCGGCGGCGGAGGGCAGGCCCGCGCGCGAGGTGGTCGAGGAGGTCGCCGAGGTGCTGGTGGCCCACTGGCGCGCCGGCGCCCCGGTGGTGGCGTACAACGCGGCGTTCGATCTCAGCCTGCTCGCCGCGGAGTTGGGGCGGCACGGGCTGCGCCCGCTGAGCGAGCGGCTGGAGGGCGCGGAGACCGGCCCCGTCGTGGATCCGTACACGATAGACCGCGCCGTCGACCGCTACCGCAAGGGCAAGCGCACGTTGGAGGCCGTCTGCGGGGAGTACGGAGTGGTGCACGACCGCGCGCATGACGCCGGGGCGGACGCGCTGGCCGCGGTGCGGGTCGCCTGCGCGCTCGCCGAGCGGTACGGCGAGGTCGCCGGGCTCGAGCTGTGGGACCTCCACCGCAAGCAGGTGGGGTGGTACGCGCACTGGGCGGCCGACTTCCAGTCCTGGCTGCGCCGCAAGGGCACCCCGGACGCGGTGGTGGACGGCGGTTGGCCGCTGCGGGAGGCGGGGGCCGTGGTGGGGTGACCGGGGCAGCGGCCCGCCGGGCGGACAGCGGACAGCGGATAGCGGAGCGCGCGGCCGCAGCGCGTACGGCCGCAGCGCGTACGGCCGCAGCGCGTACGGCCGCCGGTCCCGCACCGATGAGTTTCCGGCGGCCGCCCGGTCCGTACGGGTGAGGGGGACAGCCGGTCCGTACGGGTGAGGGGGACGGACCGCGGACTCGAGCGAGGAGAAGACGACCGTGACCGACGAACAGACCACCATGATCGATTTCGGACCCACAGCGCAGCGGGTGACGGCGCTGCTCAGCGGCGTCTCGGACGAGCAGCTCACCGCGCCCACACCGTGTGGCGCCTACACCGTGGCCGATCTGCTCGACCACTTCATGGGGCTCGCCCTCGGCATGCGCCACGCCGCCGAGAAGACCACGACCGGGGCGGGCCCCGCCCCCGGGCAGGGGTCGGCCGACCGGCTGGACCCCGACTGGCGGCAGGAGCTGCCTCGCCGCCTGGACGCGCTGGCCGTGGCCTGGCGCGAGCCGTCCGCCTGGCTGGGCACCACGGAGGCCGGGGGCGTCACCATGCCCGCCCAGATGATGGGCATCGTGGCGCTGGACGAGCTGGTGATCCACGGCTGGGATCTCGCCCGCGCCACCGGCCAGCCCTACGACTGCGATCCCGGCAGCGTCGAGACCATCATCGGATGGCTGTCGGCGGTCCCGGACGAGGAGCGCCCGAAGGAGCTGTTCGGCCCCAGGGTCCCCGTCCCGGCCGACGCGCCGCCGCTGGATCGCGCGATCGCCTTGAGCGGCCGCGACCCGGGGTGGCGCGCCTGAGCCAATGCCGCACGGCGCGTTGGCCGGTCCGCCCGTACGCCTGCGGCGGGCTGCTCCCCTCCCCGCCCCTTCCCGAAACTGGGGCTCCGCCCCAGACCCCGCTCCTCAAACGCCGGAGGGGCTGGAAGGCGGGGCTCCGCCCCAGGCCTCGGGGTCCAGGGCCTGCCCCTGGACCGGGGGGAGCCGTTCGCTCAGAACGTGTGCCAGCGCACCGCCGTGTCGCCCTCACGCAGGGAGGCGATGCGGCGGGCGAACTCGGCGCGCGCCGCCGGGTTGCCCGGGGCGTGCTGGGAGACCCAGGCGCAGCTGGCGGTCTCGCGTGCGCCCCGCAGCACCGCGCGGCCGGGCCACTCGCGGACGTCCCAGCCGTACTCCGCCACGAACGCGTCGTATTCCGCCGCGCCGAGCCCATAGCGGTCCCGGGACAGGTCCATCACCACCAGATCGTGCTCGCGCAGATCGTGCGAGAAGGTCTCCAGGTCCACCAGCACCGGGCCGTCCGGGCCGATGTGCACATTGCGCGGCAGCGCGTCGCCGTGGATCGGGCCGGGGGTGAGGCGCGGGGTCAGCTCCTCGACGGCGGCCGCGAAGTCGTCCCGGCGGGCGCGCAGATACGCCGCGTCCGCCGGGTCGATCGCGTCCCCGGCCAGCCGCAGCCAGCGCTCGACTCCGCCCAGCAGATCGCGGCGCGGCAGCGGGAGCGGCGCCGGGTCGCCGGGCGGGTCGGGCAGGGCGTGCACCATCCGCAGCAGCTCCGCGAGGTCGCGCGCCCCGGCGGGGCGTACCGGGTCAGGAAGCCGCTGCCAGTACGTGACGAGATGGTTGGCGAACGGAAGCGGCTGCTCGGAGCCGAAGCGCCGGTCGGGGCGGACCGCGGGCAGCCCCTCCCGGGCCAGCCAGTCGGCGATCCTCAGCTCCCGGGCGGCCCGGTCCCACACCTCCAGGTCGCGGCTGATCCGGACCACCAGGGAGAGGCTGTCGACGGCGAAGACGGCGTTCTCACCGAGGGCCAGCAGCCGGGCCTCCGCCGCACCGGCTCGGTAGGGCGGCAGCGCGGCCGAGAGCACCGCCCGCGCCCGCTCCTCCGTGAACGCGACCTCCGCCACCGCCATGCCCCTTCTCCTCGCCCTCCTCGCCGACCTCTTCCTGCCGACGGCCAAGTCTCGCATTGAGCCCTGCGCCATGTGCCGTACCGAATGTGCCGTACCGACGACCGCATCGACGTCCGTAGCGCCGTACCGACGGCCCGATCGACCGTCGCGTCGTCTGTCGCAGGCAGAACCGCTTGACTGCACCGCCCGCCCTCCGCACGATGACGTGGGCTCTCCCACCCGGGCCGCCCTCCCACCGCGTCCGAAGGGGGCCCAGCCGTGATACCCGCGACCGCCGACCCGGCGCGCTCGGACCCGGGCTCCGCCAAGGGGCGGGGCTCCGCCAAGGGGCGGGGCTCCGCCAAGGGCCCGGGCGGCCGCGTGACGCGCCGTCAGGGGCCCGCCCACGGGGCGTGGTTCCTGGTCCTGCCCGCGCTGATCCCGATCCTCCTCCTCAGTGTCGGCCCGCTCCTCTACGGCATCGCGCTCGCCTTCACCGACTCCCAGGCGGGCCGCACCGAGCCCACCCAGTGGATCGGGCTGCTCAACTTCCAGGACCTGCTGCGCGACACCCTCTTTTGGGAGTCGTTCCGGATCGGCCTGGTGTGGGCGGTGGCCGTCTCCGTACCGCAGTTCCTGCTCGCGCTCGGCCTCGCGCTGCTGCTCCACCAGGACCTGCGGTTCCGCTGGCTGTCGCGGGCGCTCGCGATCGTCCCCTGGGCGATGCCGGAGGTCGTGGTCGGCATCATGTGGCGGCTGGTCTACCACCCCGACGCCGGGGTGCTCAACGAGACGCTGGGCACCCACCGCGACTGGCTCGGCAGTCTGTCCACCGCCCTGCCCGCCGTCGTCGTGGTCGGCATCTGGGCACGGCTTCCGCAGGTCACGGTCACCCTGCTGGCCGGGCTCTCGAATGTGCCGCGCGAACTGCACGAGGCCGCGGCCATGGACGGCGCCGGTGCCTGGCGCCGCTTCCGCGCCGTCACCTGGCCCGCCATCAGGCCCATCGCCCTCGCCATCAGCGCGCTCAGCTTCATCTGGAACGTCAACTCCTTCGCGCTGGTCTACGTCCTGACGGGCGGTGGGCCCGGCGGCCGCACCCGGCTGCCGATGCTCTTCGCCTACGAAGAGGCGTTCCGCTACGGCCAGTTCGGCTACGCGGCGGCGATGGGCTGTGTGCTGGTGGCGGTGGTCTCCATCCTGCTGGCCGTCCATCTCGTGGCCCGGCTGAAGGGGGACGAGGACGCATGAGCACCCGCCCCACCGACAGGCGTCCCCGCCCCGACGCCGCGCGCCGCGACCCCAGCACCATGCGTAGCCCCGCCGCCGTGCGTCGCGGCCCCACCGCCAGGCGCCGCGCGGCGCGCACCGGCCAGTACCTCGCCCTCCTCGGCTATCTGGTCTTCCTCGCCTTCCCTCTGCTGTGGCTGGTCTCCACCGCGTTCAAACCGCCGCGCGAGCTGGCGAGCCTCCACCCCGGCTGGATCCCCGACCATCCCACCCTCGACAACTTCCGCCAGGCGTTCGAGGAGCAGCCGCTGCTGCGGTCCGCGGGCAACAGCCTGATCGCCTCCCTCGCCGCCGCGGTCATCACCGTTGTCATCGCCACCCCGATGGCCTATGTGATGGCCCGCCACCACCGCTCCTCGCTGTCCCGGGCGGCCACCGGCTGGATCGTGGTCAGCCAGGCGTTCCCCTTCGTCCTGGTGATCATCCCGCTGTTCCTGGTGCTCAAGGAGGTCCGCCTGATCGACTCCCTCACCGGGTTGATCATGGTCTACGTGGTGTGGTCCCTGCCGTTCGCCCTGTGGATGCTGGCCGGGTACGCACGGGCCGTACCGCGCGAGCTGGAGGAGGCCGCGGCCGTGGACGGCGCGGGCAGACTGCGGGTGCTGATCTCCGTCACCATGCCGCTGCTGACCCCTGGCATCGTGGCCACTGCCCTCTTCGCGTTCATCACCGCCTGGAACGAGTTCTTCTTCGCGCTCGTCCTGCTCAAATCCCCGCGGAAACAGACGATGCCGATCATCCTCACCCACTTCATCGGAACCGAGGGCGTCGCCGATCTCGGCCCGCTCGCCGCCGCCTCCCTGCTGGCGACGCTGCCCTCGCTCGTGCTGTTCGCGTTCATCCAGCGCCGGATCACCAGCGGCACCCTGGCCGGGGCGGTGAAGCACTGATGCGCCGCCGAACGCTGCTGGCCGCGTCCGCCACCGGGGCGCTGCTGTCCGGCTGTGCGCCCGAGCGGCGGCGGGCGACCGGCGGCCGGATCACCCTGCGCTTCCAGTCCCTGGCCTGGCAGCGGGAATCGGTGGCGGCCAACAAACAGCTGGTGGGGGAGTGGAACGCGGCCCATCCGGACATCCGGGTCGAGTACGTCCAGGGCAGCTGGGACGGCGTCCACGACCAGCTGCTCACCTCCTTCGAGGGCGGTGAGGCCCCCGACATCATCCATGACGCCACCGACGACCTCGCCGACTTCGCCTACGGCGGCTATCTCGCCGATCTCACCGATCTGCTGCCCCGGCGGCTCAAGGCCGAGATCCCGCCCCGGACCTGGCAGACCGCCACCTTCGACGGTGGCGTCCACGGCGTGCCGTTCCTCCAGGAGCCGCGCGTGCTCATCGCCAACCGCACGCTGCTGGAACGGGCCCGGGTGCGGATCCCCACCCCCGAACGGCCCTGGAGCTGGGCCGAGTTCGAGGACGCGGCCGAAGAGCTGACCCGCGACGGGACGTACGGGGTGGCCTGGCCGCTCAAGGAGCCGGTCTCCGCGACCCTCAACCTCTCCCTCTCCACCGGCGGCAAGGTCTTCCACCGGGGCGCGGACGGCAAGGTCACCGTCCGGTTCGACCCCGCCGACCAGCGGGTGCCCCGCGTCATCCACGACCAGCTGGGCGGCGACCGCACCGCCGCGCGGACCACCCTCGGCATGGGCGGCTCCGACACCCTCCCCGGCTTCTTCGGCGGGAAGTACGCCATGGTGCCGCTCGGCTTCTCCTACCGCCAGCAGATCACGCAGCAGGCGCCCAAGGGGTTCGCCTGGACCGTACTGCCGTCCCCGGCCGGGCCCGGCGGCGACCAGCGGCAGGGGGTCAGCCCGCAGACGCTGTCCATCGCCGCCGACAGCCCGTACCAGCGGGAGGCCGCCCGCTTCATCGACTTCCTCCTGCGCCCGCCGCACATGGTGCGGCTCGCCCGGGGCGACTGGATGCTCCCCACCGGCCGGACCGCGCTGCGGGACCCCGCCCTGCACACCCGCCGCCACGGCTGGGCCACCGGCACCGCCCTGGCCGGACAGCTGCGCCCGGCGCCCGCCCAGACGGTGCGCGGCTACCCGGAGTGGAAGGACAAGGTGGCCACCCCGGCGCTGCAGGAGTACTACAGCGGGGCGATCGGAATGGGGGAGCTGCGGGAGCGGCTGGTCGACGACGGGAATCTGGTGCTCGCCCGCTACCAGCGGTAGGACCCGCCCCGCCCCGCGCCGTCTCGCCTCGCCCCGCGCGGCCCCGCGCCGCCTCGCCCCGCCTCGCCCCGCGCCGTCCCGACCAGCCGCCGACGCACCTGGTCCTGCCATGGACCCGGTCCTCCAAGCAGACCGTTGACCCCCGGCAAAGGTTGCCCTTGCCCGACCTTGTCTCTTCTCTTAATGGCTTCTTACCTTCAGGTGAATTCATGCCTAACGCCAGGAAGATTGACCATGCCCCGAGACATACCGCCGCTCGCCGAGGTCCGCCGGATCACCGAGAAGAAGCGAGACGCGTGGTGGACCGTCATGCTCGTGGACCCGGTGGCCACACCGCTGGTCCGCTGGACCGCCAGGTACACCCGAGCCACCCCCAACCAGCTCACCTGGGGTGCGTTCCTGGTGGGCCTCGGCTCCGCCGCGTGCTTCGCTCAGGGCGACTGGAGATGGCTGCTGCTCGGGGCCGTGCTCTACCACGTGAGCTTCATCTTCGACTGCATGGACGGCAAGCTGGCCCGGCTGACCGGCACCGGCTCGGTCTTCGGGGCCTGGCTGGACTTCGTCTTCGACCGGATCCGGGTGCTGGTGTGCGCGGTCGCCCTGATGGGCGGTCAGTACGCGCGCACGGATGACGTCCTGTATCTGTGGCTGGCGCTGGCCGTCGCCTCCCTGGACGCGCTGCGCTACATCGACTCGCTGGAGATCTTCAAGATCCGGCACGGGATGCGCAAGCAGATCAAGGCGCGGATGCGGGCGGCCCGCAAGGCCGAGAACCAGGCCGAGCTGGCCTTCATGGAGGACCTGCTGCGGGAGAACCCCGAGGCCGACCTGGAGACGGACCGCGACACGGTGGCTCCTTTGGAGCCGGTCGCTCCTCGGGAGCCGGTGGCGGCCCAGGAAGCCACGGCGGCCCTGGAGGCCACGGCCGCCTCGGTTTCGGCCCCGGCCGCGCGCCGCCCCGCCGTCGTCGATCTGCACCAGGAGTTCCGGCGCCGCTTCCCGTGGTGGGTCCGGTGCCGGAACTTCCTGCAGCGCCACCGCATCCGCGCTCATCTCATCAGCGGTATCGAGTTTCAGATGGGCGTGTTCATCATCGGCCCGGCCGTCGACGCGGTGGTGGCGACGACCGTCGTATCGGGCGTGCTGCTGCTCGTCTTCGAGCTGGCCATCATCTACAAGTTGCTGTTGTCCACCCGGGACTTCACCCGCACCATCAACTCCTTCGAAACGGCCGAAGCACGCGTTCCGGCCACCACCTCGGTCAGCTCCTGAGCGAGGACCAGCCACTGCTCCGGTGTCACATACGCCACCACCACGTCCCGCCCCAGCCCGGCCGCCCGGAACGCCCGGTCGAGCGCACGGGCGGGGCAGACCCGGCGCAGTGACGCGTGGAGCGAGCCGCCGACCCCGGTGAAGCCCAGCTCGACCAGGTCCGCGTAGGCGGACCGGGCCGCCGGGTCGGTGAGCAGCGGCCGCGGCCGCCGGGTCAGCCGCAGGATCCCGCCGTCCACCGCGGGCACCGGCCGGAAGGCGGTACGCGCCACCCGCCCGCACAGCCGCCACTCGACCTCCGGCCAGGACCGTACGGTCAGCAGGGACCAGCGGCCGTAGTCCCCGGTGCGCTTACGGGCGTACTCCGCCTGGGTGAGCAGCGTGGCGGAGGTCAGCCGGGGCACCGCCCGCAGCGCCCAGGCCACGATCTCGGCGGTACGGGCGTAGGGCACGTTGCCGACCAGGGCGAACGGCTCACGCGGCGGCGCCGCGGTCAGGAAGTCCTGGTGCACGACTCGGACCCGCGGACAGCGGGCGAGCCGTTCCCGCAGCCCCGGGATCAGATGCCGGTCGATCTCATAGCTGATCAGCTCACGGCAGCGCGGGGCCAGCGCCTCGGTGAGCGCCCCCTTGCCCGCGCCGACCTCCACCAGGAGATCGCCGGGCCCGGGGCGGGCGGCGCGGACGACGCGGGCGACGGCGCCCGGGTCGACGAGGAAGTTCTGCCCGTACGCACGCCTCGCCCGGTCGCGTTCGGTACGGCGCGGCTCGGTGCGGGGCGCTCCGGTGTCGCGGCGCGGTTCGCCACCGCGCGGGGCATGGGGTTGATGTCGATTGCGGGCCACGGCCACGGTCCTTTCGGAGCCGGGCGGGCGGCAGCAGCGCGGAACGGGCCCTGCCGCCCGTCCCGGAACGAGTGATTCCTGGACTGGCGGGGGCCCTGGCCGAGGGCGCGTGGATGGGTGCGATCAGCTCACAGCGAGAGATCGATGGGAAGTCTGGCGTGTCAGCCGCTCAGGTGGCGGAACCACCCCGACGGCGAACCGTTCACAGACTCGGAGAGACACCGGGCGCGTCCGGGCCGGCCAGGGCACCGGGGCCGCGCCGCGGGCGGCGGGCAGGCAGAGGAAGGGCGCGCGCACACGCCACCCGGGCACAGCCACGAGTGATGCGGGTGAACACGCCGATGCCGGGACTTCCGCCCATCGGTGTACTCCTCCCGTGCGCGCGTACGCGAAAGGACGCGTATGCGGATCTCCGCCGTATCCCCGCACCGTAGGGACCGGCCGGGCCGCCCCGCAACGCCTTTTCGCACCGCACCGCACCGCCCCACGCCCCCACCCCCGAAACACCGAACCGGTCACACGGCCCGAAGGCCGTGTGACCGGTTGAGGGTTGTCAGGATGTGCGGGACGAGGTCGTCAGACCCGCGCGGGCCGGGGCCGTTCGTCCGCTTCCGGCCTCGGGGAAACACCCGCCAGGGTGCTGGGCCGCCGGGCCGGGGCGTGCTCGTCGTGGGCCAGGTCCGGGAGCCACCCCAGCCACTTCGGCAGGTACCAGTTGCGCTCGCCCAGCAGCGACATCACGGCCGGGAGGAGCACCCCGCGGATGACGGTGGCGTCGATGAGGACCGCGGCCGCGAGGCCCACGCCCATCTGCTTCATGGACTGCATAGACAGCGTGCCGAAGATGGAGAAGACCGCGACCATGATGACGGCGGCGCTGGTGACCACGCCCGCCGTCGTCACCACGCCGTGCACCACCGCGTCCTTGGTGGTGCGGCCGGCCAGGTGCGCCTCGCGGATCCGGGAGACCACGAAGACGTGGTAGTCCATGCTCAGCCCGAACAGGATCACGAAGAGGAACAGCGGCAGCCAGGACACGATCGCGCCCACGCCCTCCGCGCCGACCAGCCCCGCGCCCCAGCCGTGCTGGAAGACCGCGGTGAGGATGCCGTACGCGGCGCCCACCGACAGCAGGTTGAGCACGATGGAGGTCACGGCGACGGTGAGCGACCGGAAGGACATCAGCATCAGCAGGAAGGCGAAGACCACCACGAAGGCGAAGACCGGGGTGACGGCCGAGCCGAGCTTGTCGTTGAAGTCCTTGGAGGAGGCGGTCGAGCCGCCGATGGGGGCGTCCACGCCGTCCACCGCGCCGAGGGTCGCCGGGCGCACCTCGTTCCGCAGCACCTCCAGGCTCTTCTCGGCCTTGCCCTCGTCCGAGCCGCCGATCAGCGGCACCTCCACCACGGCCAGGTTCTGCTTGTGGTGGACGGTCACCTCGACCGGGCCCTTGGAGGCGCCCTTCGCCACGGCCTCGGTACGGAAGCGGGCGATCGCGTCGCGCACCGGCGCCGCGTCGATGTCGTCCGCCTTCACCACGACCCTGGCCGGGTCGGACCCGCCCGGGAACGCCTCGTCGATGTGGTTGTACGCGTTCACGACCGGCAGCCGGTCGCCGAACTCCTGGTCCAGGGTGAGGTTCGCGGTGTTCATCCCCACGGCGGGGACGGCCAGCGCGATCAGCGCGCCACCGGCGAGGGCCAGCGACAGCTTGGGGCGGCGCAGCACCGGGCGGAGGACGGCGCGCCAGATCCGGCTCTCGGTGCCGCCGCGCCGCTTGGCGCGGCCCAGGAACGGCACCCGGCCCTTCTCCACCCGCTCACCGAGCAGCGAGAGCAGCGCGGGCAGCACCGTCACCGAGCCGACCATCGCCACCGCCACCACCATCAGCGTGGCGAGCCCCATCGCCTTGAACTCCGCGATGCCGGTGAAGAGCATGCCCGCCATCGCCACGATCACCGTGACGCCGGAGACCAGGATGGCGCGGCCGGAGGTGGCCGCCGCCACCCGCAGCGCGGTCTGCGCGTCCCGCCCGGCGGCGCGCTCCTCGCGCTCCCGGCGCAGGTAGAACAGGCAGTAGTCGACGCCGACGGCCAGCCCCACCAGCAGCATCACGGAGTTGGCGGTGTCACTCATGTGCACCCAGTGGCTGACCACCGCCACCAGACCGGTGGTGGCCAGGAACGCGGTCATCGCGAGCGCCACCGGCAGCAGCGCGGCCACCAGCGCACCGAAGACGATCAGCAGGATGCCGAGCGCCACCGGCAGCGCGGAGTACTCGGCCTGGGTGAAGTCGTCGCCGAACGCGTCGTCGAACGCCTTCTGGCCGCTGGCGTCGCCGAACTCCTCGATCCGCAGGGCCTGGTGGCCGTTCTGCGCCTTCTCCACCGCGTCCAGGACCGGCTGGATGTGGTCGGCCGCCTTCTCCGCTTCGCCGCGCATCTCGAACTGCACCAGCGCGGAGCGCCGGTCGGCGGAGATGGTCTTGGTCTCGTACGGGGAGCGGAGCGCGGTCACCTGGCCGGTGTCGCGCACGCCGGCCATCACCGCGTCGACCGCCTTGCGGAAGGCCGGGTCGTTCGCGGTGAGCCCGCCGCCCTTCGCCTGGATCAGCACGGTTTCCCCGGCCGCGTCGTCAATGCCCGCCTCGTCGAGAATCTTCGAGACGCGCCCGGACTCGCCGGGAACCTGCTCGCTGTCCGTCACATCGACCCGGCCCGTCATCGAGCCGACGGCCAGGGCGAGGATGACCAGCAGCACCCAGCCCCCGACCGCCGCCCACCGGTGACGGGCGCTCCAACTGCCCGCGCGCGCCGCTATCCCGCGCGGCCTCTCCAAGCGGCCTGTGTCCGCCACGACATCCCCTTATGCCCTGGTGGCGGACCGTCCCGCCACTCGTGGACGACGCTAGGCCGTGGCGTCGGGCCGACCCATCCTGCTGACCGGTGAACCGTCCGGTGGTTCCCTCCAACCGTGGAAGGGGGGACAGCCCTACCCTCCCTGATACGAGCCCCTTACACGCAAAGGGCGTTGACCTCGAGGTCGGGAAGCGGTCGAAGCGGAGAACGTTGCCTATGTCACACCTTGGTGGGGATCTTGAATTGACCCGTACTCATCAGTCAGGGTTTTGTCAGAACCGGAGTGGCCCCAACACACTCCGGATCGGCCGCACTTGAGGGATCGGACGCGATCCGGGTGCGGATTACCCCCCACAACCGCACGAGGAGGAACCCTCGTCATGGCAGTTCACAAGCAGCGCAACGCGCGTCGACTCGGTCTGGCCATAGCCGCCGCGACCGCCGTCACCGCCGGTGTCTTCGTGGCCGTTCCGGCCGGCGCCACCACCGCACAGCCCGCCGAGGGCACCGTCTACGGCACCCAGGCGAAGAACGCCGTGGACGGCAGCTACATCGTCATGCTCAAGGGCGGCAAGAGCGTCAAGGCCGCCGCCGAGGGCAAGGACCTCGCCGAGCAGTACGGTGGCAAGCTGCGCCGCAGCTACGACTCCGCCATCAACGGCTTCTCGGCCAGCGGGCTGTCCGACACCGAGGCCAAGCGGCTGGCCGCCGACCCGTCGGTCGCCAAGGTGGTCCAGAACCACCGCTACACCATCAAGGGCACCCAGGAGAACCCGCCGTCGTGGGGCCTGGACCGGATCGACCAGGAAGACACCCAGGGCGACAAGAAGTACGCCTACCCTGACAGCGCGGGTGAGGGCGTCACCGCGTACGTCATCGACACCGGTGTCCGCACCAGCCACAAGGACTTCGAGGGCCGCGCCACGTCCGGCTTCGACGCGGTCGACAACGACGACAGCGCCGATGACGGCAACGGCCACGGCACCCACGTGGCCGGCACCATCGCCGGTGCCGAGCACGGCGTCGCCAAGAAGGCCAAGATCGTCGCGGTGCGCGTGCTGGACGACCAGGGCTCCGGCACCACCGAGCAGGTCGTCGCGGGCATCGACTGGGTCACCGAGAACCACGAGGGCCCGTCCGTCGCCAACATGAGCCTGGGCGGCACCCCCGACGAGGCCCTCGACGCGGCCGTGCAGAAGGCCATCGACTCCGGTGTCACCTTCGGCGTGGCGGCGGGCAACGAGTCGGCCGACGCCAGCCAGAGCTCTCCCGCCCGGGTGAAGGACGCGATCACGGTCGCCTCCAGCACCGACCAGGACGAGCAGTCCGACTTCTCCAACTACGGCGACGTGGTGGACATCTACGCCCCCGGCTCGGACATCACCTCCGACTGGAACACCGGCGACGACGCCACCAACACCATCTCCGGCACGTCGATGGCCACCCCGCACGTCGTGGGCGCCGCCGCCGTCTACCTCAGCGGCCACCAGGACGCCAAGCCGGCCGACGTGGCCAAGGGGCTGACGGACGGCGCCACCGCCGACAAGATCTCCAACCCGGGCGAGGGCACCCCGAACAAGCTGCTGAAGGTCGTCGAGTAAGACCCCAGCACCAGCAGGTCCCCAGGGGCGCAGCCGGGTGGCGAGACCAACCGGCTGCGCCCTTGGGCGGTCACACCACCGGTGCCACGCTGGGCGGCATGAACCTCACGGATGGATATGTGGCCGCGGCGGTCGAGAACGCCCCGGCGAAAGAGCTCTTCCCCGGCATCCGCCTGCGCCCCCTGTGGACCGGTGACAACGGCGCGAAGACGCACGTCCTGGAGATGGACCCCGGCACCTCATGGGAGGGCGTGGACGTCCATGAACCGGGTCCCGAGGAGGTCTTCGTGGTCTCCGGCACCTTCAACGACGGCGCCCACGACTACCCCGCCGGCACCTTCATTCACGCCCCCGCCGGCTCCTCCCACATCCCCCAGACCACCACCGGCTGCACGCTCTTCGTGTTCTACCCGGAGGGCTAGGGCCGACCCCTGCGGGCCAACCTGCCGCGCAGCGCGGGAACATCGAGGTCGACGGTGAACTCTCCAGCGACCTCCACGGCCTGCTTGCCCGTGATCGTGGCGACCTCGCGGTAGGTGTCCGTCGCCAGCTCATGCGCCACTACATGCAGGTCGGGTTGCAGCTCGACCCGCCAGTAGGCGGGCACCTTCGCCTGAGCGTAGAGTGCGGGCTTAAGGATGCGGTCCATCGACTGATTGCGCGGGGACACGATCTCCACCAGCAGGACCATCGCCTCCAGTGGCACGATCAGCGTGTCCCATTCGACGGCGGAGTGGTCCATGACCGCGATATCCGGGATGAACAACCTGGATTCGGTCCTCACATTCACCGTCTCGGCTGCCACGAATGGCGCGCCGGACCTCTCCAAGGAGTCCTCGAGCTGTTTGTGCAGCTCGTAGGCCACGGTTTGATGGGCCAGGCTGGGGGCGGGAGACATCATGAGGACACCGTCCACGACCTCGAAGCGGGCGCGTGCCGGATGCTCCGGGAGTGCAAGGACGTCCTCGACCGTCCAGGGGCCTTCGTGATCATCGATTCGCGTCTTAGCGACGCTCATGATCGTCACCACCGCCTCCTCGTGTGTTCCTTGGCTCCAGCATGGCACGCAGCTCTGACACCCGCCGACACTTCCAGCCCGAGTCGTGAGGCGGCGGCCATAAGATGCGAATATCACCCACAGGAGTGAATCGAACACATAGCGGTAACGAGCGGTTCTGTCATGACACCACCTGGACCATGTTGTCGGAGACTGCTGGTAGAACATGGCGATCAGCCGTTGGACACGGAAGCCTCGGGAGCCTGCTCTTGTCGTATGTGCAACACGTCCAGAACTTCTACGGGTTACCGGTGCTGACCGTTCCGCCGTATACCCCCGCCACGCTGCTGCCCGATGCCGCTTCCGTGGCCTGGCGTCTGGAGACCGGGCCGTACGCGACGGACGAGGACGCCGAGGACTGCTGGGAGCGGTTCACCAGCACGGTGGAGCTGGAGAAGGTGCGGGCGCTGGTCCTGGGCTACGGCATGGACGGCGTGTCCCGGCTCACCGACCTGAGCTCCCGGCTGACCGGTCTCGAAGCGCTCTTCCTGGGCGACATGGAGGACGAGGAGGAGATGATCTCCTCGATCCGCCAGTCCGACCTCGCATCGCTCCTGGAGGCCTTCCCCGGGCTGCGGGAGCTCGTCGTCCGTGGTGGTGACGGGCTGGACTTCCCCGTCACCGGGCACGCGGGGCTGCGGGTGCTGCGGGTGGAGTCCGGTGGGCTGCCGCCGGAGGCGGCGGCGCACATCGCGGCCGCCGATCTGCCCTCGCTGGAGCGGCTGGAGCTGTGGCTGGGCGACGACGACTACGGGGGCGGCACCACCGTCGAGCAGCTCGCCCCGCTCCTCGCGGGTGACCGCAAGCCCGCGCTGCGCCACTTGGGGCTGCAGAACAGCCCCATCCAGGACGAGCTGGCCGCCGCGCTGGCCTCCGCACCGGTCGTGCCGCAACTCACCTCGTTGAGCCTGGCCATGGGCACGCTCTCGGACGAGGGCGCGGAGGCGCTGCTGCACGGGCAGCCGCTCACCCACCTCGAGGAGCTCGACCTTTCGCACCACTTCCTCAGCGAGGCCATGATGCTGCGGATATGGACGGCGCTGGAGCCCGCGGGGGTCCGGGTGAACCTGCGCGGGAGGCAGGAGGAGGACGACGAGGGCTGGGGGGACGAGGACGACGAGTACGAGGGAAGCGGCCGCTATATCGCGGTGGCCGAATGACCCTCCGGCCCGATCCCGCCGCTTCCGAAAGGTCCATCATGCCGAACAGCACCGAACCGCTCACCCGCATCCGCATCGGACGTGACGTCTCCTGGATCGAGCCCGACCGGCGGGTGCCCTACGGACACGTTCTGTACGCCGCCGCCATGTCCGAGCGCACTCCCGCCGCCATCGTGTCGACCCTGACCGAACTGGGCTTCGCCGACATTGAGTTGCCCGCGATCCCGCTGCCGCTCACGGTGGACCCCGATGACGCGCTGCTGCTCAAGGCGGACACGTACAACCTCTCGTGGCTCGAGGTCGGCACGCCCGTGCCACTGCGGCATCTGCTCGCCGCTGCGGGTCGGCAGGGCCTGAGCCCCGCCGATGCCGCACGGCGGCTGACCGCCTTGGGCTGGACGGTCCCGGCCCCTCATCCGCTCCCCGAGACCCCGGACCCCCGGGACATCGTGCTGATCCGCACCGACCCTCGGGGCAATGGGGAGTGGCTGGACTGGGGCGGGGAGGCGTCGAGCGGGCATGTGCGCGCGGTGGCCACGACCCTGCGGTGCAACCCGCACACCGTGGCCACGCGCCTGATCGCGCTCGGCATCCGGCTGCCGTACACCCCCGAACCCGCTGACGAGCGGATCCTGGAGGACCCCCAGGGGTCCCTCGGCCACGTCCTCACCGTCGCCCAGGAGACCGGCCGCCGTCCGGCGGACATCGTCGCCCGCCTGGCGGAGCTGGGCCACAATCACCCGAGCGCCGTGCCGGACCCCACGGAGCCGGACGACCTGGTCATCCTGAGCGAAAACCTCGACGGCCGAGCCCCCTGGCTGGAGCGGAACAACGTGGTGGGGGTGCGGTTGCACCACATCCTGCGCGCCGCCCTCGCCACGCGCCGGAGCCCCGCGGACATCGCCGAACGCCTGGCCACACTGGGCCACTGGCTCCACGAGAACGCGAACGTCCCCGCCACCGTGGACGAGGAGGACATCCGCCTCCTGGCCACCGTCGACCGCTCCTTCCTCGACGGCGTCCACCTCGAACACGTCCTCCACAGCGCGAGCCGCACCGGCAGAAGCCCGGCAGACGTCGCCGCACGCCTGACCGCCCTGGGCTACCGGCTGCCCGACGAGGTGGACTACCCGGACGTGCGCCCCATGGCTACCGCCGGAAGTGGTCAAACGCCCCCGCCTTGACGGCGCGTATGAAGGTTCTGAGTCCGCCCGGTGTGGTGGTGAGGATGTCGGCGGGGGCGTCGCTTTCCCGAAGCTTGATCTTGCCGTCGACGGGGAGGAGTTCGACGCAATGGTTGTCCTCCCCATTGCCGGAGAACGAAGACTTCCGCCACGTGGCCGGGCTCGACATGGTTACCTCTCTCGTATTTCCTGTGCGATGCGGTGGATGAAATCCCGAGACGCCCCTACCGCGAGGGAAGAAGCCTCGGCCTTGTCCAGTAGCGCGCGGTATCTCGTGAGTTCTGACTCCGCGTCCATCCAGAACGAGCCGTGCATGGCATCGATCTGCGCGGTATCGAGCTTGGGAACGGGCCCGCCGACGTAGAACATGGAGTTTCCGGCTCCGCCGAAGCCGTCCACATCAAAAGGGATCACCCTGACGGTGACGTTTGGGCGCTCCGACTGTTCCAGGATGAAGGCGAGCTGCTCGCGTGCGACCTTCCGGTCGGCTACGCGTGTGCGCAGGACACTTTCGTGAATCAACGCCGAGAACGCGATCGCCGAGTCCTGGGACAACACCTCCCGCCGCCGTACGCGGAAGGAGACCAGCGTGTCGAGATGTTGTGGCGGTAGCGGAGGAACGGCGTAGGCCATGAGCGCCCGGATGTACGCCTCGGTCTGCAGGAGTCCCGGGACGTAGGAGGCTTGAAGCATGCGCATGTAGGTTGCGTGGTGTTCCAACTCGGCAAGGTCCAGTGCGCCATGCGCGAGAAGGCCCCGGTACTCCTCCCACCATCCCTTGCCACGCTCACCCGCCATGGCAACCAGTGCGTCGATCAGCGCGGTGTCGAAGCAAGCGTATTGAGAGGCCATATAGCGCAGCCGTGCCTCGCTGATCCCGGCCTTGCCCGCTTCGACCTGACTCATCTGGATGGGGTTCGTACCGATCAGCTCGGCCGCCCGGCGGGCGGTCACACCAGCCGCTTCGCGCATCTTGCGCAACTCAGCGCCGAGTCGGCGCTGTCGTGCTGTGGGCTGACTTCTCGGCATGCTCTCTTCTCCTCCAGGCTGTTCGGCAGTCTGCCGTGCGCGACGACGCAGGTCCAACGCCCCATAGCTGCGAGCATAAGGTTGTGTCAGCATAACCTTATGCTCTACTGTGAGTGACGCACTCATCACGTAGTGGTGGTCGGTCGCCGGAAGCGTATCTGCCCCTTCATGCCTGCTCTCTCGGAGGTCCACATGCAGACACCGGACACCTCGGAACCCTTCGACAAGGAACTCTGCGACCTCGTCCTCGCCATCGTGCCCAGGCTCTTCGCCGTCGTCCAGGAGTGCGAAGTGCGGCCCGGGCTGAAAGACGGGTGTGTCGCGGCGTGGGGGTGGTCTTCGACGAGGGGCCCGTCCACGTGATCACGGCCGACGGCACCGGCCAGATGGTTCTCAACTCGCCCGAGCGGGCCCTTCGATGGTTCACACGAGGCAGCGGTGAGGACGGCGTGACAGCGCGGCTGGTGTGGCTCAGCCGGTCGGGGAGCGCCGCGCTCGATCATGCCGAGGCCGCTTGACCATCGATAGTCTGCGCAGAGGCACTCGCCCCGTTCAAGCACCCTCACGGCGCGTCGCCCGTCACCAACGTCCCCGGACAGCACAGCTAGAGCCCTCGACGGTGGCGGTGCGCTTCTCCTTCCTCACCATTGTTTTTCCTGCGGGAACTCCTGGGGCCCTCGACGCACCAGACTCACGACCAGGGCCTTCGGGTGACCCCGTGCCGGAGCACGGGGTCAGCCGAAGGCCGCCCGCATGCCCGCCGAACTGCGAGCCGTCCGGCCGGTCGACGTCGTCGCCGACGAGAGCGGGCAGGGCGTCGACGTCCTGCCCATCGCAGGCCAGGCAGGCCCTCGACAGCAGTTCTTCCCAGGCACTCATGACACGGTCTCCTGGTCCTCGGTTCGCCGGCCCAGCTCGTCCGCGGCTGCCGTCACAGGCTCAGCAGCAGGTCCCGGACCGCGGCAGGCTGGGACAGGAACGGGTGGTGGCCGGTCTCGAGTTCGACGACGCTGCCGGCCCGGCGGGCGAACTCACGCTGCAGCCGCGGCGGAGTGCCGCGGTCCTGGGCGCAGACGAGGTACGTCGAGGGCACCTGCTGCCATGCGGCCGCCCCGACCGGCTGTCCGGTCACCTGCACGCTCTGCCGGGCGAGGTGGTCCGCCGCCTGCGCCTGGACCTCAGGGTCACAGTCCTGCAGGAACGTGTCCACCAGCAGCTCGGGGCGGACCCCGAAGGTGCCGGCGTCGGGGTCGACGTCGAGGAACGGGGCGGGGCTGCCGTCCCCGAACTCCGACAGGCTCTGCCCGACCTCGGGCAGATAGCTGGAGACCAGCAGCAGGTGGCGTACCGACCCGATTCCCGCGGCGGCTTCCGCAGTGACGATGCCGCCGTAGCTGTGGGCGACCACGACGGTCGGCTCGTCGCCGGCCTGCAGCACCTGCCGCACCGCGGCAACGTCCTCGGACAGCCCCGGACCGCCGACGCCGCCAGGCAGGTCCGCCTCTCCGCAGCTCGGCAGCGCCGGGGCCACGCTCGGCACCCCTCGTTCCCGCAGCAGCTCGGCGGTGCGGTGCCACCACCACGACCCGTCCCGCACACACGCCCCATGCACGAATACGACCCTCATCGCTGCCTCCACATCCGCGTTGACTGGCTTTCGATCAACGGTAGACGTAGCCGTCGTTACGTGAAAAAGTCGAGACGTGGGCAGGCGACCGCAACCGCACATCAAGGAGAGGCTGCTCGAGGCCTGCGCTGATCACGCCCTCGCGCACGGCCTCCCCGACCGGCTCGAACCGCTGGCCACCGCCACCGGCACCTCGGCCCGCATGCTGATTTATCACTTCGGCACCCGCGACGCCCTGCTGCGGGCCGTCCTCGGGCGCGCACGGCAACGCCAACTCGACACATTCGGCGACCTCCTGCGGGTGCGGCCCGACGAGCCCTACACGACCACCCTGTATCGCGCCTGGACCTCCATCACCGGCCCGGACGGCCAGCCGTACCTGCGCATGTTCGGTCAGTTGCGGGAGAGTACGGAGCAGCAGCTATGGCCCAACTTCCGGCGCACCGCGACGACCGACTGGCTCGGGCCGCTCGAGGACGGTCTGCGCAGCATCGGCCGGCCGGATCTCGCGACGCTCGTTCTCGCTGTCATCCGCGGTCTCCTCATGGACCTCGACGCCACCGGCGACACCACCCGCACCGACCAGGCCTTCCGCGACTTCCTCGGCGCAGTCGAGCACCTGTCCAGCGGTTAGCGGGCCACCAGGGCCAAGGACAGGCACGCTCCCCTACCCGGTACTCGTCATGGACTCCAACGGCATCAGGGCCCCGAGTCGGGCGCGTTACGGCTCGCCGGCCCGCTAGGCCGTCAGCAGGGCCGGAGGTGCCGTGCGGGCCTCGTCGTAGCGGTGGAGGAGAAGGCGGGCCAGTTCCGGGGCGGGGCCCAGGACCGGGGCCAGGAGGTCGGCGCCCGCGGCTTCGGCGCCGTGGGCGATGCGGTCGGGGAGGCGGCCGGGGGCGATGACGTAGGGGGCCACGGCCACCCGGCGGACGCCCTCCGCGCGCAGGGCGCGGACGGCGTCCTCGGTGCGGGGAAGAGAAGCGGAGGCGAACGCGGGTCGCACGGCGCACCATCCGGTGTGCCGCCACTCCCGCGCGATTTCAGCGATCACCGCGATCGCCTCCGGGTCGGTGGACCCCGCCGAGGCCAGGACGACCCCGGTCGAGGAGCGGTCGGCGGGGCGCAGCCCCGCCTCGTGCAGGCGGCGTTCCAGGGCGTCCACGAGCAGCGGGGACGGGCCCAGGACCTCGGCCTGGCGGACGGAGAGGCGGGGGTGGCGGGCCGTGGCCTCGCGCAGCACCGCCGGGAGGTCGGTCTTCGCGTGGAAGGCGCGGGTCAGCAGCAGCGGGAGGGCGATCACCTCGGTGGCGTCCTCCGCGGCGAGGCGGGCCAGCACCTGCGGTACCCGTGGCGCGTTGAACTCCAGGAACGCCGCCTCCACCCGCAGCCCCGGCCGCAGCGACCGCACCCGCGCGCACAGCGCGTCGACGGTCGCCGCATGGCGGGGGTCGCGGCTGCCGTGGGCGATGATCAGCAGGGTCGGGGCAGACATGGTGATGGCTTTCCGTGGCCTTCCGTTCGGTGGGCTTGGTTCAGTTCGGTCAGCGCGCGCTCGCCAGCAGGCCGCGGCTGCGCAGCACCCGGCGCTCGATCGGGGCGAAGATCAGCAACTCGATGGCGATGCCGACGACGAGGATCAGCAGGATGCCGAGGAGCACCCCCGCCATATCGGAGTTGTTGCGCTGGTTCTCCAGGTACTGGCCAAGTCCCAGGCCCAGGTCCGGGGACTTCGCGATGATCTCGGCGGCCATCAGCGAGCGCCACGAGAAGGCCCAGCCCTGCTTGAGCCCGGCGACGTAACCCGGCAGCGCGGCGGGCAGCAGGATGTGCCGGGCGCTCACCAGACCGCGGGCGCCCAGGGTGCGTCCGGCGCGCAGGAAGAGCGGGGGCACCTGGTCGATGCCGGCCACCAGCCCGTTGGCGATGGACGGGACCGCGCCCAGCAGGATGACGGTGTACATCATCTGGTCGTTCAGGCCCAGCCAGATCACCGCGGGCGGCACCCAGGCGACCGACGGCAGCGACTGCAGCCCGGACAGGATCGGGCCGAGCCCGGCGCGGATGAACTTCACCCGGGCGACGACCAGACCCAGCGGGGTCGCGATCGCCAGCGCGATGAGGAAGCCGAACAGGCCGCGCGAGACGCTGGTCCAGATGATGTCGAGCAGCTCGCCCTGGAGCCACAGCTGGCGCAGCGAGTCCCAGACCAGCCCCGGGTCGGGCAGCTTGTAGTCGTCGGTGACCTTCGCGACGACGAGCACCTTCCACAGGGCCAGCACGACGGCCACGGCCACGATGGGCGGCAGCACCTTCTGGACCAGCACCTCGGCCGGTGAGACCCGCTTGGTCTGCACCGCGTCCAGGGCGTCCAGACCGGCTTCCAGGCCCGCCAGGTCCTGCCCGGGACCGGCCTTCGCCGTGGACTTCTCCACGGACTTCTCTATCGGCTGCTTCCCGCCGTCTCCGCCGTCGGCTTCCTCGACCGCGGCGCCGCGGGTGGTCTTACTGCTGGCCATGGCGGCGGATCTCCCCACGCAGTTCTTCGGTGATCTCAACGGACAGGTCGGCGACGGCCGCGTCCTCGATGCGGCGCGGCTGCGGAATGTCCACCGACCACTCGCGGACGACCCGCCCCGGCCGGGAGGACAGCAGCACCACGCGCTCGGCCAGCCGCACGGCCTCGCGGACGTTGTGGGTCACGAACAGCACCGAGACGCCGGTCTCGCTCCAGATCCGGGTCAGCTCCTCGTGCAGCACATCGCGGGTGATGGCGTCGAGCGCGGCGAACGGCTCGTCCATCAGCAGCACGCAGGAGTCCTGCGCCAGCGCGCGGGCCAGCGCCACGCGCTGCCGCATCCCGCCGGAGAGCTCGTGCACCCGCTTGCCGTGGGCGCCGCTGAGCCGCACCAGCTCCAGCAGCCGCTCGGCCCGCGGCCTGCGGTCGGCGCGCGGCACACCGCGCAGCCGCAGCGCCAGCTCGATGTTCTTCCCCGCGGTCAGCCACGGGAACAGGGCGTGCTCCTGGAACATCAGGGCCGGTCGGCCGCCAGGGACCTCGATGGCCCCCGAGGACGGCTTGTCCAGGTCGGCGATCAGATTGAGCAGCGTGGACTTGCCGCAGCCGGAAGCCCCCAGGATGCAGACGAACTCCCCGGGCCGCACCTGGAGGTTGATGTCCTCGAGCACGGGCTGGGCCGCCCCGGGACGGCCGAAGGCCTTGTGGACGTGGGCGATCGATACGGATCCGGTGGCGTCGGCGGGACCGGGGGAGCCCGCCGCCGCGGCGCTCGCCCGGTCGTCCTTCTCGGTGGTCAGTGCCGGGGACATCCGGTCACCTCCTGGTGGATGCGTACATGCGTGTACATACGTACGGTGCGTACGGGACGGACGGGCGGCTACTGGCTGCCGAGGCCCGCGGCGGAGACCGTCGGCTTGCCCTCGGCCTTCAGGACCTTGTTCAGCGGGCCCAGGTCGTAGATCCCCTTGAGATCGGGCTTCTCCAGGAGCCCCGCCTGGACCGCGTGGTCGGCCTCGGTGTTCAGCGTCGAGGCCAGGGGGTCGTCGGTGACCTGGATGGACTTCCACGCCGGGTCGATCACCTCGGCGGGCAGCGGCTTGCCGGTCTCCTCCTTGAGCGCCGCGTTGGCCGCGTTCTTCGCCTGCTCGGGGTTGGCCTTGATGAAGGCGTTGGTCTTCACCGAGCCGCGCAGCACGGCCTCGACGACCTTCGGGTGCTCCTTCAGGAACGACTGCTTCACGATCAGGTTGGTGATCACGAACTTCTTGTCCGGCCACAGCGAGGACTCGTCCAGGAGCACCTTGCCGCCGTCGGCGACCAGCTTGGACGCGGTCGGCTCGGGCACCCACGCGCCGTCGATGGCACCGGACTTGTACGCGTCGGGCGTCACCTTGTTGTCGCTGCGGACCACCGAGACATCGCCCTTGCCGCTCTGGGCGTCGACCTTCCAGCCCTTGCTCTTGACCCAGTTGAGGAAGGCCACGTCCTGGGTGTTGCCCAGCTGCGGGGTGGCGATCTTCTTGCCCTTGACGTCGTTCAGCGTCTTGATCTTCTTCGGGTTGACCACGAGCTTGACACCGCCCGAGACCGAACCCGAGATGATCTTGAGGTTGGAGCCGTGGGACTTCACATAGCCGTTGATGGACGGCGACGGGCCGATCCAGCCCATGTCGATGGAGCCCGCGTTGAGCGCCTCGATCTCCGACGGCCCGGCGTTGAAGACGTACGGCGCGACCTTCGTGCCCTTGAGCTCCTGCTGGATCGGGCCGCCCTTGCGCAACCCCACCAGCGCGGTGGCATGGGTCAGGTTGGCGAAGTAGCCGACCTTCACCTTGTCCAGACCGTCGACCTTCGCACCGCCGGCCGCGGGGACCGCCGAGGATCCCGTGTCGTCGGACTTCTTCTCCGATCCGTAGCCGCAGGCGCCCAGCGCGCCCATCAGCAGGGGGAGGACGGCCGCCGCGGCCAGGATCCGGGTGCGGCGCCGGGGGTGCGTGGCTGGTCGCGGGGCGATGGGGCGGACGGCAGACGACACGGGGGTGTTCCTCTCGACGGGCCGGGGCGGCGTCAGAGGACGCCCGGCAGTTCAGAAGGGATTCGGCGGCGGCGCTGGTGGACGGGGGCGGACTGCGGCGTCAGCGCACACATCGTCCGACCCCGCCCTGCCCGCTGCCGAGCGCCCCGCTGCCCACGCGGCCGCCCTCCTTGGCGAATGTCGAGAACACCTCACCGGCCATGGTCAGAAGTCCCATCCCTCGTCGTCCCGCGCGGCCTCGGCGCCTTCCGCCGGCGCCGCGAAGGAGTCGCCCGCCATTCCGGCGGTGAGCGTGGTGCCGTCGGCGGGGTCGATCAGCAGGAAGGAGCCGGTGCGGCGCGAGGCGTCGTACGCGTCCAGCGCCAGCGGCTCGGAGGTGCGCAGCACGACCCGGCCGATGTCATTGGCGGCCAGCTCACCCGGCGCCGGGTGGTGCGACAGATCGGCCAGCGTCAGCCGGGACGGGATGTCCTTGATGATCGCCTTCACCGTGCGGGTGGTGTGCTTGAGCAGCACCCGGTCGCCCACGCGCAGCGGACGGTCGTGCAGATGGCAGACGGTGGCCTCGACGTCCCTGGTGGTCTTCGGCGCGTGGTCGCTCGGCGCGAGCAGATCCCCGCGCGAGATGTCCAGGTCGTCGGCGAGGGTGAGGGTCACCGACTGCGGGGCCCACGCCACGTCCACCATCGCGCCCAGCGCGTCGATCCCGGTGATGGTGGACGTCCGGCCGGACGGCAGCACGGTGACGGCGTCGCCGACCCGCAGCACACCGGAGGCGATCTGGCCCGCGTAGCCGCGGTAGTCGGGGTGCTCGGCGGTCTGCGGACGGATCACGTACTGCACCGGGAAACGCGCCGGGTCCTGGGACGGGTCGGTGCCCACCGGCACGGTCTCCAGGTGCTCCAGCACGGTCGGCCCGCCGTACCAGTCCATGTTCGCCGACGCGGTCACCACGTTGTCCCCGGCCAGCGCCGAGATCGGGATGGCGGTACACCAGTTTTCCTGGGGGTTCCCCCCAGACCCCCAGGCGGGGACGCCCAGCGACGCCGCGTAGGTGGTGAACTCCTCGGCGATGGCCGCGAAGACCGGCTCCGCGTAGTCCACCAGGTCCATCTTGTTGACGGCGAGGACCACATGCGGGACCCGCAGCAGGGCGGCGACCGCGGCGTGCCGCCGGGTCTGCTCCACCACGCCGTTGCGCGCGTCCACCAGGACGACCGCGAGCTCGGCGGTGGAGGCGCCGGTGACCATGTTGCGGGTGTACTGCACATGGCCGGGGGTGTCGGCGAGGATGAACCGGCGCTTGGGCGTGGCGAAGTAGCGGTAGGCGACATCGATGGTGATGCCCTGCTCCCGCTCCGCCCGCAGCCCGTCCGTCAGCAGCGCCAGGTCCGGCGCCTCCTGGCCACGGCTGCGCGAGGCGTGCTCCACGGCCTCCAGCTGATCGGCCAGCACCGACTTGGAGTCGTGCAGCAGCCGCCCGACCAGCGTGGACTTGCCGTCGTCCACCGAGCCCGCGGTGGCGAACCGCAGCTGCGAGGTGGCCGCGGACCGCTCCACGGCGGCCGCCGCGGCCTGCTCCCCGGAGGTCAGATTGCTCGTCATCGTTAGAAGTACCCCTCGCGCTTGCGGTCCTCCATCGCGGCCTCCGACAGCTTGTCGTCGGCGCGGGTCGCACCCCGCTCGGTCAGCCGGGAGGCGGCTATCTCATCGATGACCTGCTCGATGCTCACCGCGTCCGACTCCACGGCACCGGTGCAGGACATGTCGCCCACGGTGCGGTAGCGCACCATGCGCCGCTCCACGGTCTCGCCGTCCTTCGGGCCGCCCCACTCACCGGGCGCCAGCCACATGCCGGCGCGCCGGAAGACCTCGCGCTCATGCGCGTAGTAGATCCGCGGCAGGTCGATCTTCTCCCGGGCGATGTACTGCCACACGTCCAGCTCGGTCCAGTTCGACAGCGGGAAGACCCGGACGTGCTCACCGGGGGAGTGGCGGCCGTTGTAGAGCTGCCACAGCTCGGGGCGCTGCCGCCGCGGGTCCCAGCCGCCGAACTCGTCCCGGAGGGAGAACACCCGCTCCTTGGCGCGGGCCTTCTCCTCGTCCCGGCGGCCACCGCCGAAGACCGCGTCGAAGCGGTTCTTCTCGATGGCGTCCAGCAGCGGCACGGTCTGGAGCGGATTGCGGGTGCCGTCCGGGCGCTCGCGCAGCCGGCCGTCGTCGATGAACTCCTGGACCGAGGCCACGTGCAGCCGCAGCCCGTGCCGGGCGACGGTGGCGTCCCGATAGGCGATGACCTCGGGGAAGTTGTGCCCGGTGTCCACATGCAGCAGCGAGAACGGGACCGCCGCCGGGGCGAACGCCTTGAGCGCGAGGTGCAGCATGACGATCGAGTCCTTGCCACCGGAGAACAGGATCACCGGCCGCTCGAACTCGCCCGCCACCTCGCGGAAGATGTGCACCGCCTCGGACTCCAACGCGTCCAGGTGCGCGAGCGCGTACAGGCCCGCGCCCTCGTCCGCGTTGATCGCCGTCACGGCCGTCATGCCGCGCCCCTTTCGTTCGCTCGGCTGCGGTAGTAGCTTCCCGTCGTATCGGCGGGGCTCGCCATGGGTACGGCGCCCGGGTGCGGGGAGCGCCGTGACGCGGTGGCCGCGCGTGCGTGGCTCACAGCAGGCCCCTTTCACTCAACAGCAACCGCACCTCGGCCGCCGACTCCTGCACGCTGTTCCTGTGGGTTTCGATGCGCAGATCCGGGTCGGCAGGGGCCTCGTAGGGGTCGTCCACACCGGTCAGACCCGAAATCTCGCCCGACGCCTGCTTCGCGTACAGCCCCTTGACGTCCCGCTCGGAGCACACCTCCACGGGCGTGGCCACGTGCACCTCCAGATACGGGGTGCCCTCGCGCTGGTGGCGCTTGCGCACCGCCTCGCGGCTGTCCGCGTACGGCGCGATGACCGGCACCAGCACCGTGACCCCGTGGGAGGCCAGCAGCTCGGCCACGAACCCGATCCGCTGGACATTGGTGTGCCGGTCCTCGCGGGAGAAACCCAGACCCGAGGAGAGGAACTCGCGGATCTCGTCCCCGTCGAGCACCTCCACCCGGCGGCCCTCGCCGCGCAGCCGCTCGGCCAGCGCATAGGCGATCGTGGTCTTTCCCGCGCTCGGCAGACCGGTCAGCCACACCGTGGCACCGGTGGTCGTGGGGGCGCTCATCTCGTTCTCCTGGTCGACAGCCATCAGCCGTGCAGCCCGCATTCGGTCTTGGTGCTCCCCGCCCAGCGGCCGGACCGGATGTCCTCGCCCTCCAGAACCCGACGGGTGCAGGGCGCGCAGCCTATCGACGGATAGCCGTCCATCAGCAGGGGGTTGGTCAGCACGCCGTGCTCGGCGACATAGGCGTCGACATCCGCTTGCGTCCAGCGGGCGATCGGGGAGATCTTCACCTTACGGCGCCGGGCGTCCCAGCCAACGACCGGGGTATCGGCGCGGGTTGGCGATTCGTCCCGGCGCAGTCCCGTGGCCCAGGCGTCATACTCCCGCAACCCCTCCTCGAGCGGCTGGACCTTGCGCAGCGCGCAGCACAGGTCGGGGTTACGGTCGTGCAGCCGGGGGCCGTGCTCGGCGTCCTGCTCGGCCACCGTCCGGCGCGGGGTCAGGGTGATGACGTTGACGTCCATCACGGCCGCCACCGCGTCACGGGTGCCGATGGTCTCGGGGAAGTGGTAGCCGGTGTCGAGGAAGACGACGTCGACACCGGGGAAGGCGCGGGAGGCGAGGTGCGCCACCACCGCGTCCTCCATCGAGGAGGTGACGCAGAAACGCGAGCCGAAGGTGTCCGCCGCCCAGCGCAGGATGTCCAGCGCCGGGGCGTCCTCGAGCTCGCGGCCCGCCTTCTCGGCGAGCCCTTCGAGATCGGTGTCCTCAAGCCGTGTCGTCATATCGCCGTGCCCCCTTCATCGATCGGGTCGCGCCGCAGGCCCTTGGCCAGCAGCCCGAGGAACGACAGGCGGAACGCGCGGTTGCAGGACGCGCATTCCCACGCGCCATGGCCCTCCTCCGAGGGACGCAGATCCTCGTCCCCGCAGTAAGGGCAGTAGAACGGCGCGGCACGCTCGGTCACTTTGCCCTCCGCTCGATCCCGAAGCGCTCACTCATGTCAGGGCCTCCTCCTCGGCCCTGGCCGCCCAGGTGGCGAAGCGCTCGCCGTCCTCGCGCTCCTCCTGGAAGCGGCGCAGCAGCCGCTCCACATAGTCGGGGAGCTCGGCGGCGGTGACCTTCAGTCCGCGCACCTTGCGGCCGAAGCCCGGCTCCAGGCCCAGGGCGCCGCCCAGGTGCACCTGGTAGCCCTCGACCTGCTGGCCGCCTGCGTCCATGACCAGCTGGCCCTTGAGGCCGATGTCCGCCACCTGGATACGGGCGCAGGCGTTCGGGCAGCCGTTGAGGTTGATGGTGATCGGCTCGTTGAACCCGGGCAGCCGGCGCTCCAGCTCATCGATGAGCCAGGAGCCGCGCGCCTTGGTCTCGACGATCGCCAGCTTGCAGAACTCGATACCGGTGCAGGCCATCGTGCCGCGCCGGAACGTCGACGGTTTGACCTGGAGGTCCAGCGCCTCCAGCCCGGCGACCAGCGAATCCACCTGGTCCTCGGTCACATCGAGCACGATCATCTTCTGCTCGACGGTGGTGGTCAGCCGCCCGGAGCCATGCGCCTCGGCCAAGTCGGCGATCTTGGTGAGGGTGGCGCCGTCGACCCGGCCGACGCGCGGTGCGAAGCCCACGTAGTAGCGGCCGTCCCGCTGGCGGTGGACGCCGATGTGGTCACGCCACTGCTGGACGGGCTGCTCGGGCGCCGGGCCGTCGATCAGCGGGCGCTTCAGGTACTCGTCCTCCAGCACCTGGCGGAACTTCTCCGGGCCCCAGTCGGCGACCAGGAACTTCAGCCGGGCGCGGGTGCGCAGCCGCCGGTAGCCGTAGTCGCGGAAGATGGCGACGACCCCGGCCCAGACCTCCGGGACCTCCTCCAGCGGGACCCAGGCGCCGAGCCGGACGCCGATCTTGGGGTTGGTGGAAAGTCCGCCGCCGACCCACAGGTCGAAGCCGGGGCCGTGCTCGGGGTGGCGTACGCCGACGAACGCGACGTCGTTGATCTCGTGCACCACGTCGAGCACCGGCGAGCCGGAGATCGCGGTTTTGAACTTGCGCGGCAGGTTGGAGAACTCCTTGCTGCCGATGTAGCGCCGGTGGATCTCCTCGATGGCGGAGGTGCCGTCGATGATCTCGTCCTCGGCGATCCCCGCCACCGGCGAGCCGATGATCACACGCGGGGTGTCACCGCACGCCTCGGTGGTGGACAGCCCGACGGCCTCCAGCCGCTTCCAGATCTCGGGCACGTCCTCGATCCGGATCCAGTGGTACTGGATGTTCTGCCGGTCGGTGATGTCCGCGGTACCGCGGGCGAACTCCTCCGAGATCTCGCCGACGACCCGCAGCTGCTCGGTGGTCAGCCGGCCGCCGTCCACCCGCACCCGCATCATGAAGTACTCGTCGTCCAGCTCCTCCGGCTCCAGGATCGCGGTCTTGCCGCCGTCGATCCCGGGCTTGCGCTGGGTGTACAGACCCCACCAGCGCATCCGGCCGCGCAGATCGGCGCCGTCGATGGAGTCGAAGCCGCGGTGGGCGTAGATCGTCTCAATGCGTGTCCGCACATTGAGACCGTCATCGTCCTTCTTGGTCTGCTCGTTGCCGTTGAGAGGGGTGAAGTGCCCCGCGGCCCACTGGCCTTCGCCGCGGTGGCGTCCGGCCTTGCGGCGGGGCGTAGCGCTTGCGCGTTCCGGGGTGGCAGCCATGGCGGTGTGTGTCCTTCTGAGCGGCTCAGGTGCGGCGGGTAGTACGTGCGCGCGCACCGTCTGACCTGCGCATGCGCAGGCGGGCAGGGGCTACGGCGGTGACCGGTGCGGCATGCGGCGGGGAGTGTCGAGGCGTGCGCGCCCGCCCACGTCGTCGGGGGCGTGCGGAAGATGCGGTGGTGCTGCCCGGGGCCTTGGTGACGGCCCTGTCGAGGTGCGGGTCAGCCCGCCGGACAGATCGCGCTGGACATGCGGCCGAGGTCGACGTGGCGTCGACTCACCAAGGCAATTCCAGCTCGAGACATGAGGGAAGCGTCGCATGGTGGTCTCTGACGAGTCCACCTTTATCCATTATTCGGACGTATCTGTCTCGCACTGCAAGACGCTGTGGCGTTGGTCACTCCTCTTCCGATGTCTTGACGTCGAACACCCTGAAGCCCCGGCGGCGGTAGTTGTCCAGTGCGTACGGCCCGTCCTTGCTGCAGGTGTGCAGCCACACCCGCTTGGTCGGCACCCGGTCCGGCCACCGGTCGGCCATGTCCCAGGCGCGGGAGGTCCCCCAGGTCAGCAGGTGCCCGCCGATGCGGCGGCCCCGGAAGGCGGGCAGCAGACCGAAGTACACGATCTCCACCACGCCCTCGTCCTGGCCCTCCAGCTCGATGTACCCGGCCGGGGTCCCGCGCTCGTACGCCACCCAGGTCTCCACGCCGGGCCGGTGCAGATACTCCTCCCACGCCTCCCGCGACCACACCAGCCGGTCGGTCCACGCCACGTCCGAGCCCACCGCCGTGTAGAGGAAGTGGCTGAACTCGGGGCTCGGCACCTCGGCCCGGGCGATCCGCACCCCGGCCGTGGCGGGCGGCTCCTGCGCCGGGCTGAGATCGGAAGGAGCGGTCTGCTCCAGGTGCCAGGTGGTCACGGTGGTAGTCACGGTGGACAGATAACCATGGACGCCGTTGACTCGCCTTGACGGGTATCGCTCAAGCGGGGAGGGCGGGGTCGGGGTGTCCGGGAACGGGGATGTGGAGGAGTTCGCGGAGCTGTTGCGCGAGCTCAAGGGGAGGGCGAACCGCAGCTACGCGGCGCTGGCGGCGCGCAGCGGGGTGAGCGCGTCGGCGCTCCACCGCTACTGCTCGGGGGCGAGCGTGCCCGGCGACTACGACGTGCTCGCGCGGTTCGGCAAGGTGTGCGGGGCCGACGCTGAGGAGCTGCTGGAGCTGCATCGGCGGTGGGTACTGGCGGATGCGGAGCGCAAGCGGGCCGTTTCGCGGGCGCCGGCCGCGGTGTCGGCGGGGCGCGCTGGGGCCGCCGGGTCGGTCGTCTCACGCGTCGAGACGGCGGGTGGGTCGGATGCCGAGACGGGGGCGGAGTCGGGGCCAGAGCCTGAACCCGAGCCGGAGCTGGTGCCCGGGTCCGAGCCGGAGCCGGATTCCGGGCCGGAGTCCCTGCGTGCTGCTCCGGCACTGGCCCCTGCCCCGGAGCCGCCGCGTGCTGCTCCAGTCCCGGGCCCGGAGCCCGGGTCTGCCGCGTCGCCGCCGCGTCGTCGGCCACTGCTCGCCGTACTCGCCCTGGCCGTGTTCGCCGTCGCCGGGGTGGCGGCCGCGCTGTGGGGGAAGGCGCTGACGTCGTCGGGCGGGGCGGACGGGCCGGGCGGGTCCTCGGACGGCCGGCTGCTGCTGTCCTCCCGCTGCCCGGTCGTGGTGAGCATGGGGCAGGCGGACACGTGTGTGCACGAGGTCCAGTCGCTGCTCGCCCGCGCGGGCGGCAGGCTCGACGTCGACGGGGCGTTCGGACCGGTCACCCAGATGCGTGTCGTGGTGTTCCAGCTCCGCAGCGGGCTGACGCCCAACGGGTCGGTGGACGAGGGGACCAAACGGGCGCTGTACGAGAGCGAGGGCAAGCCGCTCGACACCTGGACACCGGACCGGGTCGCCCGGCGCATCCGCGAGGTCTTCACCGAGGACCCCGAGCGCGCGGTCGGCATCGCGGACTGCGCCTCGTACCTCGATCCCCTCTATACCCTGCCCAACTCCAACGCCACCCGGAACTGGGGCGTCTTCCAGCTGTACGACGGCACGCTGCGCAAGCTGGGCGGCACCCGGGAGCAGGCGCTGGACCCGGACTGGAACATCCGGGCGGCCCATCGGCTGTGGGCGCTCACCAAAGACTTCAGCGCCTGGAAGGCCTGCGACCGCGCCTACCGCGCCGGGGAAACCAGGGCTGCCACGGGGAGCTGATCGCCGCCCGGCATCCCAGCGGGCGTCCCAGCGCCCGCCGTCCCCGCAGCTCAAAGACGGTTTCCGATCCCGCTGTCCCGAATTCCCCGGTGAGTCGCCCACCCGCCCCGAAGGGCTGGGATCGTGCTGCCGCCGTCCTCGACGGTTCACGGATCCGCAGACGAAGGAGACGAAGACGACCATGGCTGTGACCAGCACCCGGATCAGACTCGGCGCCCTGCTCGGCGGCGCGGTTCTCGCCACCACCGTTCTCACCGCCCAGAGCGCGGTGGCCGCCCCCAGCGCCCCGGTGGCCGCCCAGGCGCCCTCCGCCGCCGCGGTGACCAAGCTCAGCCACTCCGACGCGGCGAACCGGCTGCGCGGCGCCGGGATCTCCTGGACCTCCAGCGGGGGCTGCTCGGACCGCAACAACCCCACCTGTACCTCGTTCGAGCAGATCAACCTGACCACCGTGCAGGGTGCCATCACCCTGAAGGGGGCCACCGGCTGTGCCCTCACCATCACCGGCGGCACGGAGACCGGGCACGCCTCCGGTACGTACAGCCACTGGAACGGCTACAAGCTGGACTTCAGCCCCACCAGCTGCCTCAGCAACTACATCACCGGCACCTTCACCAACATCGGCCCGCGCCCCGGTGACGGCGCCCAGCAGTACAAGTCCGGCTCGGGCAACATCTACGCCCGTGAGAGCAACCACTGGGACGTGACCTACTACAACTGCGGAGGCTGCTGACCCTCGGCCCTCGGCCCCCGACCCTCCCACCGACCGTCCGGACGGCTGCAACGCGGCGCAACCTTTGCGCATGGCTGTATCCGGCACGGACAGTGGGCCCGGCGGGCGGAGGGTGGTGCCGAGTCGGCGCGGCATCCCCTCCGCCCATGCCTGCGCGGCGACCTTTTGCGGCGATTCGGCCTGGTCACCGGATGAGCGGCGGTGAAGACCCCCGATACGGTGAGAAGGTGCAGCCAGCAGAAGAAACATCGAAGCCGTCCGGCCGGCTCCGCAAGGCCCGCGCCCTGTACCGCAATGTGTCCAAGCGCAGGATGGTCTGGCTGCTGCTGAAGGACACGATCCATTCCTGTATGGAGTACCGGGTCACCGGGCTGGCCGCCGAAGCGGCCTTCTTCACCCTGCTGTCGCTGCCCCCGCTGCTGCTCGGCCTGATCGGGCTGCTCGGCTACTTCGACGCCTGGACCAGCACCGACACGGTGGCCACCATCCGGCAGAACATCCTCGACGCCTCCGCGACCGTGCTGTCCGACCGGGGCGTCAAGGAGATCGCCCGGCCGCTGCTGGACGATGTGATCAAGGGCGGGCGCCCCGATGTGATCTCGCTGGGCTTCGCCATCGCCCTGTGGTCCGGCTCCCGCGCGGTGAACGTGTTCGTGGACACCATCACCATCATGTACGGGCTGGAGGGGAAGCGCGGGATCGTCAGGACCCGCCTGCTGTCCTTCCTGCTCTATCTGGTGGCGCTCCTGGTCGGGGCGGTGGCGCTGCCGCTGATGGTGATCGGTCCTGAGGCGGTGGTGGACCTGCTGCCGTCGAGCGGGGATCTCGTACCGGTCCTCTACTGGCCGGTGGTGATCCTGCTGTCCATCGCCTTCCTCACCACGCTCTACCACGTGTCCGTGCCGGTGCGCTCGCCGTGGCCGGAGGACATCCCGGGGGCGCTGGTGGCCCTCGCGATGTGGGTGCTGGGCAGCTTCCTGCTGCGGATCTACCTGGTGCATACGGTCGAGGGCCCGACGATCTACGGCTCGCTCGCCGCGCCCGTGGCGGTGCTGCTGTGGATCGGGGTGTCCGCCTTCGCGGTGCTGGTCGGGGCGGCGGTCAACGCCGCGATCGACCGGGTCTGGCCCTCGGTGGCCACGGCCGCCGCGCGCGCGGAGCGCGCCTCCCGCGCCCGGGAGGAGACGGCCCGTCTGCGGGCGAAGGACCAGCGGACGGCGGACGACGGCGCGGCGGAGATCACCCCGCCGTCGGAGTTCCCCGAGCGCTGGGCCCAGTTCCTGCCGCACGGCGACATACGCTCCCGGCTGCACACGAAGCGCGAGGCGGGCGAGAAGCCAGGCGAGAAGCCGGGGGAGAAGGCCGCCGGGAGGGCCGGGAAGGTCGGGAAGCCCGCCGGTCAGCCCGCCGAACAGCGCACGGGGAAGGCGCAGCCCACGGGGACACAGCCGTCGGGGAAGGCGACCGGCGAGCCCCGGACACCCCGGCAGGGGCCGAGGCGTCCGGAGGTACGGTCCGCGGCGGACGGCGCGGGCGGCGCCACGGACAGCACCGCCGCCCAGGACGACGCCACGGCCAGGGGCGACACCGCGGCGGACGACGACCACCCGGTGCGCTGACCGCGCCGCGCCCTGCCCCGTCCGGCGGATCTTTCCCCTCCCCGCCCCTTCCCGTTACCAGGGGCTTCGCCCCTGGACCCCAGGGGTCTGGGGCGGAGCCCCAGTTTCGGGAAGGGGCGGGGAGGGGGCGGCCCGCCGCAGGCGTCACGATCCGTCGGACACCCGTTAGGCAGCACTCGGTCACAGACCGCGTTCGGCGAGCCAGTTCTCGATGGCCTCCGTGGTCTCGGGGAGGTGGTGCTCCATGATCGTGAAGTGGTCTCCCGGGGTGGCCCGGGCGGTGTGCGGGAAGGGCCAGGACGCGCGCCACGCGTCGCCCTCGAACCCCTCGTCCTGGTGGGGCATGGGCTCGGCCGCGCTCAGGAAGAACGTCGGGCTCTGGACGGGCCGCAGGGCGCACTCCTCCATCAGCAGCGCGTTGTAGCGCCCGCTCGCCGAGAGCTTCGCGCCGGTCAGCGCGAAGTCGCCGAGCAGTTGCTCCCGGGAGTCCAGGCCCTCGTTCAGCGCGATGTGGGTCTTCTCGGAGAACTGGTGGGTGGCCTCGAAGGTGTCGAGCAGCACGACCGCGCCGGGCGGCAGCCCCGCGCTCTCGGCCCGCTCCGCCAGGGCGTAGGCGAGCAGCCCGCCCATGGAGTGGCCGACCAGGACGTAGCGCTCGGTGCCGACGGCCGCGCGCAGTTGGTGGAGGTGCAGCTCGATCAGGGCGTCGAAGCTGTCGGCCACCAACTCGCCTTCGAGGTAGCCGGGGTTGACCAGCGAGAGCACATCCCGCCTGCCCTCGAACATCTGCGCCATCATCCCGTACTGGATCGGCCCGGCGGTGGCGGTGATGGCGGGCAGGCACACCAGCGTGGCCCGGGTGCCGTCGCCGCTCGCCATCTTCACCGGCGGGAGGATGTGGGCGGCGGCGTCCTCGGCGGTGAAGGACGGCCGGAGTCGGCCCGCGGCCTGGATGAGCGCCATGCCCACCGACTGGGCCCGGCCGCTGGCGTACGCCTGGTGGTAGAGGGTGGTGAGGCTGTCGTAGGGGTCCGACTCCGGGGCCGCGGTGGCCTTCGCCAGCTCCAGCTCGATGGCGGACGGCGGCGGCGCGGAGCCATCCGACCTGGCCTGGTCCGACGTGGCCTGGTCCGACGTGGCCTGCTCGGGCGTGGCCCGCTCCAGCGTGTTCTGCTCCGGGGCGGCGGCTTCCTCGGTCACGGGGGCGCTCGGCCCGGCGGCGGCCCGGCCGGCCACCAGCGCGGCCAGGTGCCCGGCGAGCCGGTCCACGGTCGAGTGCTCGAACGTCGCCGTGGCCGACAGCCGGAGCCCGAGCAGCGTGGCGAGCCGGTCGCGCAGATCGATCCCGCGCACCGAGTCCATGCCGAGCGCCAGGAACTCGGTGTCCGGGCCGATCTCCGCGTCCGCCTCGTGGTGGAGCACCGCGCGCAACTGCTCCCGGACGAGGTCCGCCAGCAGCCGCTCCCGCTCCTCGGGCGCGGCGTCCAGGACGCGCTGGGCGGCGGCGGTGTCCTGCGGCCGGGGGCTGGGCCGTTCGCGCCGTACGGGACGGGCCGCGCGCTCCTCCGCGGCCGCCTGCAACCGGTCCGCGGACACCGGCCGCAGCGTCAACTCATCGATGCGAGCGAGGGGTTGGCCGTCGTCGCCCGTGAGATGGACACCGATGGCATCCGGACCGACGGCGGACAGCCGTACCCGTACCCGTACGGTGCCGGGTGGGGCGGTGTCCGGGGCGGAGTGCAGCCGGACGCCGGTCCAGGAGAACGGCATCCGGATCGGCGCGCCCGCCGACTCCGCCTGGTCGTAGAACCCGCCGAGGCCGATCGCGTGCAGGGCGGTGTCGAGCAGCGCGGGGTGCAGCGCGAAGCCGTCCACCGGCCCACCACCGGCCCCCTCGCCCAGCGCCACCTCCGCGAAGACGTCCCCGTCGCGCCGCCACGCCGACCGCAGGCCGCGGAAGGACGGGCCGTAGTCGAAGCCGTCCGACGCCAGCCGGTCGTAGAAGCCCGTCAGGTCGACGGCACGGGCACCGGGCGGCGGCCAGACGCCCGCCATCTCCGCGAACGCGGCCGCGCCACCACCCTCCTGACCGCCCTCCTGACCGCTCTCCGGGCCCGCCGGATCCGGTGCCACGACGGCCCGTACGTGGCACGTCCAGCCCGCTGCCGTGTCCCCGGCCACCGACTCGCGGCGGGAGTGCACGGTGAGCTCCCGTCGGCCCTCGTCATCGGGCTCGCCCACCTGGATCTGCAGGTGGGCCGCCTCGGTAGCGGGCAGGAACAGCGGCTCCTGGAGGGTGAGTTCGGGCAGGTGCGGGCAGCCGACCGTACTCCCCGCGTACAGCGCCCAGTCGAGGAACACACTGCCGGGCAGCACCACACCGCCCAGCACCGCGTGGTCGGCGAGCCAGCGGTGAGTGGTCTGCGACAGCCGCGCGGTGAACAGCACCGTGTCGCTCCCGGCCGGGGCCACCGCCCCCGCCAGCAGCGGATGGTCCACCGCCGTGAGCCCGGCGCCGCCCACGTCCCCGGTGCGCTCGGGCGCGTCCAGCCAGTATCGCCGCGCGCGGAAGGCGTACGTCGGCAGATCGACCGGCCGCCCGCCCTCGAACGTGTTTGTCCACGCCACCGTGCCACCGGCCACGAACAGCTCAGCCAGCGCCGTGAGCAGCCGCTCCCGGCCGCCCTGGTCCCGCCGCAGCGTGCCCACCACCACGGCCGCGCGGTCCGCCGAAGCGTCCTGGAGCGTCCGCTCGACCGTCTGCTCGATCCCGGGGATCAGTACCGGGTGCGGGCTCACCTCGATGAACACCGTGTGCCCGGCGTCGGCCAGGGCGCGGGTCGCCTGCTCGAACCGCACGGTCTCGCGGAGGTTGCGGTACCAGTACTCCGCGTCGGCGCTCGCGCCGTCGAGGCGCGCGCCGGTCACCGTCGAGTACATCGGCACCGCGCCGGGGCGGGGCGTGAGGGGCGCGGCCAGCTCCAGCAGCCGCTCACGGATCCGTTCGACCTGTGGGGTGTGCGAGGCGTAGTCCACCGGGACGCGGCGCGCCCGCACCCCGTCCCGTTCACACGCCGCCATCAGCTCGTCCAGCGCCGTCGCGTCCCCGGCCACCACGGTCGAGCCGGGCCCGTTCACGGTGGCCACGCAGATCCGCTCGCCCCAGGGCGCCACCAGCTTCCCGGCCTCGTCCACCGGCACGGGCAGCGAGACCATGCCACCCCGCCCGGCCAGTTCACTCCCGATCAGCCGGCTGCGCAGCGCGACGACACGGGCGGCGTCCTCCAGCGAGAGCACCCCCGCGACACACGCCGCCGCCAGCTCGCCCTGCGAATGCCCCACCACCGCGGCGGGCTCGACCCCATGGGACCGCCACACCCGCGCCAGGGACACCATGACGGCCCAGAGCACCGGCTGCACCACATCGACCCGGTCCAGCGACGGCGCGCCGGGGCGTCCGCGCACCACATCGAGCGGCGACCACTCGACATACGGGGCCAGCGCCCGGGCGCAGGCGTCGAACGACTCCGCGAACTCGGCTGAGGCGTCGAGGAGTTCGGCCGCCATCCCGGCCCACTGCGAGCCCTGCCCGGGGAACACGAACACCGGCCCCGCCCGGTCGGCGGAGAGGGACCCGTCGGTGGACACGCCCCGCACCACACCGGTGGCCGGTTCGCCACGGCCGAGCGCCGCCAGCCGGTCCAGGAAGTCCTCCCGGGTGTGGCCGATCACCACGGCGCGCCGGTCGAAGACGGCCCGGGACAGCAGTGAGCGGGCCACGTCGACGGGCGCCAGATCCGGTTCGGCGGCCAGCCGCTCCCGCAGTCGGCGGGCCTGGTCGCGCAGGCTGTCGGCGCTCTTCGCCGAGAGCACCCACGGCACCGCCACCGGCACCGGCACCGGCGTCGGCTCGGTGGCCATGTCGGCGTCCGGCGCCTCCTCCAGGATCACATGGGCGTTGGTGCCGCTGATGCCGAACGACGACACCGCGCCGCGCCGGGGCGCATCGGCCGCGGGCCAGGGCTCGTTCTCGGCGGCCAGCCGCAGCGCCCCGGCCGTCCAGTCCACCCGCTCGGTGGGGCGTTCCGCGTGCAGGGTGCGGGGGACGACGCCGTGCCGCAGGGCCAGCACCATCTTGATGACACCCGCGACCCCGGCCGCCGCCTGGGTGTGGCCGAGGTTGGACTTCACCGAGCCCAGCACCACCGGCCGGTCGGCGGGCCGGTCCCGGCCGTACGTGGCGAGCAGGGCCTGCGCCTCGATCGGGTCGCCCAGCGATGTCCCCGTGCCATGCGCCTCGACCACGTCCACATCGGCCGCCGTGAGCCCCGCGTTCGCCAACGCCTGCCGGATGACGCGCTGTTGGGCCGGGCCACTGGGCGCGGTGAGGCCGTTGGACGCGCCGTCCTGGTTGAGCGCGGAGCCCCGGAGCAGCGCCAGCACCCGGTGGCCGTGGCGGCGGGCGTCGGACAGCCGCTCGACCACCAGCATGCCGACGCCCTCGGCGAAGCCCATCCCGTCGGCCTCGGCGGCGAACGCCTTGGAGCGCCCGTCGGGGGCGAGCCCGCCGACCCGGCTGAACTCGACGATCGGCCGCGGGGTCGACATGACCGTCACCCCACCGGCCACCGCGAGGGCGCATTCGCCCTGCCGTACCGCCTGCGCGGCCAGGTGCAGCGCCACCAGGGACGAGGAGCACGCGGTGTCCACGGTGACGGCCGGGCCCTCGAGGCCGAGGGTGTAGGCGACCCGGCCGGTGGCCACGCTCCCCGCGCTGCCGTTGCCGAGATAGCCCTCGAAGCCGTCGGCCAGCTGATCGGGGAAGCGCGTGGCGTAGTCGTGGTAGATCAGCCCCGCGAAGATCCCGGTCGGGGTGGCGCGCAGCGCGGTGGGGTCGATGCCCGCGTGTTCGAACGCCTCCCAGGTGGTCTCCAGCAACAGCCGCTGCTGGGGGTCCGTGGCCAGCGCCTCTCGGGGCGAGATGCCGAAGAACTCGGCGTCGAAGTCGGCCGCGTCGTACAGGAAGCCACCGGCCGGCGCATGGGTCCGGGGCGCGCCGGGGCGGCCCAGCTCGCCGTGCCAGCCGCGGTCGTCGGGGAAGGGGCCAATGGCGTCCCGCCCTTCGGCGAGCAGCCGCCACAGCTCCTCGGGCGAGCGCACCCCGCCGGGGAAGCGGCAGCTCATCCCGACGATCGCGATCGGGTCGTCGCCCTCGGCCGCCGCGGTGGCGCGGGCGGCCGGGGCGGGGGCGGCGGGCCGGGCGGCGGTGGCCTCGCCGTCCGGCGCCAGGAGCCGCAGCAGCTCGGCCACCAGCGCGGCCGGGGTGGGATGGTCGAAGACGGTGGTCACCGGAAGCCGCAGCCCGGTGGCCGTGCCGAGCCGGTTGCGCAACTCCACGGCCGTCAGGGAGTCGAAGCCCAGGTCCCTGAAGGAGCGGTCCCCGGCCACCGCGTCACCGCCCGCATGCCCGAGCACCACGGCGGCCTGGGCCCGTACGAGGTCGCTCAGCGTGCGCTCGCGCTCCGCCGGGGTCAGCGCGGCCAGGCGATCCCGCAGCCCGCCACCGCCCGTGGTCGTGTTGGCGGCGCCGCGCCGGACCGTCGTCGTACGGACCAGCCCGCGCAGCAGCGGCGCGGGCTCGCCGTGGCGGCGCAGGGCGGCCACGTCCAGCCGCACCGGAACGCTGAGCGCGCGGGGCGCCCGTATGGCCGCGTCGAAGAGCGCCAGCCCCTGGTCCGTGGTGAGCGGCCGCACGCCCTGACGGCGCATCCGGTCCAGGTCGGTGGCGGCCAGGCCACCGGTCATCGCGCCGCGTTCGCCCCACAGGCCCCAGGCGAGCGCGTGTGCGGGCAGGCCCTGGTCGCGGCGGTGCCGGGCGAGGGCGTCCAGAAACGCGTTGGCGGCCGCGTAGTTGCCCTGGCCCGCCGAGCCCAGCACCCCGGCGGCGGAGGAGAAGAGCGCGAACAGCGCCAGATCCCGGTCCCGGGTCAGCTCGTGCAGATACCAGGCCGCGTCCGCCTTGGGGCGCAGCACGGTGTCCAGCCGCTCGGGGGTCAGCGCGGAGACCACACCGTCGTCCAGCACCCCGGCCGCGTGCACCACACCGCGCAGCCCCGGCAGGCCGTCCAGCAACGCGNACCGCGCAGCCCCGGCAGGCCGTCCAGCAACGCGCCCAGCGCCGCGCGGTCGGACACATCACACGCCACCACCCGGGCCGTGGCGCCCAACTCGCGCAGCTCGGCCATGAGTTCGCGGGCTCCGGGGGCGTCCGGCCCCCGGCGGCCGACGAGGACGAGGTCGGTGACGCCATGGCCGGTGACCAGATGCCGGGCCACCGCCGAGCCGATGACCCCCGTACCACCGGTGATCAGCACGGTGCCGTCGATCGCGTCCCGGGGCGGGGTGAGCACCACCTTCCCGGTGTGGCGCGCCTGGCTGACGTGGCGGAACGCCTCGCGCGCCCGGCGGGTGTCCCACGCCGTCACCGGCAGCGGCGCCAGCACCCCCGCCTCGAACAGCTCGGCGAGATGGGCCAGCATCGCGCCCAGCCGCTCCGCCCCGGCCTCGGCGAGGTCGAATGCCCGATAGCCGACGCCCGGCCATCGCGCGGCCACCTCCTCGGCGTCCCGGACATCCGTCTTGCCCATCTCGATGAACCGGCCGCCGCGCGGCAGCAGCGTCAGCGAGGCGTCGATGAACTCCCCGGTCAGGCAGTTCAGTACGACATCCACGCCCCGGCCACCGGTCGCGGTCAGGAAGCGGTCGGCGAACTCCAGGGTGCGCGAGGACGCCACCCGCTCGGCCGGAACGCCCATGCCGCGCACCACGGGCCACTTGGGCTGGCTCGCGGTGGCGTACACCTCGGCCCCGAGATGGCGCGCCAGCCGTACCGCCGCCATTCCCACGCCACCCGCGGCGGCGTGCACCAGCACCGACTCGCCCGCGCGCACCCGGGCCAGCTCGACCAGGGCGTAGTACGCGGTCAGGAACGCGGCGGGCACCGACGCCGCCTGCGGAAACGTCCAGCCGTGGGGCATCCGTACGACCATCCGGGCGTCGGCCACCGCCACGGGGCCCGCATACGCGCCCGACACCAGCCCCATCACCCGGTCGCCCACCGCGAGGCCGTCCACACCGGGGCCGACCTCCAGCACCACACCGGCGCCCTCGGCCGCGAACAGCCCCTCACCGCTGGGGGCACCGCTGGGCTCACCGCTGGGGTCACCGCTGGGGACGACGCCCAACGAGACGAGGACATCACGGAAGTTGACGCCCGTGGCGCGTACCGCGATCCGCACCTGGCCCAGGGCCAGGGGCTCCTCGACACCCGGGGCGGGCACCAGCCGCAGCCCGTCCACGGTGCCTCCGGTGTCCAGCTCCAGGCTCCAGGCCCCTTCGGGGGCCGCCAGCACTCCGGCGTCCGACGACGAGACCCGGCCCAGCCGTGGCACGGACGCCGCTCCGGCGCGCACCACGAGCTCGGGCTCACCGGTGGCGAGGGCGGCGGTCAGCGCCGCCGCGGACTCGGGCGCACCGTCCAGATCCACCTGCGCGAACCGGCCCGGGTGCTCAGAACACACCGAACGCCACAGCCCCCGCACCCCGGCCAGCGCCGGCTCGGCCCGCTCACCCGGGAACGCGGCCACCGCGCCCCGCGTCACCAATGCCAGCCGGGCGCCGTCGAGTTCGGGGTGGCTCAGCCATTCGCGCACCGTCGCCAGCACGGCCGCCAGGCGCTCGCGGCTGGTGGCGGGCACGTCGGCGACACCGGCGGGGGATGGGGCCGGTCGCGCGGGCAGCACCACCAGCGGGGGCAGCGGTGTGCCGGTGCGTACGGCGGCGAGGAGCGCGGCCACATCCGCATAGACGGGGGCGTCGGGTGCGCCGGGGGTGTCGAGCGTGACGGCGGCGTCGGACAGGGCAGTGCCGAGCGCCGCCATGGACTCCGTGGCCTCGGACGGCCGCAGGGGCAGTGGCACCCATGTGACCTCGAAGAGCGCGTCCGGGGCCGTCCCGGTGGCGGCCGTCAGCGCGTCGGCCGTCAGGGGCCGCGAGACCACCTCCTCGACGGTGAGGATCGGCAGACCGGCGAGGTCGGTCAGTCGTACCGAGAGCCCGCCCGGCCCCGTGGGCGCTGTCCGCACCCGGGCGACGGTGGCGCCCGTGGCATGCAGCCGCGCCCCGGAGAACGACAGCGGCATCATCCGCTCCGTCTCGCCCTCCAGGAGCGCCACCAGCCGCGTCTGCAACGCCGCGTCCACCAGCGCCGGATGCACACCGAACCGGTCCGCGTCACCGGCGGCCGACTCCGGAAGCCGCACCTCGGCGAACATCTCCTCGCCCCGGCGCCATACGGCACGCACGCCCTGGAACGCCGGGCCGTAACCATAGCCGTGGTCCGCCAGCCGCTCGTAGAACGCGTCGATGTCCACCAGCTCCGCGCCGGTGGGCGGCCACTGGGCCGCGGCCTCCGGCTCCGCGCCCATGGGCTCATCGCCCGGCGCCGACGCCGTCAGTGTCCCCGTGGCATGACACAGCCAGTCCGCCGGATCGTCGTCCTGCCCCGGGCGGTGCGGCCGGGAGTGCAGCCGTACGGCGCACGCACCCCGCTCGTCCGCCGCGTCGATGCCCACCTGGAGGTCGACGGCGGTGTCGTCGGACGGCAGGGTCAGCGGGGTGTGCAGAACGAGCTCGTCCAGCCGTTCGGCGCCCACGTGCTGCCCGGCCCCCAGCACGAGCTCCAGCAGGGCCGCGCCCGGCACCAGGATCCGGTCCAGCACCCTGTGGTCGGCCAGCCATGGATGCGTACGGGCGGAGATCCGGCCCGTGAACACGAACCCGCCGCCCTCGGCCATGCTCACCCCGGCCGCCACCAGCGGATGCCCCACCACGGACAGCCCCGTGCCCGCCAGATCCCCGACCCGCTCGGCCGCCGAAAGCCAGTAGTGGTGGCGTTGGAAGGGGTAGGTGGGGAGGTTGGTGGGGGTGGGGTTGGTGGGGGTGAGGATCGTCGGCCAGGTGGGGGTGAGGCCGTGGGTCCAGAGGGTGGCGAGGGCGGTGAGGAGTTGTTGGGTGTCGCCGTGGTCGCGGCGGAGGGTGGGGACGGCGT
>NZ_JACVYG010000052.1:65294-70082 GCF_014712245.1 Streptomyces sp. 5-10
GTTCGCGGAGGTTGCGGTACCAGTACTCGGCGTCGAGGGCTTCGCCGTCGATGGGGGCGGCGGTGACGGTGGAGTACAGGGGCACATGCCCGGCGCGGGGGGTGATGGGCGCGGCGAGTTGGAGGAGCTGTTCCCGGATGCGGTCGACGTGGGGCGTGTGGGACGCGTAGTCGACCGGGATGGTGCGGGCGCGCACCCCGGCGTTCTCGGCGGCTGCGGTCACCTCGGCGAGCCCGCTCGGGCTCCCGGCGATGACGGTGGAGGTCGGGCCGTTGACGGTGGCGATCCAGACGTCGTCGTGGCCCGTCAGCAACTCGCGAGCCTGGTCGGCGGAGGTGGCGAGGGAGACCATGCCGCCGTGTCCGGCCAGTTCCTGGGCGATGAGGCGGCTGCGCAGGGCCACGAGCCGTGCGCCGTCGTCGAGCGTGAGTGCCCCGGCTACGCATGCGGCGGCGATCTCACCTTGCGAGTGGCCGATGACGGCGGCGGGCTCGATGCCGAGCGAACGCCACACCTCGGCGAGGGAGACCATGACGGCCCAGAGGGCGGGCTGGACCACGTCCACCCGTTCCAGCGCGGTGTCGTCCGAGGTCTCGCGCAGGACGTCGAGGAGATTCCACTCGATATGCGGGGCGAGGGCCTGGGCGCACCGGTCGATGGATTCGGCGAACGCCGTTGAGAAGTCGAGCAGTTCGGCGGCCATGCCGACCCACTGCGACCCCTGCCCCGGAAAGACGAACACCGCACCGGACGGTGGCTCGCCCGGGACCACTCCGCTGACCACGTGGGGGGCGGGGTCGCCGGTGGCGATGGCGTCCAGCCCGGACAGGAAGGTGTCCCGGTCGGCGGCCACGACCACCGCGCGGTGCTCCAGCGCGGCACGGTGCCGTGCCAGCGTCGAGCCGATGTCGGCGAGATGCCGGTCGTTCGTGGCCACGAACGCACGCAACTGCGCTGCCTGTGCTCGTAGCGCGGGTTCGGAGCGTGCCGAGATCACCCACGGCAGCACGCCCTCCGTGGGGGTGGACGGGGACGTGGTGTCCGCCGTCGGGGCCGCTTCGAGGATCACATGGGCGTTGGTGCCGCTGACCCCGAACGACGACACCGCCGCGCGGCGTGCCCGTTCGGCCTCGGGCCAGGGCGCGTTCTCCGTCACCAGTTCCACCGCGCCGGAGGCCCAGTCCACATGTGGCGTCGGCTCGTCCACGTGCAGGGTGCGTGGCACGACGTCATGGCGCATCGCCATGACCATCTTGATCACACCGGCCACGCCCGCCGCGGCCTGGGTGTGGCCGAGGTTGGATTTCACNTGCCTCGATGGGGTCGCCCAGCGCCGTACCGGTCCCGTGCGCCTCGATCACATCCACCTCGGACGAGGCCACGCCCGCGTCGGCCAGCGCGTCCTGGATCACCCGCCGCTGGGCGGGGCCGTTGGGCGCGGTGAGGCCGTTGGAGGCGCCGTCCTGGTTGACCGCCGAGCCCCGGATGACGGCCAGCACCTGGTGGCCGTTGCGGCGGGCGTCGGACAGCCGTTCCACCAGCAGCAGCCCCACGCCCTCCGCCGCGCCCATGCCGTCCGCGGCGGCGGAGAACGCCTTGCACCGGCCGTCCCGGGCCAGCCCCCGCTGCCTGCTGAACTCGGTGAAAAGATCCGGCGTGGACATCACGGCGACACCGCCGACGACCGCCATCCCGCACTCGCCGTCGCGCAGCGCCCGCACCCCCAGGTGCAGCGCCACCAGCGAGGACGAACACGCGGTGTCCACGGTGAGGGCCGGGCCGGTCAGCCCGAAGGTGTAGGCGATGCGCCCGGAGACGACACTGCCCGCGACACCGGTCATGGCATGGCCCTCGACCTCCTCCGGGATCGCGGGCAGCCTGCTGCCGTAGTCATGGAAGCTGGCGCCGATGAACACCCCGGTCCGGCTGGAGCGCAGCGACACCGGGTCGATCCCCGCGCGCTCGAACAGCTCCCAGGACGTCTCCAGCAGCAGCCGCTGCTGGGGGTCCATCGCCATCGCCTCGCGCGGTGAGATGCCGAAGAAGGAGGCGTCGAACTCGCCGGCGGTGTGCAGGAATCCGCCCTCGGCGGTGTACGAGGTGCCCGGCCGTTCGCCGCCCGGGTCGACCAGCCCCGCCAGATCCCAGCCACGGTCGGCCGGGAACCCGGAAATGGCGTCCCCGCCACCTTCGACGAGCTCCCACAGCGCCTCGGGCGAGGCCACTCCGCCGGGGTAGCGGCAGCTCATCCCGACGATCGCCACCGGCTCGGCGGCCGCCGACTCCGCCACCCGCAGTTGCGCCCGCGTCTCCTTGAGCTCCGCGGTGACCCGGGTCAGATAGTGGCGGAGCTTGTGCACATCGTCCATGTCGGGGCTCCATGCGAAGAGTCGGCGGTGTGAGGTGGGTATGGCGGACAGACCGGCTGGTCAGCGGGTTGGGGCGGGAAGGGGATCAGGAGATCCCGAACTCCTTCTCGATGTAGTCGAAGAGCTCGTCGTTGGTGGCCGCTTCGAGATCCTCGGACGTCACCGGCTCCTCGGCGGTGTCCACGGTGGCTACGGCGTCCATGGCGTCCACGGCGGACCGGAGCAGCCGGCGCAGCCGGTCGGCGATCTCGGAACGGGCGGGGGCGTCGCTCGGCAGCGTGCCCAACAGCCGCTCCAAGCCGTCGAGTTCGGCGGAGCCGTCGCTCGTGGCAGCTTGGCCGCCGGCGTGCGGGTCGTCGTACGGGCCGTCGCCGATGCCGGTGAAGAGCTGTGCGTACAGATAGTCGACGAGCTCGGCGACGGTCGGGAAGTCGAAGATCACGGTGGCGGGCAGCCGGAGCCCCGTGACGCTCCCGAGCCGGTTGCGCAGCTCCACCGCCGTGACCGAGTCCAGGCCGAGTTCCAGGAACGGCCGCCTGGTGGCCACGGCCTCGGCCGAGTCATGGCCGAGGACGGCGGCCACCTGGCCGCGTACGGTCTCGAGGAGCCGCCGTTCGCGCTCCTCGGGCTTCGCGTCGGCGAGCCGGTCGCGCAGGGCCGCCACCGTACCGCCCGTACCGACGCCGCCGCCCGGCGCCCCGGCCCCCGCACCCTCGACCGCGCCGAGCGCCCGCCGGGCCTCGGGGATCTCATCGAGGAGGTGGCTGGGGCGGGCCGCGGTGTAGGCGTGGGCGAAGCGGTCCCAGTCGATGTCGGCGATCACCAGGGACGTTTCGTCGTCCGCCAGCGCGGCTTCCAGCGCGAGGAGTGCCGACTCCGGCGGCAGCAGCGGTACGCCATGGCGCAGCCGCAGCTCGGTGACCGCGTCCCGTTCGGCCATACCGCCCTGCGCCCAGGAACCCCAGGCCACGGAGGTGGCCACCAGCCCCCGCGCGCGGCGGTGGCGGGCCAGGGCATCCATATAGGCGTTGGCGGGCGCGTAGTTGCCCTGGCCCACCATGCCCACGGTGCCCGCCAGGGAGGAGAACAGCACGAACGCGGACAGCTCCAGGTCCTGGGTCAGCTCGTGCAGCCGCCACGCCGCATCCGCCTTGACCCGTAGCACCCGGTCCACCTGCTCGGGGGCGAGGGAGGTGATGGCGGCGTCGTCCAGGACGGCCGCCGTGTGGAACACCGAGGTCAGCGGGTACGCGGCCGGAATCGACGCCAGAAGCGCGCGGAGCGCGTCGGCGTCCCCGACATCGCAGGCCGCCACGGTCGCCTTGGCCCCCGAGGCGGTCAGCTCGGCCACCAGCTCGTCCGCTCCCGGCGCGGTGTCCCCGCGACGGCTGATGAGCAGCAGATGCTCGGCACCACGGGCCGCGAGCCGACGGGCCACCTGGCTGCCGAGGGCGCCGGTGCCACCGGTGATCAGGACCGTCCCCGGGCCGGGGGACCAGCCGTCGTCGAACGCATCGCCGAGCCCATCGCCGAGCGCGTCGCCGAGCCCATCGCCGAGTCGCGGCGCCCTGACGATACGGCGCCCGAGGATCCCGGTGGCGCGGACCGCGACCTGGTCCTCGTGGCGGTCGGCGGCCAGTACGGCGCAGAGCCGGGCCGCCGTCCGTTCGTCCAGATCCTGGGGCAGATCCACCAACCCGCCCCAGCGGGTGGCGAGTTCCTGCGCCGCCACCCGGCCCAGACCCCAGACCAGCGCCTGCGCCGGGCCGGTCAGCGGATCGTGGTCGCCTACGGACACCGCGCCCTGGGTGACACACCACAGCGGCGCGAACAGCCCCGCCGCCTCCAGGCCCTGGATCAGCCGCAGGGTGCGGTGCAGCCCGGCGGCCTCGTCGCGGGCGAGCAGCGAGAGCACGCCGACGACGGGCGCGGTGGGGTGCGCGGTGGCGTGTGCGGTGAGGGTGGCGAGGGCGTCGGCCCAGTGGCGCGGATCGTCGGGCGCCACGACCACCGTTTCCACCGTGGCCCCGTGCCGGTTCAGGGCCGTGGCGATCGCCTCGTACAGCGCCCCGCCCTTCTGGTCGGGCGCCAGGACGAGGAGCCAGGTGCCGGAGAGCGCGGGCGCGGTGGCGTCGGGCAGCGGCTTCCATCCCTCGCGATACCGCCACGCGTCCATCGTGGACGCCGCGCTCCGCCGTCGATGCCACGCCGACAGCGCGGGCAGCAGAGTGGTCAACTCCGCCTGCGACTCCTCCAACCGCAGGGTCCGCGCCAGACCTTCCAGATCCTCGCGCTCCACGGCCTCCCAGAAACCGGTGTGCGGATCCGGGCCTGCCGTGGCGCCGGCGCGGTATCGGGCCGGGGCGGCCGTGTCCAGCCAGTAGTGGCGGCGTTGGAAGGGGTAGGTGGGGAGGTTGGT
>NZ_JACVYG010000053.1:0-66825 GCF_014712245.1 Streptomyces sp. 5-10
TCGGCGCCGCCGCGCGTCAGGTCCGCGGCCGGTACGGGCGCCCCGACGCCCAGGGTCCAACCGGGCTGCGCCCGTACCTCCCCCTCGCCCGGGACGAGGGCGCACAGCGCGTCCCCGTCGAGGTCGACCAGCGGCGTCCCGAGCCCGGCCGCGAGCGCCGCCGTGGCCAGCAGCCCGTCGTCCCGGCCGCGGCCGCGCCGCCGCCCGTGCACCACGGTCCACAGCCCGCCGCCCTCCGGGGGCTCGGAGGACGCCCCCTGCCGCCCGGGCCGCCCCAACGCGCCCGATTGTCCGGCCTGCCCCGGCGTCCCCGGCTGCCCCGGCTGCCCTGGCGTCCCCAGCTGTCCCGACTGCCCCGACTGCCCTGGCGTTCCCAGGTGTCCCGACTGTCCCGGCGTTCCCAGGTGTCCCGACTGCCCTGGCGTCCCCGACTGTCCCAGCTGCCCTGGCGTCCCCGACTGTCCCGGCGTTCCCGGCTGTCCCGGCGTTCCCGGCTGTCCCGGCGTTCCCGGCTGTCCCGGCGAGGGACTCAGCAGCCCCGCCACCCGCGCCGGTTCGGCGCCGAGCATCAGCCGCACCAGCGCCGATGTGCGCTCGGCCTCGGCCCCGACCACCCGCCGGGCCGTCAGCAGCGACAGCAGCACCACGGCCATCCCCACGATCGCCCCGTCCGCACCGTCCCTCCGGGGTGCGCAGACGCCGAGCGCGAGCCGGTCCTCCGGGCCCGCCGGGCCGCCCAGCCCGTACGCGGTCAGCAGCAGTTCCTCACCGGCCGCGCCGGTCGCCCTGCCCGCCGCCGAGGACGGACCCGAGCGCAGCCGGGCCGCGAGCGCGCCGAGCGCCCTACGGGCCTCGCGCGGCGGCCTCGGCCCGGCGGCCGCGAGCTCCGCGCCGTCCGGAGCGTCCGGGGCGTCCGGTCCGGCCGGGCCGTAGAGCACCGTCCAGGCCCCGAGGTGCTGGCTGAGCTGGCGCAGCACGGCCGGTACGGGGTGCGGGCGCGCCGCGGCGGTGGCCAGCGACTGCTGCGCCTCGGTGAGGCTCCGCAGCTCATGGTGGCGGCGCTCGGCCATCGCGTCCCATACGGCGCTCGCCACAGCCGTGAAGGTCGTCTGCCGGGGCACCTCCACCAGAGGCAGCCCATGCCGGTCGCACGCCTCGGCCAGCGCGCGGGGCACCGTGTCGTGCACCGGCGCGATGCCGAAGCCGAGCGCCGCCGCGCCCGCCTGGACCGTACGGGCCACATAGCGGTCCCAGTAGGTGCCCGCGCCCGCCGCCTCCGGGCAGTGCACCCCCGCGCTGAGCAGCAGCTCCCCGCCCAGCAGATACGGGACGGGGTCCTCCATCTCGCTGGTGTGGACGAAGTACACGGGCGTGTCCGCCTCGCGCCCGCCCGCGACCTGCCGCAAGCCCAGGGCGGGGTGGCGCAGGAGGGTGGAGAGCGGGACGGGGGCCGTCGGGGGGACGCGGTCGTTCATCACGGCGGGCCTCGCGAGGGGATGGTTCGTACATCCCGGGGATCGGGAGTGGAGGAAACGTACACTTCCCGGACGCCTCGGCGACACCTAGGGTCTCCGTCACTCCCCACATTCCCCCGGGGCTCGATCCCCGCGGATCGCCGGGACCTCCCCTATCCCGTGCGTCCCCGCCCACCCGACGTCCCGATCTCCCGACCGCCAGCCGACCCCCGCCGGACCGAGGAGCACCGCCATGACCGCTGTCGACTACACCGTGATCGTCGTCTATCTCGCGGGCATGCTCGCGCTCGGCTGGTGGGGGATGCGCCGCACCAGTTCCACCAGCGACTTCCTGGTCGCGGGGCGGCGGCTGGGGCCGCTGATGTACTCCGGGACGATGGCCGCGATCGTGCTCGGCGGCGCGTCCACCATCGGCGGCGTCGGCCTCGGCTATCAGTACGGGCTCTCCGGCGCCTGGATGGTCATCACCATCGGCCTCGGGCTGCTGGCGCTGTCGGTCTTCTTCTCGGCGCGCATCGCCCGGCTCAAGGTCTACACGGTCAGCCAGATGCTGGACCTGCGCTACGGCGGCTCCTCCGGGCTGATCTCGGGCATCGTGATGTGGGCCTACACCCTGATGCTGGCGGTCACGTCGACCATCGCCTACGCCACCATCTTCGATGTGATCTTCGGGCTGGACCGGGTCGTCGCCATCGTGCTCGGCGGGGCGATCGTGGTCTGTTACTCGACGCTCGGCGGCATGTGGTCGATCACCCTCACCGACATGGTGCAGTTCGTGGTCAAGACGGTGGGCGTGCTGCTTCTGCTGCTGCCGATAGCGGTGGTGAAGGCGGGCGGCTTCGGCGCGATGAAGGCCGAACTCCCCCACGGCTACTTCTCCCCGATGGGCATCGGCGGGCAGACCGTCTTCACCTATGTGCTGATCTACTCCTTCGGCATGCTGATCGGCCAGGACATCTGGCAGCGGGTCTTCACCGCCCGCGACGACCGGGTCGCCCGCCTCGGCGGCACCGCGGCCGGGACGTACTGCCTGGCCTACGCGGTCGCGGGGGCGATCATCGGCACGGCGGCCAAGGTGCTGTACCCCAAGCTGAGCGCCCCGGACGACGCGTTCGCGACCATCGTCAAGGACGCGCTCCCTGTGGGCGTGAAGGGGCTGGTGCTGGCCGCCGCGCTGTCCGCGGTGATGTCCACTTCCTCGGGCGCGCTGATCGCCTGCGCGACGGTGGCCAACAACGACATCTGGGCCCGGCTGCGCGGCCGTACGCTCCGTACGGCCGGCGCCTCCCATGACGAGGTCGGCGGCAACCGCGTTTTCATCCTCATCATGGGCGTCGCCGTGATCGGCATCTCCGTGGTGCTCAACGATGTCGTCGAGGCGCTGACCGTCGCCTACAACATGCTGGTCGGCGGGTTGCTGATGCCGATCCTGGGCGGGCTGCTGTGGAAGCGCGGCACGGGCGCGGGCGCCCTGGCATCGGTCGGTGTCGGCGGCCTCACGGTCATCGCGCTGATGGGGTGGAAGGGCATCCTCGCCAACGAGCCCATCTACTTCGGGCTGCTGGCCTCGCTGGTGGCGTACGTGGCGGTCAGCCTCGCCACCAAGCCGACGGACGCGGCGATCCTGGACGTCTGGCGGCGACGGCTGGCCGGGGAGCCCGCCGCCCCCGCCTCGGAGACCACCAGTCCGGCCACCGCGGGCGCCTGACACCACCTCACGCTCGCTCTTTTCGATACGCATCGTCAGAAAGGCACCATTCCATGCCCACCGCACAGCGCGCGCGTCACGGCGGCGACCTCGTCGTGGAGTCCCTCACCGCGCTCGGGGCGAGCACCGTGTTCGGGCTTCCCGGGCAGCACGCTCTCGGGGCGTTCGACGCGCTGCGGCGGTCCGGGCTCGCCTATGTGGGGCTGCGGGTGGAGAACAACGCCGGGTTCGCCGCCGACGCCTTCGCGCGTGTCACCGGCACGGTCGCGCCGCTGCTGGTGTCCACCGGGCCGGGGGCGCTCATGACGCTCGCCGCGCTGCAGGAGTCGGCGGCGGCGTCCGCGCCGGTCCTGGCCATCGGCAGCCAGGTGCCGACGGCGGGGCTCGGCGGCGGGCGCAAGGGCTATCTCCATGAACTCGTCGACCAGAAGGCGTCGTTCCGCGACGTGGTGAAGTCCGTCCACACGGTCCGCACCGCCTCCCAGATCCCCTCCGCGGTCGCCGCCGCCTGGGCGTCCGCGCTGGAGGCCCCCGCCGGGCCGGTGTGGCTGGAGATCCCGCAGGACGTGCTGCTCGCACCGGTATCCGTACCGCCGGTGACCTCCCTGCGGGCCGAGCCCCGGCCGCTGCCGCCCCGGCCCGAGCTCACGGCGGAGGCCGCCAGGCTGCTGAACGCCGCCGAGCGTCCGGTGATCCTGGCCGGGGGCGGAGTGGTGCGCGCCGGGGCGCGGCGGGAGCTGCGGGCGCTGGCCGAGGCGCTGGACGCGCCCGTGGCGACGACCTTCGGCGGCAAGGGCGCGTTCCCGTGGGATCATCCGCTCTCGCTCCAGTCGTGGCTGGAGGACGCGCACACCACCGAGTTCCTGGAGGACGCCGACGTCCTGCTGGTCGTCGGCTCCGGGCTCGGTGAACTCTCCTCCAACTACCACACGTTCCGCCCGCGCGGCCGCCTCGTCCAGATCGAGGCCGACCTCGGCAAGCTGGAGTCCAACCACCCGGCGCTCGGTATCCACGCCGACGCCCGCGAGGCGCTGGCCGCCCTCGCCGAGGCCATCACCCCCCGCCCGCCGGGCACGGCGGCCAAGGCCGCGGCCGGGCTGCTCGCCCGGGTGCGGGAGCGGATCGACGCGCAGGGTCTGGAGTTGGAGCGGCGGGTGCTGGGCGCGGTGCGGGACGCGCTGCCCGATGACTCCCCCAGCTTCTGGGACATGACGATCCTCGCCTACTGGGCCTGGTCCGCCTTCGATCCGCGTGCGGGCGCCCTGCACTCGGCGCAGGGCGCGGGCGGCCTCGGCTACGGCTTCCCGGCCGCCCTCGGAGCCGCCGCCGCGGACCGCGGCCGGCCGGTGCTGGCCGTGTCGGGCGACGGCGGCGCCATGTACTCGATCGCCGAACTCGCCACCGCTCATCAGTACCAACTCCCCATCACCTGGTTGATCGTGGACGACGGCGGCTACGGCATCCTCCGCGAATACATGACGGACGCGTTCGGCGAGGCGACCGCCACCGAGCTGTCCCGCCCGGACTTCGTCGCACTGGCCGAGTCCTTCGGTGTCCCGGCGGTCCGTACCACACCCGAGCGGCTGCACGCTGACCTCGCCGGCGCCCTCGTGGCCCCCGGGCCGTCGGTCGTGGTCCTGCCCGCGCTGCTGCGGATGTTCGCGCCCACCCACCTCGACCGGCTCGCCGACGACGGCCCCGGTCCCGATCAGCACTGATCGGAGTCCGACACCAATCAGGGCTGATCGGAGGAAATGGGGGCCACCCGCGCCGAGCCTGGGCGCGGGCCCCCACCCGAGTCCTTACCGTGCCAGTGACCCATTGGCTCCGCGCTCGTTTCCCCCAACCGGGGGAACGAGACGATCGCAGGTAAGGCGAGGTGCTCGGGATGGTGGCTCCGCCGGACGACGACATGCTCGCGGCACGCACCGTGTCGTACGCCTATGGAGGCTCGCCCGCCCTCATCGGGGTCTCCCTCGGCGCCCGGAAGGGTGAGATCGTCGCCGTCACCGGTCCGCGCGGCTGTGGCAAGACCACCCTCCTCGCCTGCCTGGCGGGCCAACTCGTCCCGGACAGCGGGGAGGTGTGGTTCAAGGGCGTCCCCGTGCACAGCCTCCCTCCACTCGGCCTCGAACGGCTGCGGCGCGAGCACTTCGGCTGGATCGGCACCGAACCCCAGCTCGTCCCCGAACTCACCGCCTGGGAGAACGCCGCGCTCGCCCTGATGCTGCGCGGCACCGGGCGGCGCGCCGCGAAGAGTGCCGCGTACGAGTGGCTGGACCGGCTCGACGTCGGCGAGTGCGCCCGGGCACGGCCCGCCGCACTGCTGCAGTCGCAGCGCCAGCGGGTCGCGATCGCCCGCGCGCTGGCCGCCGGGCCCAGCGTGCTCTTCGCCGACGAGCCCACCGCCCCGCTGCACCAGACCGACCGCGCCCAGGTGCTGCGCACCCTCACCTCGGCGGCCCGCTCCCACGGCATCACCGTGGTCCTCGCGGCACACGACCAGGAGGTGGCCACCCTCGCCGACCACACCGTCGCCCTGCTCGACGGGCGCCGGGTGGGCTCGGACCCCTCCGAGGCGGAAGGCAGGGCCGCGTGCTCAGCCTCCGCCTAGCCCGCGGCGCCCGCCCGTCGGTGCTGCTGCGGCGGGCGCTGGTCACCGTCGCGGCGGCGGGCGCGAGCTTTCTGCTGCTGAGCGCCCTCGGGTTCGCCTCGGCCCATCCGGACGACTCGCAGAGCGCGGTGGGACGGCTCCTGTGGTGCCTCGTCCCGCTGGCCGCGACCGTCCAGCTGGCCGTCGCCGTGGGCCGCGCCGACCCCAGCACCGGCCCTGGCCCCGGTTTCGCCGCGGCCGGAGTCGGCCCGGCCCGGTCGGCGCTGCTCGCGGCGGTCTCGATGTCGGCCGCCTGCGCGCTCGGCGGTGTGCTGTCGCTGCTGGTCTTCCTCCATCTGCGCGGCGATCTCGGGGACTCCTGGCTGGACTGGGCCGGCAGCGGGGCGGCAGACCGACAGCTCGGCAGCGGCCGGCCGCTGCCCTTGGCCGGTACGGTCACGCTGCTCGCCGTCGTCCCCGTGGTGGTGGGCGCGGCATGTGCGGCCGCGCTGTGGCCCCGGCAGCCGCGCGCGGTGCACCAGCCGGTCCGCGGACCACGGGGCACTCGCCGCCCGGCGGTCCCGGCCCGGCCCACCATCGTGACGGGGCCGGTCGCGCCCCGGCCCCACCAGGCCACCTCCGGACTTCCCTGGGGCATCGCCCTGACCGCGGCCGGACTCGCCCTACAGGCGTACGCGAGCGGTAACGCGCCCCCGCTCCCCGACGCCCTGCTCGCCGTGCCGGGACGGCTCGGCGGCAACCCGCCCGGTGTGGTGGGCGGCTGGGCGCTGGCCGCCCTCGGGCTGGTGCTGGCCGGGCCCGGCCTCACCCATCTGTGCGGCAGGCTGCTGGCCGTCGGGCGGCCGGGCGTGCTGCGGCTGCTGGCCGGGCGCATGCTCCAGCAGGAGGCCGGGCTGATCGGACGTCCGGTCGGTGCGCTGTGCGCCCTGGCCGCCGCCGGATTCGCCGTCCTCGAGCTGTACGGAAGGGCCTCCGGGCCGTCCGGCGCCCATGCCTTCGGCCCGCTCACCGGTCTGGGCGCGGCCCTGGTCACGCTGTGCGCCGCGGCCACGACCCTGACCGCGGTCGTGGAGGCGAGGAGCGCGCGCGAGCGCACGACGGCCGCCCTGGTCCGCCTCGGCGCTCCTGCCCGGCTGCTCCGCGGGGCGGCCGCGCTGCGCGCGACGGCCCTGCCGGCGCTCCTGGTGCCGCTGGTGTGGGTGGTGGCGCATCTCACGGCGATGCCGTTCCACCGCTGAAATTCTCGGGTGTCGGTGTCCATGCCTGGATTGTGCGGCCAGGCGGCCTGGTCACGATTGCCTCAATCCACAGCCCCCCATCTCCGGTGTGATTAGCATGTCGGCGTGCAGGAACCAGACCGGGAAATAGAGTCCATCGAGGAGTTCGACCAGGTCGTCGCCCGCGGCACCCTGGCCGGGTTCCGGGTCCAGTCCGTGGACCTGACAGGCCGTACGGCCGCGCTCCTCTCCACCGACACCAGCGAGTCCGTCTTCCTCGGCTGCCCGATGGAGACCGAGGCGGCGGCGAAGGTCCGGGCCGGGGGCGCGCTGGTGTTCCCGCCGGTGCCGGATCTGCCGTTCGATCCGTACCGCGGCACCCTCTACTCCCCCGCGGAGCTCTTCGAGGGCCTCGCGGAACACGGTTACGTGCGGACGCCGGACGCGCTCGCCTACGCCTGGTTCCAGCGGACCAAGACCGACGGCGACATCTTCTCCTCGATGCTGCGCTCCATCCACGACGACGCGGTCTCCGACGCGCTGGACGAATTCCTCGTCGGGACGCGGGTGGTGGGCGTCATGGGCGGCCACGCGCTGGAGCGCGGCTCCGGCGGATTCGCGGGCGCCGCACGGCTCGGCCGGGCCCTGGCGCGGACCGGTCTCACGGTCGCGACGGGCGGCGGACCGGGCGCGATGGAGGCCGCGAACCTCGGCGCCTACGCGGCACCGCACGAGGACGCGGTGCTGGACGAGGCGCTCGAACTGCTCGGCGGGACGCCCTCCTTCCGGCCGTCCATCGGGGCCTGGGCCGAGGCCGCCTTCGCGGTGCGTGAGCGCTGGCCGGACGGCGGGGCGTCGGTCGGCATCCCCACCTGGTTCTACGGGCATGAGCCGCCCAACGCGTTCGCCTCGCACATCGCCAAGTACTTCGCCAACGCCACCCGCGAGGACGGGCTGCTGGCGCGCTCGACCGCGGGGGTGGTCTTCCTGCCCGGCGCCGCCGGGACCGTTCAGGAGATCTTCGACAACGCGACGCCGAACTACTACGAGTCGCGCGGTGAGCCGACCCCGATGGTGCTGGTGGACCGGGACCACTGGACCCGGCGGCTGCCGACCTGGCCGCTGCTCGAAGCGCTCGCGGAGGGACGGTCCATGAAGGCCCGTATCGCTCTGGTGGACTCGGTGGACGAGGCGCCCGAGGCGCTGCTGTCGATGCTGGGCTGAGCCGGAGTCAAGGAAGCGCCGAGTACCAGAGGAAGGGCTGACTTCCGGGGGAGGCAAGGGGCCCCGGCGTCAGGGCTCGGGGTCCAGGAGCACCACATCGGCCGGGTCGATGGCCGCCCCGACCCTGGCCCCCGCCTCCGGGGCGTCCCGCAGGGCGCAGGACGCCTCCAGATGCGGCGCTGCCGGGTCCGACAGCCGCAGAATGAGCGCCACATGGTCGCCGCGGAAGGTGCGCGCCGCCACGGTGCACGACAGCCCCTCCTCGGGGTCCGTCAGCCGCACCCCGGCCGGGCGGACCAGCAGCCTGCCCGGGCCCGGCCGGGACCCGGGCGGCACGGGCAGCTTGCCCCATACGGTGTCCGCGACCTCGCCGTGCACGATCGCCTGGACCACATTGTCGAAGCCGAGGAAGCGGGCGACGAACTCGGTGGCGGGCCGCTGCCACACCTCCAGCGGGGTGCCGGTCTGGGCGATCCGGCCGTTCTCCATCACCACCACCCGGTCCGCGAGCGCGAACGCCTCCCCCTGGTCGTGGGTGACCGCGAGGACGGTGGTGCCCAGCCGTTCGAAGAGCTCGCGCAGCTCCACCACCAGCCGCTCGCGCAGCCCCCGGTCGAGCTGGCCCAGCGGCTCGTCCAGCATCAGCAGTTTGGGGCGCGGGGCCAGCGCGCGGGCGAGCGCCACCCGCTGCTGCTCGCCGCCGGAGAGCGAGTCGACGGGGCGGCGCTGGGCGCCCGGCAGCCCCACGAGCTCCAGCAGTTCGGCGACCCGGCGGTCCGCCTCCGCCCGGCCCACCTTGCGCATCCGCAGCCCGAAGGCGACGTTGCCGCCCACGTCCCGCTGCGGGAACAGCTGGTGGTCCTGGAACATCAGCCCCACGCCGCGCCGGTGCGTGGGCACCCCGCTCTGGTCACGTCCGGCGAGCCACACCCGGCCGGCGTCGGGGCGCCGCAGCCCGGCCACCACGCGCAGCATGGTGGACTTGCCGCTTCCGCTCGGGCCCAGCACACAGACCGTCTCGTGCTCGGCGACGTCCAGGTCCACGGCGTCCAGCGCGTCGCGCCGGCCGAACCTCACGCTCACCTCGTCCAGTCGCAGCAGCGTCATTCAGAACTCTCCCGAACGGTCGGTGCGGATGCGCTCGAGCGCCAGCAGCGATCCGGCGCAGACCAGCATCAGGATCGTGCTCAGGGCCATCGCCTGCCCGTAGGTGAGCTGTCCGGCCCGGCCCAGGAAGCGGGCGATGGCCACCGGGAGGGTCGGATGGTCGGGGCGCGCGATGAAGACCGTCGCCCCGAACTCGCCCAGGGAAACGGCGAACGCGAAGCCCGCCGCGACCGCCACGGCCCGTCCGACCAGCGGCAGGTCCACCTCCCGCCAGACCCGCCACGGGGACGCCCCGAGCACGGCAGCCGCCTCCCGGAGCCGGTGGTCCACCGCCCGCAGCACCGGCAGCATGGTCCGTACGACGAAGGGCACGCCCACCAGGGCCTGGGCGAGCGGCACCAGGACCCAGGAGGCGCGCAGATCCAGCGGGGGCGCGTCCAGGGCGATCAGGAACCCGAATCCCACGGTGACGGCCGAGGTGCCCAGCGGCAGCATCAGCAGCGCGTCGAAGCCCCGTACCAACCTGCCCGCCTTACGGGTGAGCGCCGCGGCGGCGAGACCGCCCACGACGAGGGCGAAGACGGTGGCGACCGCCGCGTACCACAGGGAGTTCCCGACGGCCTCCATGGGAGCCACGAAGAAGGTGCCCCCGCTGTCGGCGGCCGACCGCAGTGCCTCGTAGTAGGTGAAGCCGTAGCCGTCCGGTCCGTTCAGCGAGCGCTCCACCAGCACCGCGAGCGGTGTCACGATCAGCAGCGCGACCACGGTCAGCACGCCCCACAGCAGCGCCCACTGGGCCGGGCCCTTCGGGCGGCGCGCGGTGCGGCCGGGATCGACCAGCCGCAGGGCGCTCTCCCGGCGCCTCACGGTCCACGCGTGCAGGGCCAACACGGCCGCGACCGCGGCGAACTGGACCAGGGTCAGCACCGCGGCCGTGGGGAGGTCGAGCAGCTGCGCGGTCTCCCGGTAGATCGCCACCTCCAGGGTGGCGTAGCGGGGGCCGCCCAGGATCTGGATCACGCCGAAGGAGGTGAAGGTGAACAGGAACACCATCAGCCCGGCGGCGGCCACGGCGGGGGCCAGCGCGGGCAGCGTCACCCGGCGCCAGGCCGACAGCCGGCTCGCGCCGAGCACCCGCGCGGCCTCCTCCTGGCGTGGGTCGAGCTGGGCCCACAGCCCGCCCACGGTCCTGACGACGACCGCGTAGTTGAAGAAGACATGGGCCAGGAGGATCGCCCAGACGGAGGTGTCCAGCCGCACCCCCCACAGCTCGTCCAGCAGCCCGCCCCGGCCGAGCAGGGCCAGGAAGGCCGATCCGGCGACGACGGTCGGCAGGACGAACGGCACGGTCACCACGGCCCGCAGCAGCCCCTTGCCGGGGAAGTCGAAGCGGGCGAAGACATAGGCGCCGGGCAGCGCCACCGCGAGCGTCAGAGCGGTCGAAGCGACCGCCTGCCAGCAGGTGAACCACAGGACGTCCAGCGTCGCCGGATCGGTCACCACCTCGGCGATCCGGCCGAACCGCCACCGCCCGTCGACGCGCAGCCCCCGGGTGACGATGGCGGCCACGGGATAGGCGAAGAAGACCGCGAAGAAGGCGAGCGGCACCGCCATCAGAGCGAGCCGGAGGGCGGTCGCGCGGCGGCCCCCGCCCTCGCCCTCATCGGCCTTACGGTGGCCGTCGGCCCTCTTACGGTTCTCGCGGGGCTCTACAGGACCAGCGAGGACCATGTCTTGACCCACGGCTCACGGTTCTTGGCGATCTTCTGCGGCGCCAGGGTGGCCGAGTCGGCGATCCTGACCCCGTACCGGGTGAACAGCTCCGGCAGCTTGGCGTCCTCGCGCGCCGGGTTGACGTACATGTTCAGCGGGACGTCCTCCTGGAACCGCTTGCTCAGCAGGAAGTCCAGCAGCGCCTTGCCGCCCTTGGCGTTGCCCGCGCCGTTCAGCAGCCCGGCGAACTCCACCTGCCGGAAGCAGGTGCCCGTCGCCACCCCGGTGGGGGCCTTGGCGGGCTTGCTCTTGGCGTCGGCCACCTCGGCGGGCGGGCTGGACGCGTAGGAGACGACGAGCGGCCGGTCGCCCTTGCCGCCGCCCGCCGAGCCGGAGAACCGGTCGTAATACGCCTGCTCCCAGCCGTCGACGACCTCGATGCCGTTGGCCCGCAGCTTCTTCCAGTAGCCCTTCCAGCCGTCGTCGCCGTACTTCGCGGCCGTGGCCAGGAGGAAGCCGAGACCGGGGGACGAGGTGGCCGCGTTCTCGGTGACCAGGAGGTTCTTGTAGGCGGGCTTGGTCAGATCGTCCAGCGTCCGGGGCGGCGTCAGCTTCTTGTCGGCGAAGTACTTCCGGTCGTAGTTGACACAGATGTCGCCGAAGTCGACGGGGGTGACGCGGTGCTCGGCCCGGTCGAGCTGAAGGGCCGCCGGGACCTTGTCCAGGCCCTTCGCCGTGTAGGGGGTGAACAGGTCGTTGTCGAGCGCGCGGGAGAGCAGGGTGTTGTCGACGCCGAAGAACACATCGCCCTGGGGGTGCCCCTTGGACAGGATCGCCTGGTTGACGGCGGCTCCGGCGTCGCCCCCGGCCTGCACCCGCACCTTGTAGCCGGTCTCCTTGGTGAACTCCTTGAGGACCGCCTTGGAGGCCGCGAACGAGTCGTGCGTGACCAGGGTGACCGTCTTGGAGTCCGAGCCGCTCTTGGTGTCCTCGCCGCAGCCGACGAGCGCGCTCAAGCCCAGTGAACCGAGGAGGGCGGCCGAGATGGCGCGCCGAAGCTGGCTGTTCATGGTGATGCTGACTCCCTACGCCGGTATGACCCGGATCAGGTCCGAGGGTCTGCGGCCGTGCCGCACTCTCAGCGCTCTGAGCGCTCCCCTGTCGGAATGTTCACTTGTACGGATGTTCACTTCTACGACGATCGCATGATGCGACGATGCCCAGGCACCGTATCAGCCGGTGCTCAACGCTCCGAAGCCGCCAGCTGCCCGCAGGCCCCGTCGATCTCCTGGCCCCGGGTGTCCCGGACGGTCACCGGCACCCCATGGGCCTCCAGGGCCGCCACGAACGCCTTCTCGTCCTCGGGCCGGGACGCCGTCCACTTGGAGCCGGGCGTCGGGTTGAGCGGGATGAGGTTCACATGCACCCGGTGGCCCTTGAGCAGCCGGCCGAGCAGATCGGCGCGCCACGCCTGGTCGTTGATGTCCTTGATCAGCGCGTACTCGATGGAGATCCGGCGGCCGGACTTCTCCGCGTACTCCCATGCGGCGTCCAGGACCTCGCGCACCTTCCAGCGGGTGTTGACCGGCACGAGGGTGTCGCGGAGCTCGTCGTCGGGCGCGTGCAGCGACACCGCGAGGCGGCACTTGAAGCCCTCGTCGGCGAACCGCAGCATCGCCGGGACGAGGCCGACGGTCGAGACGGTGATGCCGCGCTGCGAGAGGCCGAGGCCGTCGGGCTCGGGGTCGGTGAGCCGGCGGATGGCGCCGACGACGCGGTTGTAGTTGGCCAGCGGCTCGCCCATGCCCATGAAGACGATGTTGGACAGCCGGGCCGGGCCACCGGGGATCTCACCGTCCCGGAGGGCCCGCATCCCGTCGACGATCTGGTGCACGATCTCGGCGGTGGACAGATTGCGGTCCAGCCCCGCCTGCCCGGTGGCGCAGAACGGGCAGTTCATCCCGCAGCCCGCCTGCGAGCTGATGCACATGGTGACCCGGTCCGGGTAGCGCATCAGGACGGACTCCACGAGCGTGCCGTCGAACAGCCGCCACAGCGTCTTGCGCGTGGTGTCGTCGTCACAGCTGATGTGCCGCACCACGCTCATCAGATCCGGCAGCAGCCCGGCGGCCAGCTTCTCGCGCGCGGCGGCCGGGATGTCGCTCCACTGAGCGGGGTCGTCGACGTAGCGCGCGAAGTAGTGACGCGACACCTGACCTGCCCGGAAGGGCTTCTCCCCGAGGGCGGCGACGGCCTCCCGGCGCTCGGCGGGCGTGAGGTCGGCAAGATGCCGCGGGGGCTTCTTGGCCCCACGCGGCGCGACGAAGGTGAGTTCTCCGGGCTTAGGCATGGTTCACCCAGTGTCGCAGACGTACGAAGGGCCCCGCGCCGGGAGTGGCGCGGGGCCCGTGGGCGGGCGTGGTCAGCCGCCGCCCACGAAGATCACCAGCAGCAGCCACACCACCGGCGCGGTGGGCAGCAGCGAGTCGAGCCGGTCCATGATCCCGCCGTGGCCGGGCAGCAGCTTGCCCATGTCCTTGATGCCGAGGTCGCGCTTGATCATGGACTCGCCGAGGTCGCCGAGGGTCGCGCTGACCGCGGCGGCGAGGCCGAGCAGCAAACCCTGCCACCAGACGCCGTCGTCGATGAGGAACTGCATGCACAGCGCGCCCGCGGCCATCGCGAAGGTCACCGCGCCCAGCAGCCCCTCGCGGGTCTTGCCGGGGCTGATGCGCGGGGCCAGTGGATGCTTGCCGAAGCGCCAGCCCACCGCGTACGCCCCTGTGTCGCTGACCACGGTCAGCAGCAGGAAGGTCAGGACCCGCCACGGGCCGTCGTCGGTGTCGAGCATGAGCGCCACGAAAGTGGCCAGAAACGGTACGTAGAAGGCGGCGAAGACGCCCGCGGTGACATCCCTGAGGTAGTTGTCGGGCGGCTCGGTCATCCGCCAGACCAGCACCGCGAGCGCCGTAAGGGCGACCGCCACCACCGCGCCCTGGGCACCGCGCACATAGCCCGCGACGACCATGGCGACCCCGCCGACGGCGAGCGGCACCAGGGGGACCCGGATGTCCTTGCGCTCGGTGAGCCGCGAGGTCAGCTCCCAGAGCCCGACCACCACCGCGACCGCCACCACGCCGACGAACACGGGCTTGTAGATGAAGAGCGAGGCCAGGATGATCACGCCGAGGCCGACGCCCACCCCTATCGCGGCGCGCAGATTCCGGCCCGCGCTCTTCTTGCCCTGCCCGTCGTCGGCGCCGCGCGTGCCGTCGGCGGAGGCCGGGTCGGGCGCGGGGTCGGGGGGCGTCGGCCGGCGCCCGGCGGGCTGCCGGGGTCCGGGCTGCGGCTCCCGCTCGTCGCGGAAGAGGGGGCCGCTCAGCCGAGCGGCCCCCCGGTCACGGTCGGCGGCCTCGCCGGAGTCGCCGCCTGCGTGGGGCACGGTGGGCATGGGGCGAGTTTGCGCCGCCTCACCCACCTCGTGCGCGGGACCCGCCGAAGAAGTGGGCACCTCCCAGCCATAGCCGGGGGAGGTGCCCTGACCGCCCGGTCCCCGGAGTCCGGCGCTTGGTTGGGCCCCCCAGGAAGAGTCGTTCATCAGACCTCGAGCAGCTCGGCTTCCTTGTGCTTGAGCAGCTCATCCACCTGCGCGACATACTTCGCCGTGGTGTCGTCGAGCTCCTTCTCCGCGCGGCGCCCCTCGTCCTCGCCGACCTCGCCGTCCTTGATCAGCTTGTCGATGGACTCCTTGGCCTTGCGGCGGACGCTGCGGATCGAGATCTTCGCGTCCTCGCCCTTGCCCTTGGCGACCTTGATGAACTCCTTGCGGCGCTGCTCGGTGAGCTCGGGGAACACCACACGGATGATGTTGCCGTCATTGCTCGGGTTGACGCCCAGGTCGGAGTCCCGGATCGCCTGCTCGATGTTGCGGAGCGCGGTCTTGTCGAACGGCGTGACCACGGCCATCCGCGGCTCCGGCACCGAGAACGACGCCAGCTGATTGATCGGCGTCAGCGCACCGTAGTAGTCCGCCACGATCTTGTTGAACATCGCCGGGTGCGCACGCCCGGTGCGGATCGCGGCGAAGTCCTCCTTGGCGACCACAACGGCTTTCTCCATCTTCTCCTCGGCCTCGAGGAGGATCTCTTCGATCACCACTTGCTCCTGGTGTTATCAGTAAGCAGAGCCTCGCCCCTGCGTGCGTCTTCTCCTGCACGGTGTCCGACCGGCAGGCCGTTGTCCATCCCCCGTTCGAGCCGTCAGGCCCGGGAGCCCTGGTCGCTCACAAGCGTGCCGATCTTCTCACCCTTCACCGCACGCGCGATATTTCCTTCGGCCAGGAGCTCGAAGACGAGGATGGGCAGCTTGTTGTCCCGGCAGAGGGTGATCGCGGTGGCGTCGGCGACCTTGAGGTCCCGGGTGATCACCTCGCCGTACTCCAGGGCGTCGAACTTCACCGCGTCGGGGTTGCGGGCGGGGTCGGAGTCATAGACCCCGTCCACGCCGTTCTTGCCCATGAGCAGGGCCTGCGCGTCGATCTCCAGCGCTCGCTGGGCCGCGGTGGTGTCCGTGGAGAAGTACGGCATACCCATACCCGCGCCGAAGATGACCACACGCCCCTTCTCCAGATGGCGCACCGCACGCAGCGGAATGTACGGCTCCGCGACCTGGCCCATGGTGATGGCGGTCTGGACGCGGGAGTCGATGCCCTCCTTTTCCAGGAAGTCCTGGAGGGCGAGACAGTTCATGACGGTTCCGAGCATGCCCATGTAGTCCGAGCGGGCCCGGTCCATACCGCGCTGCTGCAGTTCCGCACCGCGGAAGAAGTTACCGCCGCCGATGACGATGGCGATCTCGGCACCGTCCCTGACCACGGCGGCGACCTCGCGCGCGATGGCGTGCACGACATCGGGGTCGACACCGAGTCCCCCGCCTCCGGCGAACGCCTCGCCGGACAGCTTCAGCAGGAAGCGACCGTGTTGGGCCGCGCCGTGCGCCTTCTTGTCATCGGCGGCCTGTTTGGCGTCCGCGCCGTGATTCATTGGAGATCTCCTCGTGCACATACGAAGAAGGCCACTGCCGGACGGGTCCTGTTACGACCTCTGCGGCAATGGCCTCCTCGTCACATCTGCGGCCGACCGGTCGACGGTTGGCTGCCTACGACCCTATCGGGGTCGCCGGTCATTCGCTGCTCGGCTCAGACGCCGACGCGGAAACGGGCGAAGCGCTTGAGCGAGACACCGGCCTCGTCCAGGACCTTCTGGACGGACTTCTTGTTGTCCTTGGCGAACGGCTGGTCCACCAGCACGTTCTCCTTGAAGAAGCCGGTGACGCGACCCTCGATGATCTTCGGCAGGGCGCCCTCGGGCTTGCCCTCCTCGCGGGCGGTGGCCTCGGCGACCCGGCGCTCGTTCTCGACCGTCTCGGCCGGGATCTCGTCGCGGGTGAGGAACTTCGGGGCGAAGGCGGCGATGTGCTGCGCGACGTCCTTGGCGACCGTGGCGTCTTCCTTGTCCAGCTCGACCAGGACGCCGACCTGCGGCGGCAGGTCAGGGCTGGTGCGGTGCATGTACGCCGCGACGAAGCCGCCGGAGAACTGCGCGAAGCGGTCCAGGACGATCTTCTCGCCGAGGGTCGCGTTGGCCTCGTCGACGAACGCCTGAACGGTCTTGCCCGCCTCGATCTCGGAGGCCAGCAGGGCCTCCAGGTCGGCCGGGGAGGTCTTGGCGACGTGGGCGGCGATGGCGTCGGCGAGGCCCACGAACTTGTCGCCCTTGGCCACGAAGTCGGTCTCGCACTTCAGCTCGACCAGCACGCCGGAGGACTTGTCGTCCGCGATGAGGGAGACGACGGCACCGTTCTCGGCGCTGCGGCCCTCACGCTTGGCCACGCCCTTCTGGCCCTTGACGCGCAGGACCTCGACGGCCTTGTCGACGTTGCCCTCGGCCTCGTCCAGCGCCTTCTTGCAGTCCATCATGCCGGCGCCGGTCAGCTCACGGAGCTTCTTGACGTCAGCGGCGGTGAAGTTCGCCATGATCTGTGAATCTCTTCTCGAAAGTCGAAAGCTCTACGGGTGAACGGCGGGGGCGGCGCCACCGGCACCGTCCCCCGCCGTCATACACCGTCTGAGTGACGTCTGAGTGGTCAGCCCTGCTCGGTGCCCGCGGCGGGGGCCTCGGCCGGCTTGGCGTCCTCGGTCGGCTTGGCGTCCTCGGCGGGCTTGTCCGCGGCGGCCTCGGCCGGCTTGGCCTCGGCCTCGTCGGCCTTCTTCTCGCCCTCGAGCAGGTCGCGCTCCCACTCGGCGAGCGGCTCGCCAGCGGCCTTGTCGGCCTTCTCGTCACCGGTGGCGACACCGGAACGGGCGATGAGGCCCTCGGCGACGGCGTCGGCGATCACCCGGGTGAGCAGGGTGACGGAGCGGATCGCATCGTCGTTGCCCGGGATCTTGTAGTCGACCTCGTCCGGGTCGCAGTTGGTGTCGAGGATCGCGACGACCGGGATCCGGAGCTTGCGCGCCTCACCGACGGCGATGTGCTCCTTCTTGGTGTCCACGATCCAGACGGCGCTCGGCACCTTCTGCATCTCGCGGATACCGCCGAGGGTCTTCTCCAGCTTGGCCTTCTCGCGGGAGAGGACCAGGAGCTCCTTCTTGGTGAGGCCGGAGGCGGCCACATCCTCGAAGTCGATCTGCTCGAGCTCCTTCAGGCGCTGCAGGCGCTTGTAGACGGTCGAGAAGTTGGTGAGCATGCCGCCCAGCCAGCGCTGGTTGACGTACGGCATGCCGACGCGGGTCGCCTGCTCGGCGATGGCCTCCTGCGCCTGCTTCTTGGTGCCGACGAACATGATGGAGCCGCCGTGGGCGACGGTCTCCTTGACGAACTCGTAGGCGCGGTCGATGTACGACAGCGACTGGAGCAGGTCGATGATGTAGATGCCGTTGCGCTCGGTGAAGATGAAGCGCTTCATCTTCGGGTTCCAGCGGCGGGTCTGGTGCCCGAAGTGGACGCCGCTCTCCAGCAGCTCCCGCATCGTGACGACGGCCATGGCCGTACTCCTTGAGGTACTCGGTTCCACAGCGGCCGGGCGGCCGCCGCTCCTGACGTCCCGGCGCGCCTGCCACGGACGGGGCCCTTTCGGGGGTCGTCCGAGGACCGAGGGGCGCGGCCACCGAGCTGACCGATGCGCGATCGGAGCACCGGTGGCGGGGCGTGCGAAGTCGATCCGGTGACCCGGATCGCCATAAGAAGTGTACGGGACCGGTACGGTGCCGGGTGACGGCGTTATCCACAACCAGTGAGTAGTCCCCCGATTCCGTCCATGATCCACCCGTTTCGGGCCGCCGGGCCATCGTGGGGGCATGCGAAGGCTTGTGGTGGGGCGGGCTCTTGCCCTGGTGATTCTCGTGCTGTCGGTGCTGTCGGTGCCGACGGCGCCTCCTGTGGCGTTACCTCTTCCGGCGGCACGGGCCGCGGCGGCGGATCCGCGCGCGGCGCCTACTCCGCGTGCGGAGCCGGAGCCGGGGACGAGACCGGGCGAGGGACGGTCGAGACCGAGCGGGGAGCGGTCGTGGCCGGTCGACGGTGCTCCGGGCGCGGTGCGGCCTGCCGTGCTGAGGGGCTGGCGGCCGCCTCCGGCGCCCTGGGCGGCGGGGCACCGCGGGGTCGACCTCGCGGTGCGCCCGGGCGAGCGGGTCCGGGCAGCGGGCCCGGGGCGGGTGAGCTTCGTGGGCCCGGTCGCGGGCCGTGGTGTGCTGGTGATAGAGGTGTCCGGGCCCGGCTCCCCTCCCCTGCGCACCACCTACGAACCGGTGCGCGCCACGGTGACCAAGGGGGAGCGGGTGACCGCCGGGCAGGTGGTCGGCGTGGTGGCGCCGGGCCCCTTCCACTGCCGGCCGGGCTGCCTGCACTGGGGGCTGCGGCGCGCGGACCGCTATCTCGATCCGCTGTCACTGCTGCCGCCGTCGATGCTGCGGGGCGGGCCGTCCCGGCTGCTTCCGGTGTTCGGGGTGCGCGACGCGCCCACGGTCTCCGCGCTCGCCTCCCCTGCCGGGGACACCCGGCTGCCGACGGCCGCGGCGCTGGTGGCGGCATCCCTCTGGGCCCGGATCCGGCTGGGTCGCCCGGGTCGGTCCGGGTCGCCCGGCCGTCCGGGCCGCATCTCGCGTGCGCCCGCCGGGGGCAGTGGAAGGGCCGGGCGGTCAGCCCCGGACGCCGCGCAGGGCCATGGCGGCGGCCGCCTCGGTGATCCGGTCGGGGTCCTCGGCCGCGCCGAGCTCGATGCGCCGGACCGCGGCGTCCACGACGCCCTGGAGGAGTACGGCCGAGAGCCGGGGCTGCTCATGCCCGAGGGCCGCGAGGGCCTCGACCACCATGGCGATCAGCCCGCCGTGGGCGGCCCGGATCTTCTCCCGCGCGCCCGCATCCAGCTCACCGGCGGAGATCGCCACCACCGCGCGGTGCCGACGGTCGCCGACGAGCGCGAGCTGGCGGCGGACATACGCCTCGATCTTCGCCTCGGGCCCGTCGGCCCGCTCCATGGCGGCCTCGACCTCTGCGGCCCAGACCGGGAAGTCCACGGCGCACAGCTCCTCGACCACGGCGGCGCGGGAGCGGAAGTACTCATAGACGGAGGACCGTGCGAGTCCCGTGCGCTCGGCGAGGGCGGGGAAGGTCAGCGCCTCCGTACCCCCCTCGGACAGCAGGGTGCGGGCGGCCTCCAGCAGGGCCGCGCGCTGCATCGTCCGGTGCTCGGCCACTGAGGCCGCTCGAATCCTGGGCACCCGACCACTTTACGGAAGAGGCCGCCCGGAGGGCGATGCCGGAGGGACGATTCAGCGCCCGACGTCGGCGAGTTTCGCCCGCAGCTGGAGCACCGATTTGGTGTGGATCTGGCTGACCCGGCTCTCGGTGACGCCGAGCACCTGGCCGATCTCGGCGAGCGTGAGCCCCTCGTAGTAGTAGAGCGTGACCACGGTCTTCTCCCGTTCCGGGAGGGTGTTGATCGCCCGGGCGAGCAGCCGGCGCAGCTCCCGGTCCTCGGCCACCTCGACCGGGTTGTCCGCCGCGGTGTCCTCGAGGGTGTCCATGAGGCTGAGCCGGTCGCCACCCTCGCCGCCGACGTGCAGCAGCTCCTCCAGGGCGACCACATTGGCGAGCGACAACTGACTGAAGACACCGTGCAGTTCCTCGAGGCTGATGCTCATCTCGGCGGCCACCTCGGCCTCCGAGGGGGTGCGGCGCAGCTGGGCCTCCAGCGTGGCGTACGCCCGCTCCACGGCCCGGGCCTTCTGGCGGACCGACCGTGGGATCCAGTCCAGCGCCCGCAGCTCGTCGATCATCGCGCCGCGGATCCGGGTGATCGCATAGGTCTCGAACTTGATGGCGCGCTCGGGGTCGAACTTCTCGATGGCGTCGATGAGTCCGAAGACCCCGGACGAGACGAAGTCCGCCTGCTCGACATTGGAGGGCAGCCCGACGCTGACCCGGCCGGCCACATATTTGACCAGCGGTGAGTAGTGCAGGATCAGCTGCTCCCGCAGCCGGCCGTCGCCCGTGGTCTTGTACGACCGCCACAGCTCGTCGAGCGATGAGGGCGCGGCAGGGTGCACCGCGCCGCGGGCCGCGGGCGGCGCCGCGCTGTCAGACCCGGAGATGTGCTGGGGCATTCGTCGCCTTGAGCCGTTCTGCCATGACATGGGTGAGGACGTACGCTTCCGCCGGAAACCTTGTGAGCGTAGCGTGACTAAGGCGTCGCGGTATGCGAACGGCGTCGGCTCGGCGGTGTGCGGATACGGTCATCGCCTCAACCCTTTCACCCGATTGCCCCGATTCGGGGGATCGCCTCGCCGTGCGCCGTCGCTCCGGCGCGGGGCCGGGACCAACTCCCATCGATCGCCATGACGTTCGACGAAGCCCAGGGCGAGCAGTTCATGGAGCCGGCCCAGGGCCTCGTCGCAGCCGGTCCCGGATTCCCGGGCCACGTCCCGCAGGTGGTTGCCGCCCCGTGCCGACAACGCTTCCAGCACCCGTGCCGTCACGGGATGGAGCAGGTCCCGCTCGACCAGCGGCCCCCGCCGCTCCGGGGCGAGGTCTCCGATGCCGCCGATGAGCTCGGCGACTTCGGCGGCATCGGTGACCAGGACGGCCTCGCCGCGCAGCAGTTCGTGCACCCCGGCCGAGAGCCCGCTGGTCACCGGTCCGGGCACCCCCATGGTGGACCGCCCGAGCTGTTGTGCCCGGCGCGCGGTGACCAGCGATCCGCTGCGGTACTGGGCCTCGACCACGACCGTGCCGCGGGTGAGGGCGGCGATGACCCGGTTGCGGAGCACGAATCTGTGGCGTGTCGGATGCGCTCCGGGTGGCAACTCGGCCAGCACCAGGCCCTGTTCGGCGATGCGCTCGATCAACTCGGAGTGCGCTCGCGGATAGGGGACGTCCACACCGGAGGCGAGCACCGCGATGGTGGCCCCACCCGCGGCGAGCGACCCTCGGTGAGCCGCGCCGTCCACGCCGTGGGCCGCCCCGGAGACGACCACCCAGCCCCGCTCGGCGAGCCCGGTGCCGAGGGACGCCGCGACATGCGCGCCGTAGTCGCTGCACGCCCGCGCGCCCACCACGGCGACCGAGCGCAGCGCCCACATCCGCAGGTCGGCCCGGCCGCGCACCCATAACCCGACCGGGCGAGCGTCACCGAGATCGTCGAGCTGGCCGGGCCAGTCCAGGTCCCCGGGGCAGATGAACCGTCCACCGCGCCGGGCGATCAGCGCGAGGTCGGCGACCGGGTCCACCCCGGCCGCCCGGAGGGCGCATCCGGCCAGCCGCTCCCCGGTGGCCCCGGGCGGGGGCTTGCCCTTCCCGGTGAGCGCCCGCCACAGCGCCACCGGCCCCATATGGCGCAGCCAACGCCCCACCGTCTCGTCCCCGGGCTCCACGAGCCGGGTGAGCGCCGCCCGCGCCAGCCGCTCCTCGTCCGGGGTGGCCCGCCGCTCAGCGAGCTCCTGCCCCTCGTCCGGGGTGGCCCGCCGCTCGGGGAGCCCCCGACCCTCGTCCGGGGTGCCCCTCTCATCCGGGACGCCCCATCGCTCGGGCAGCCCCTGCCCTGCGTCCGGAACGCCCCGCCCCTCCGGGCGCCCTTGTCCCTCGTCCCAGCCGCCCTGCCCCTGCCCGCGCCCCTGCCCGGGCTCGGAGAACAGTGCGGGGACGGCGCCGCGGCCGCCCGCCGAAGGAGTCGGCATCAGCACTCCCCCGCCGGGACCGGCACCCCGCGGCTGACCCCGGTGCGCAGCTGCAGCGCCTGGGCGATGTCCGGCGCCATGGGCCGGTCGTGCCCGGCCAGGTCGGCGACGGTCCAGGCGACCCTCAGCACCCGGTCGAGCCCCCGGGCGGTGAGCAGCCCGCGCTCCATATCGCGCTCGGCCTCGCGCAGCGCACCGGGGAACGGCTGCCAGCGGGTGCGCAGCTCATGGCCCGGCACCTCGCTGTTCAGCCGCCAGGGGGTGCCGTGGAGCCGGGCGGCGGACCGCTCCCGGGCCTCCCGGATCCGGGCCGCGACGGAGGCGCTGCTCTCGGCCCCGGCACGCGCCCCGGTGAGCTCGGTCCGGCTCACCGCCTCGACGCGGACCCGCAGGTCCACCCGGTCCAGCAGCGGTCCGGACAGCCGTGCCTGATAGCGGCGGACCGTGGCGGGCGAACACTCGCAGACGTCGCCGATCAGACCGTGGCGCCCACAGGGGCAGGGGTTGGCCGCCAGCATCAGCAGGAAGCGCGCCGGCATCCGCATCATCCCGGCGGACCGGGCCACCACCACATGCCCCGACTCCAGGGGCTGCCGCAGGGCGTCCAGCGCCTTCCCGCTGAACTCGGGGGCCTCGTCCAGGAAGAGCACTCCACGGTGGGCGAGCGAGACCGCGCCGGGTCTCGGCAGGCCGTTGCCCCCGCCGACGAGCGCGGCCATGGTGGCCGAGTGGTGCGGGGCGCAGTACGGCGGGGTCTCCACCAGGGGCTGCCCCGGCGGGAGGACCCCGGCGACCGAGTGGACCGCCGTGACCTCCAGGGCCTCCTGCTGGGTGAGCGGCGGCAGCAGCCCGGGCAGCCGCTCGGCCAGCATGGTCTTCCCGGCGCCTGGAGGGCCGCTCAGGAAGAGGTGGTGCCCGCCCGCGGCCGCGACCTCCAGGGCGATGCGCGCGGCCCGCTGCCCGGCGACCTCGGCCAGATCGGGCCGCCCCGCCCCGGCCCCCGGCACGGCGGCGATGCCGGTGCCCATGCCGGCGCCGGGCACGGTGAGCCCCGCCAGCATCGGGTCGGGGCGGCCCAGCTCCTGGGGTTCCTCCTCCTCGGGCACCGGCTCGTCCGTCAGCACCGCGATCAGCTGGCGCAGGCTCCGTACGCCCAGCACCGAGACGCCCGGCACCAGGGCCGCCTCCGCCGCCGTCTGCTCGGGCACCACGACCTGGCGGTAGCCCGCCTCGGAGGCGGCGAGCACGGCGGGCAGCACGCCGCGGACCGGCCGCACCCGGCCGTCAAGGCCCAGCTCCCCGATCATCATCAGATCGGCGATCTCCCGCGGGTCCACGCGCTCGGCCGCGCCGAGCACCGCGCAGGCCACGGCCAGGTCGAAGCCGCTGCCGCCCTTGGGGACGGATGCCGGGCTGAGCCCGACCGTGAGCTTCCGCTGCGGCCATTCACCGCCGGAATTGACCACGGCCGCGCGGACCCGGTCCCGACTCTCCACCAGGCTCTTGTCGGGCAGTCCGACGAGGGTGAAGGCGGCCACTCCCGGTTCCAGATCGGCCTGGACCTCCACCACCACGCCCTCGACCCCGACCAGCGCCACCGAGCAGGTGCGGGCGAACCCCATCAGGCCACCCCTCGCACATGCTCGACCACGGGCGCGCCCCGGCGGGGCAGCAACACCCCCACCACATCGATCCGCACCCCGCCCGGCGGCGGACCGCCGTGCCGCTCGAGCCAGCGCTCCGCCAGCCACCGCAACCGCTCGGTCTTGTCCGGTCCGACGGCCGCCATCGGATGCTCGTAACCACCCTCGCGGCGCGTCTTGACCTCGCACACCACCAGCGCCCCGGCGTCGAGCGCGACGATGTCGATCTCGCCGTCCCGGCACCGCCAATTGCGCTCCAGGACGGTCATCCCGGCTTCCGCCAATGTGCGGGCCGCCACATCCTCGCCGTAGCGGCCCAGCGCTCCTCGGGCGTTCATTCGGCACCACCTCCGGCACCGACTGTGACGCCCCCGCGTCCCGCTCAGGGATCTTGGAGCATTCCTGTGGACAGCCATCCGGCTGTGGAAAACTCGGCCACCCGGAAGGTGGAGTCAGCCGCACGAAAACGCCGGAGCCGACCGCCCGGAAGCCTGAGCCGACCGCCCGAAAGTCGGAGCCGACCGCTCGGAAGCCGGCGTCAGCCTCCCGGAAGCCGGAATCAGCCGCTCGGAAGATCGAGGTCGCTCTTGTTCAGCTCCTCGATATTCACGTCCTTGAACGTGAGAACCCGTACCTGCTTCACGAAACGGGCCGGGCGATACATGTCCCAGACCCAGGCGTCGGCCATCGACACCTCGAAGAAGACCTCACCCTGGACCGAGTGCACCTGCATCTCGTAGTCGTTGGTGAGATAGAAGCGACGCTCGGTCTCGATCACATATTTGAACAGACCGACGACATCGCGGTACTCCCGGTAGAGCTTCAGCTCCATCTCGGTCTCGTACTTCTCGAGGTCCTCGGCGCTCATGGCATGTTCCCCTTCAGCCGTGCGTCCCCCCATTGTGCGTCAGACGCGCTCAGTCTCCAGGATCACCGGTGCACTCGGGGGTCCCTCGACGAGCAGCGTACGCAACAGCTCCGCCAGCCGTGTCGGGTACACCGGCTCGGTGGCCGAGGCCAGCTCATCCGCCGTCCACCAGCGCAGACCGGCCACGCTCCGCCGCTCCAGCTCCGTCAGCCCGCCACCGGCGCGTGCCGGGGTCTGTTGGGTACGACACAGGTAGTACCACTCGTCCTGGTCCCAGCGCCGCCCGGCGAACGGGAACGAGCAGATCCGCCGCCACAGCAGCGGCCCGAGCCGCACATCGGTGATCCCGGTCTCCTCCGCGAGTTCCCGGAGCGCCGCCTCCTCGCGGCTCTCCTCGCCCTCCAGGCCGCCTCCCGGGGTGAACCACCAGGTCGAGGACGGATCGTCCGGTTCGAAGCCGTGCAGCAGCAGGATCCGGTCCCGCGGGTCCAGCAGCACCACCCGGGCGACCTTCCGCAGCCGCCGCTCGTCCGTGCCGCTCCGCTCGCCTATGTCCGACCCCTCAGCCACTTGCGGCCACCTTCCCCTTCGCCGCCTGGTCCCGCCGTGCGCCACCGCCCGACCTGCGCCGGACGATCGGCCCATGGGCCGCGCCCACCAGGATCAGCACCGCGCCCACGACGACCGCGATCAGGATCGGCCCCAGCGGCCCCGGCTGCGAGATCCCGCCCGGCAGCGCCTTGAAGGCATCGGGCCGCCCCACGGTCCCCCAGGACCCCAGCGGCCAGGCGGTGGCGTCCACCCGGGCGTCCACCGCGCCGCGCTCCACGGCGCCGCCCGCCTCGTCGGTGAGGTGCACCCGCGAGTCCAGGGAGTCGCTGCGATGGTCGCCCAGCAGGAACAGCCGGTTCTTGGGCACGGTGGTGGAGAAGACCGAGGAGGACGCCTGCTCCCCCGAGCGCAGATACGGTTCCTCGAGGACCTTGCCGTTCACCCGCAGCCGGCCCTGCTTGTCACAGCACTCGACCCGGTCGCCGCCGACCCCGATGACCCGCTTCACCATGGGCAGGTCGCCCCACACCTGGTCGTGGAAGACCACCACGTCCCCGCGGCGCACGTCGCCGCCGTCGACCCGCTCCGCCAGCACCCGGGCGCCCTTGCCGATGGTCGGCGCCATGGAGTCGGTGGGGACCGTGTACGGCTTGTAGAGCACCGCGCCCCAGACGAAGCCGCCGAGGAACAGCACACACCCGACGGCCACCGCCAGCCCGGACAGCACGCTGCCGGGCGTGCGCCGCGGCTTGCCGCCCCCCACCCCTTGGGCTCCGCTCATTCCAGTGCTCCCGCCGTACGCAACAGACGTAGAAGATCAGGTTCCGTGTGCCCCGGGGCACACGGAACCGCACCTTACCCGGCGGTACGGGCCCCGTCAGCAGTCGGCGGTCAACCGCTCCGGCCGGCTCTCGGCCTCCGCTCGGACCTTGGCGGTCAGTCGGCGGCGGCGCCACAGGACGATCGGCACCGCACCGGCGAATCCCAGGGCCGAGGGGGCCATCGCGGCGGCCGCGCTCAGACCCGGCTGGTCGAAGGTGCTCGGCACCGGCAGGGTGGTCCAGCGGTTGATCGGCCAGGCGATGACGATCGCGCGCCCGACGACATCGTCCACCGAGACCGTGCCGTTGTGCAGGTTCTGGTGGTAGCGGGAGTCCAGCGAGTCCTGACGGTGGTCGCCCATCACCCAGATCCGGCCCTCGGGCACCTTGATCGGGCCGAACGGCTTCTCGTCGCAGGGGGTGTTCCCGGGAAAGATGTACGGCTCGTCCAGCGGCTTGCCGTTGACCATCACCTTGCCGCCGCGCTTGCAGGAGACGGTGTCCCCACCGACCGCGATGACCCGCTTGATCAGGTCCTTCTCCTCCGCCGACGGCATCAGCCCGATGAAGCTGAGTGCCTTCTGGATGCCCTCGGCGACCGGGCCGGAGCTCTTGGTCTGCGACTCGCCGAGCCAGCCGCCCGGGTCGTGGAAGACGACCACCTCGCCGCGCTCCGGCTCGGAGCCGAACCACGGGGTGAGCTTGTCCACCAGCACCCGGTCGCCCCGCTGCAGGGTGTCCTGCATCGAGTCGGACGGGATCGAGAACGCCTGCACCAGGAAGGTCTTGATCAGCAGCGCCAGAGCCAGTGCGATGATGACCAGGATCGGCAGCTCCTTCCAGAAGGAGCGCACCTTCTTGGGCTTGCCGAGCTTCCCGGGTCCGCCGGGCTTCCCGGGGCCCGGCTTCGACGCCCCGTCCCCGGGCCCGGACGGATCAGCGGCGCCGGGACCGTCCTGGGGATCGGAGGGTTCCGGCCCGCCATCGGATCCGTGTGGGTCCGACGCCCCGGGCGCGGCAGCCGCCCCGTTCGTGGGTGCACCGGCTTCGGGCGCCTCGTCCGCCCCGTTCGTGGGGTGCTCCGCCCCCGTCCCGGGCTGCCTCTCGGGCTCTTCGTGACCGGATCGTGCGCCGACCGCCAAATCCCCCACATCCACTCCTCACGCCTGACTGCCGCCTGCCCCACGAACGGCGCAGGATCACCACTCCCATAACGAGCGGGAGTTCCGCAGGGGTCGGGAGCTGGACCATTCCTTGCTGATCCATGGGGGACAGCCTATGTGCCGAGCCTTCGGCCTGTGTCGCCCCACTCGGCGCGTCCTTCACCGAGGCGTAGGTGCCCGGTTCCTCGAGCCGCCGCATGTGCCCGAACGGCCACGCGATCACCACGGCGCGGCCGACCACCATGTTGTCCGGCACCGTGCCCTGGTACGGCTCGTCCAGATGGACCCGGGAGTCCGCCGAGTTGGACCGGTGATCCCCCATCACGAACATCCGCCCCTGAGGGACCGTCACCTTGAACTGCTTCTGCGACGGCGGGTTCCCCGGGTGCAGATACGGTTCGTTCAGCGGCGTCCCGTTGACGGTGACCTTACCGTTCGTATCGCAGCACTCCACCGTGTCGCCGCCCACCGCGACCACCCGCTTGATCAGGTCCTGCTCGTCGGAGGACGGCAGCAGCCCGATGAAGGTCAGGAACTCCTTGCCCTGCTTGATGACCGGCGGGTCGTCCTTGGGCGGCTTCCGCTCGTCGTCCAGCCACCCGCCGGGGTCCTTGAACACCACCACGTCGCCGCGCTCCGGCTTCGAGCCGAACCACGGGGTGAACTTGTCCACCAGCACCCGGTCGCCGATCCGGATGGTCTGCTCCATCGAGCCGGACGGAATGACGAACGCCTGCACCAGGAAGGTCTTCAGGACGAGCGCGATCACCAGCGCCACGCCCACCAGGATCGGTATCTCCTTGACGGCCGAACGGCGCCGCCTGCGCTTGATACGCCGCTGGATCCTGCGCCGCTCCGCGCGCCCGCCCACCCGGCGCTCGCCCGGCGGACGGGGAGTGCCCACGTCGACGCCGACGGGCGGAACGGCCTGGCGCGCCCTGGCACGAGGACGCCCGCGCCTACCCATGGGCACCACCGGGGGCACCGGACGGTATGCGGCCGGGCGCCGCGGGCACGCTCGTGAAGGCGTCCGTCCGGGGTACGCCGGACCAGCGGCCGAACGGCCAGCCGATCCATTCGGCACGGCCGATCACCTTGTCGACGGGGACCGTGCCCCCGCCCGGGGCGCCCAGATAGTCGCGCGAGTCCCGGGAGGCGTCGCGGTGGTCGCCCATCACCCACAGCCGTCCCTCGGGCACGACGATGTCGAAGCGCACCCGCGAGGGCCTGTCCCCGGGGTGCAGATAGCGCTCGTCCACCGGCTGACCGTTCACCTCGATCCTCCCCCGCTCGTCGCAGCAGGTGACCCGGTCACCACCGATGCCCACCACGCGCTTGACGTAGTCGGACTCGGCCGGTTCGGCCAGCCCGACCGCCGCGGCCGCCTTGCGCAGCAGACCCGTCACCGGATTCCCGGACGGCTCCTCCTCGCCGAAGGAACCGGCTCCGTCGAAGACGACAACGTCGCCGCGGCGCGGATCGTCCCCGAATCGATAGGCGAGCTTGTTCACCAGCACCCGGTCCCCGCGGCGGAGGGTGCTCTCCATGGAACCGCTCGGGATCAGGAACGGCTGCACCACAAAGCCGCTCACCAGCAGCACGAGGGCGGCACACGCGGTCGCGAGCAGCGCCGCCCGCCGCCGGCGCCCGCCACCGGCCGGCCGGCCCCCACGCAGCCATTGCGGCAGCCGCCCGGCGGACGGGGGCTGCCCGGCCCGCGCGGGGGCACGCGAAGAGCGCGACCGCCCCTCGTGCTCCTTCTCGGAGCCCGGGGAGCGGTCGCGCTCCGCGAGCTGTCCTTCGGTGTTCATCGGGCCAGAGCCTATCCGGCCCGGCCGGATGATCCGGCGGTAGCTCAGTAGTCGCGCAAAATCGCCGCGATCCAGCCGCGAGCTCAGTTCTCGCGCTTCTCCTTGATCTTGGCGGCCTTGCCGCGGAGGTCGCGCAGGTAGTACAGCTTCGCCCGGCGCACATCACCGCGGGTGACGACCTCGATCTTCTCGACGATCGGGGTGTGCACCGGGAAGGTGCGCTCCACGCCGACGCTGAAGCTCACCTTGCGGACGGTGAAGGTCTCGCGGACACCGGAGCCCTGGCGGCGGATGACGACGCCCTTGAACTGCTGGACACGGGAGCGGTTGCCCTCGATGACGCGGACGTGGACGTTGACCGTGTCGCCGGGGCGGAAGGTCGGGATGTCGCTGCGCAGCGACGCGGAGTCGACGGTGTCGAGCAGGTGAGACATGATCGTCTGCTTTCCTCGCCGATGCCACAGGTCATCAGCGGAATATCGGATGATGATTCGGAGTGCCGCCCTCATCGGGTGGGCGTCGGTCCCCCTGTGGCAGGGGCGCACAACCCGGACGTACGGCAGCGACCTATTCTTCCACGGGCCGGTCCGGCCGCCCAAATCGGGCCCCACCGGTCGCCCCGCTGGTCGCCCCGCCGGTCCCGGGCAACTCCTCCCAGCCCAGCTCGGCCAGGAGCGCGCGGTCGTGCTTGTCGAGCGTCGCCGGGTCGCAGCGCTCGATCAGATCGGGCCGGTTCTCGCTGGTACGCCGGAACGCCTCGTCCCGGCGCCAGCGGGCGATCCTGCCGTGGTGGCCGCTGACCAGCACCTCCGGGATGGAGCGGCCGCGCCACTCGGGGGGCTTGGTGTAGACGGGTCCCTCCAGGAGGTCGGCCATCGCGCCGGGGGCGAAGGAGTCGTCACGGTGCGACTCGGCGTTGCCCAGCACCCCCGGCAGCAGCCGGGCCACCGCCTCGGTGATCACCAGCACCGCGGCCTCGCCGCCGGCCAGGACGTAGTCGCCGATCGAGACCTCGTGGACCTCCAGCCGCTCGCCGTACTCCTCGATCACCCGGCGGTCGATGCCCTCGTAGCGGGCGGGCGCGAAGACCAGCCAGGGGCGCTCGGCGAGCTCGACGGCGAGGGCCTGGGTGAACGGACGGCCGCTCGGGGTCGGCACGATCAGCGTGGGCTTGACCAGCCCCTCGGCCTCGCCCGACGCCATGATCGAGTCAAGCGCCTCGCCCCAGGGCTCGGGCTTCATCACCATGCCGGGGCCGCCGCCGTACGGGGTGTCGTCGACCGTGTTGTGCCGGTCGTGCGTCCAGGCGCGCAGATCGTGGACGCGCACGTCGAGTTGGCCGCGGGCGCGGGCCTTGCCGACCAGCGAGACGTTCAGCGGCTCCAGGTACTCGGGGAAGATCGTGACGACGTCGAGCCTCATGACGACTCATCCTCACGGCCGCCCGCGGTGCCGCCCTTACGGTCGCCCTCGGTCGCACCGCCGTCCGCGGCCTCGCCCTTACGGCTGCCCGCTGTCTCGCCCTTACGGCCGCCCTCGGTGCCGCCCTTACGGTTGCCCGCGGTCGCGTCCTCACGGCTGCCCGCGATCTCCGCCTCGGCCTCGTCGAGCAGGCCCGGCGGCGGGTCGATCACGGCGCGCTGCGCCTCCAGATCGATCTCCGGTACGACCTCGGAGACGAACGGGATCATCACCTCACCCCCGTCGGGGCGCTTCACGATCAGCAGGTCCTGGTACGGCAGATGGGAGATCTCGGAGATCCGCCCGACCTCCGTGCCGTCCACGGTGACCACGTCGAGGTCGATCAGCTGATGGTCGTAGAACTCCTCGGGGTCCTCGGGAAGCTCCTCCGGGTCGACCTCGGCGATCAGCAGGGTGTTGCGCAGCGCCTCCGCTGCGTTGCGGTCGCGTACTCCCTCGAAGCGCAGCAGCAGCCGGCCGCTGTGCACCCGGCCGGACTCGATGGTCAGCGGCCCGGCCGAGGCGGGCTCGGTGGCCAGCACGGCGCCCGGGCCGAGCCGCAGCTCCGGCTCGTCCGTCCGCACCTCGACGGTGACCTCGCCCTTGATGCCATGGGCACGGCCGATCCGCGCGACAACCAACTGCACGATGCGATGTCCCTTCACACACACGGGCCGGGGACGGCCCAAAGCCCTCCCCGGCCCGTGCCGGTGCTCTTCTTGATCGCCTCAGCGGACCTGATCGACGTCGACGAGGTCGACGCGGATCCCACGGCCGCCGATGGCGCCCACGACGGTGCGCAGGGCGCGTGCGGTGCGGCCGTTACGGCCGATCACCTTGCCGAGGTCATCGGGGTGCACCCGGACCTCGAGCACCCGCCCGCGCCGCAGGTTGCGCGAGGCCACCTGTACGTCGTCGGGGTTGTCGACGATGCCCTTCACCAGGTGCTCGAGGGCCTCCTCGAGCATCCTCAGGCCTCGGTCGACGCGGTGGACTCAGCGGACTCGGCCGCCTCGTCCGACTTCTTGTCGGCCTTCTTCGCCTTCGGGGTGATCGCCTCACCCTTCGGCTCGTCACCGGCGTCCTTGGCGGCCGCCTCGAACAGCGCGCGCTTGTCGGCCTTCGGCTCGGCGACCTTCATCGGGGCCGGGGCGGGCAGACCCTTGAACTTCTGCCAGTCGCCGGTGACCTTCAGGATGGCCAGCACCGGCTCGGTCGGCTGCGCGCCGACCTTCAGCCAGTGCTGCACGCGCTCCGAGTCCACCTCGATGCGCGACGGGTTCTGCACCGGGTGGTACAGACCGATCTCCTCGATCGCCCGGCCGTCACGGCGGGTGCGGGAGTCGGCGACGACGATGCGGTAGTGAGGCGACCGGATCTTGCCCAGACGCTTCAGCTTGATCTTGACTGCCACGGGAGTGGTGTCTCCTGGTCTTGACGTGGTTGAGCACTGCGACGTGCCGCGTGGGGTTGCGGTACCCGAGTGCCCGATGGACGCGTCAGCCGGAGGAGAGAGGGGTCCTGGTCGGCTGTCGAGTACAGCAGACCATTCTGCCACACCGTGACAGGTCAGCCGACCGCGGCCACCGGCTCCGGAATGCGGAACGGCTTCCCGCATCCACCGCACACGATCGGCGCCTGGGCCAGCACCGACGGGACGACGCGGACATTGCGCCCGCAGTCGCACACCGCCTTGACCCGGACCCCGCCACCGGACGAGCCGTGCCGCGCGGCGGGCCCGCGGAAGGTGCGGGAGGTCTCGGCGGTGGTCGCCACGGTGTGCGCCTTGAGCGCGCGCTGGAGGCGGTCGATCGTCGTCCGGTACCGCTTTCTCGCCTCGGGGCTGAGGGTGACCAGCGAGAAGCCGCTGCTGGGATGCGGCTCCTCGGGGTGGTCGAGCCCCAGCTCCTCGGCGATCGCCAGGAACCGGCGGTTGTGGTAGCGGCCGGCGCGTGAGGTGTCACGGACACCGCGGGCAGCGGCGATCCCATGCACTGCCTCATGCAGCAGCCGTTCGAAGGAGAGCTCGGCGCCACATGCGGACGACGATTCTCCGATCAGCGATTCGGGCGCGGCGAGATCCGGCAGCTCGGGGTGGTGCCGTTGAATATCGGCCCACGCCTGCGCCAGCTCTGCGGCGAGAACAGGTGGTGTCGTGCTCACGTCGTGCTAACGAGCGGGACGGGTCCGGTGTTCCGATTCCGGGGCATCCCAAATAATTTGCACGTACCAGTCAGTTCACGGTGATGTACGACGACGAGGGGCGGGTGCGTAAATGTATGGACGAGCCACGCACCGTGCACCAAGCCGGTACGTACCGGTTCAGTAGGCCCTCGGGACGGACGTCAGCCCTCGCGAGGTCAGTAGGCTCTCGCGACGAACGCGACGTTACCGGGAGCGTCGTCGGCGTCCGGTACCGCCCCGTCCGCGGTGACCAGACACCGCACGGACACCGACCGCTCGGCGAGCGCCGCCTCGCCCTCCGGCCCCAGGTCCGCCCACCGGATGCGGGCCCAGCCGCCCGCGGCCGCGGCCTCGGCCGCCTCCTCCATGGTGGTCACGTCCGTGGTGCGCGCCTTACGGCGCTCACGGGCCTGCCGTAGCAGCAGCGCCTGGTCCTCCTCCAGGACCTTGGGCAGCAGCTCCGGCAGCAGCTCGGCGCGCACCGGCTCCTTGCCGCCGGGGATCCGCCTGGCCACCATCGCGGTGCCGCCCTCCAGGTCGCGCGGGCCCACCTCGACCCGGACCGGCACGCCCTTGAGCTCCCAGTCGACCGCGCGCCGGCCGAAGGGGGTGTCCGTACGGTCGTCGACATGGACCCGCACGCCCGCCGCGGTGAGCAGCTCGCCGATCTCGCGGACCTTGGCGAGCACCGCGTCGTCGCCCTTGATCGCCAGCACCACGACCTGGATCGGGGCCAGTCGCGGCGGGATCCGCAGGCCGTTGTCGTCGCCGTGCATCATCACCAGCGCGCCGACCATCCGGGTCGTGCTGCCCCAGGAGGTCTGCCAGACCAGCTCCTGCTCGCCGTCCTTGGACAGATAGCTGGTGTGGAAGGCCCGGGCGAAGTTCTGGCCCAGCTCATGGCTGGTGCCCAGCTGGAGCGCCTTGCCGTCGCCCATCATCCCTTCGAGGGTGAGGGTGTTGAGGGCGCCGGCGAACCGCTCCCGGGCGGTCTTGCGGCCCAGGACCACGTCCATCGCCAGGACGTCCTCCATGAACCGGGCGTAGACCTCGCGGTGGATCCGGGCGGCGAAGTCCCGGGCGTCCTCGTACGACGCGTGCGCGGTGTGGCCCTCCTGCCACAGGAACTCGGTCGTCCGCAGAAACAGCCGCGGCCGCAGTTCCCAACGCACCACATTGGCCCACTGGTTGATCAGCAGCGGCAGATCGCGGTAGCTCTGCACCCACTTGGAGAAGTACTCGTTGACGATCGTCTCGGAGGTGGGCCGGACGACCACCGGCTCCTCGAGCTCCTTACCGCCGCCATGGGTGACGACCGCGAGCTCCGGCGCGAACCCCTCGACGTGATCGGCCTCCTTGGCCAGATACGACTGCGGGATGAAGAGCGGGAAGTACGCGTTCTGGACGCCGACCGCCTTGATGCGGGCGTCCATGTCCTGCTGCATCCGCTCCCACAGCCCGTACCCGTACGGTCGGATCACCATCGTGCCGCGCACCGGGCCGTTGTCGGCCAGTTCGGCCTTGTTGATCACGTCCTGGTACCAGCGGGGGAAGTCCTCCGCCTGGGGGGTGAGCACGGGAGCCTTAGCCATGGCGCCGATCGTACGGCCCGGGGGTACGGAACCGTGAATCGGACCGAAACGAGCCGATCAGTGCCGGCCATCGCCCGCGCCACGCCCGCGGCCGCCCGGCGGCCCGGCGGAGGTCAGGGGGCGGTTCCGGGAGCGAGGCGTACGCACAGGTGTGCGGGGGCGCACAAAGGGGGCACGCAAGCACGGCCGTGAAACCTCTGGACGCGGGGACGGATGCGGAGTTCCCTGGCATTTGGGGGTGGGACGTCACAACGCACGACGGGGGATGTGACACCGAATCTGACGACGGCACTGCTCTTCGCTGATTGGGGCCCTTTCGATGACATCTACGCTCGTACGGCGGCACCGCCCGCGCCCCTCCTCCTCGTGGACGACGGACGCGCACGCTCGCACCCGCGACTGGGCGGAGATCCAGGAGCGGATGCTGGTCCCGCTGTACGAGGCCGTGTACGAACGGCTGGACGTCGGCGCCGGGACGCGACTGCTGGGCCTGGGCTGCGGCTCCGGGCTCGCCCTCCTCATCGCGGCCGCGCGCGGCGCCGCGGTCTGCGGGGTGGACACGGACGAGCGGCGCCTGGACCTCGCACGGGAGCGGCTGACCGCCGCGGGCGCGCCGGACGGCCGGGCGCGGCCCGCCCGGCTCGGCCTCGGCGGCCCGGAGAGCCCCTGCGTGCGGGAGGCCGCGACGGACGCGGCCTTCACGGTGGTGACCGCCTTCGAGCCGCTGTCGGCCCTGGGCGCGGGCAGCCCCGGTGCGACGGTGTCCGCCGCGGCGTCCGCGCTCGCGGCCGCCGCGGCCGACACCGAGCGCGACGGGGCCGTGGTGCTTGCCGGATGGGGCCCACCGGAGCGCTGCGCCACCTCCGACGTGCTGCGGGTGGGCGCCCGGCTGGCCGATCCCATGTGCGCCCCCGGCTACCGCCGGGAGGTGCCCCCTCCCACGCGCTGGCGGCCGTGCGGCCGCGACGACCTGGAGGAGCTGGCCGCGCGGGCGGGCCTGCGACCCGACGGCTCGGGGCGGGTGGCCTGCCCGTTCGGGTACGCCGACATGGACAGCGCGGTGCGCGGGCTGCTGTCGACGAGGCTGTTCGACGCGGCGGAGCGGGCCACGGATCCGACCCAGGTCCGTAAGGAGATCACCGAGGCGCTGCATCCGCACCAGCGGGCGGACGGCACGGTGTGGATGCCGAACGTCTTCCGTTATTTGATCTGCCGCGCCTGAACGGGGCCGTCAGGTAAGGCCCCTGGCGGTGTGCGCAGGGGCCTTACGGTTCGTTCGTACGGGGCGGCTTGGGGGCCGGGGCGGGAGCCTGGGTGGCTCAGCCCATGAACTTCTTGAATTCGTCGGGGAGTTCGAAGTCCTGTCCGCCCTGGCCGCCGCCCGGCAGTCCGAACGCGCCGCCCTGCTCGCGGCGCGCCGCGGCGGCCTGCTCCTCGGCCTTGCGCTTCATGGGGTTGCCCGAGCGCTGCTTGCCCTTGGCCTTCTTCTGCTGCTTGCCCTTGCGCTTGTTGCCGCCGCCCATGCCTGGCATGCCCGGCATCCCGGGCATCCCCGGCATGCCGCCCTGGGCCATCTTCGACATCATCTTGCGCGCGTCGAAGAACCGCTCCACCAGGTTCTTGACCGCGCTCACCTCGACGCCGGAGCCGCGGGCGATACGAGCGCGGCGCGAGCCGTTGATGATCGTGGGGTCCTGGCGCTCGCCGGGGGTCATCGACTTGATGATGGCCGCGGTGCGGTCGACATCCCGCTCGTCCAGGTTGTTGATCTGGTCCTTCATCTGGCCCATGCCCGGCAGCATGCCGAGCAACTTGGAGATGGAGCCCATCTTGCGGACCTGCTCCATCTGCGCCAGGAAGTCGTCGAGCGTGAACTCCTTGGGGCCCTTCGCCAGCTTGGCCGCCATCTTCTCGGCCTCTTGCTGGCTGAAGGTCTGCTCGGCCTTCTCGATCAGGCTGAGCATGTCGCCCATGCCGAGGATGCGGGACGCCATGCGGTCCGGGTGGAACGCGTCGAAGTCGTCCAGCTTCTCGCCGTTGGAGGCGAACATGATCTGACGGCCGGTGACGTGCGCGATGGACAGCGCGGCACCGCCGCGCGCGTCGCCGTCGAGCTTGGAGAGCACCACACCGTCGAAGCCGACGCCGTCGCGGAACGCCTCCGCGGTGTTCACCGCGTCCTGGCCGATCATCGCGTCGACGACGAAGAGGACCTCGTCCGGGCGGACCGCGTCGCGGATGTCGGCGGCCTGCCGCATCAGCTCCTCGTCGATGCCGAGGCGGCCCGCGGTGTCGACGATCACGACGTCGTGCTGCTTGGTCCGGGCGAACTCGATCGAGTCCTGCGCCACCTTCACCGGGTCGCCGACGCCGTTGCCCGGCTCGGGGGCGAAGACGGCGACACCGGCCCGCTCCGCGACCACCGAGAGCTGGTTGACGGCGTTGGGGCGCTGGAGGTCACAGGCGACGAGCAGCGGGGTGTGGCCCTGGGCGTTCAGCCAGCGGCCGAGCTTTCCGGCGAGCGTGGTCTTACCGGCGCCCTGCAGACCCGCGAGCATGATCACGGTCGGCGGCTGCTTGGCGAAGCGGAGGCGCCGGGCGTCGCCGCCGAGGATGCCGATGAGCTCCTCGTTGACGATCTTGATGACCTGCTGGGCGGGGTTGAGCGCCTGGGAGACCTCCGCGCCGAGGCTGCGCTCCTTGACCTGCTTGATGAACGCCCGGACGACGGGCAGCGCCACGTCGGCTTCGAGCAGGGCGATCCGGATCTCGCGTGCCGTGGCGTCGATGTCCGCCTCGCTGAGGCGTCCCTTGCCCCGGAGGTTCTTGAAAGTCGCTGCGAGGCGATCGGAGAGGGTATCGAACACGGTGGTCGCGAATCCTTCGGTCGGATGTCGGGTCGGTGGTCGGCCTCCAAGGGTATCCGCCCGTCGTGCGAACGGTCTGCCCCCGGGTTTGCGACGCGACGCTCGTTCCGGGGGCTCCGCCCCCGTGCCCCCGCCGGGGCTCCGCCCCGGACCCCGCTCCTCAAGCGCCGGAGGGGCTGGGAGGGGGGCCGATCCGCCCCCACGGGCGACGGCGACCCGAGCAAGGCTCAGACCCTCCCCGACCCACTCCTCAAACGCCGGAGGGGCTGAACACGGACCCCGCTCCCCAAACGCCGGAGGGGCTGGACATGAGCCCCGCTCGTCAAGGGTCGGAGGGGCTGGGAGGGGGCGGGCTGGTCAGTGCTCGCTCGACGTTTTGGGCCACCTCGGCCGCGTGCATGGGTTTCAGGGGGGCGCCTGAGTCGTCTGTGACATAGAACGCGTCCACCGCGTTGGCGCCGAGGGTGGAGACGTGGGCGCTGCGGACCGCGACGCCGGCGTGTTCCAGGGCGCGGCCGATGCGGTGCAGCAGGCCGGGGGCGTCCTGGGCGCGGACCTCGAGCACGGTGGCGAGCTGGGAGCTGCCGGGGGCGACCGTGACCCGGGGTGGTGGGGCGTGCACCCCGCGGCGGCGCGGGTACTTGCGGTAGGCGGCCTCGCGCTCGGCGAGGCGGGCGACGATGTCGAGCGAGCCGTCCAAGGCGCGGAGCAGGTCGTTCCGGAGCCGGGCGGCCTGCGGCAGCGAACCGTACTCGGCCGCCACCCGCCAGCTCAGCAGCAACACCCCGCCCACGGCGCCCGCCGCGTCCAGCTCGGACGGCAGCGCGACGGCGCGCAGGTCCGCCGCGCGCACCGTAAGGCGGTGCAGGGCCAGGACGCCGGCCGCCGTGGCGAGGACGCCGGGCTGGTCGGGGACGGCGATGAGGAGCTCCACGCCGATCGGCTCGGGGCCGGTGGCCCCCTCCTCCGGCGGCGCTTCGGTGGCATCCGTAAGGAGGCCCGTTTCGCCCGGCGGCAGTGATTCGGAGCGTGCGTGCAGGGCCAGCACCGGGCCGCCGGTGCGCCATGCCTCGACCGCGAGGCGCTCCTGCTCGGCCGTGGTCTGCTGTGGGGTGGACCAGTCGTCCGCGGGTTCGCCCGCGAGCACCGCCGAGACCCGCTTGACCAGGTCGGCGACGAGGGAGCCGCGCCAGGCGCTCCAGGCCGCGGGGCCGGTGGCGAGGGCGTCGGCCTCGGTGAGGGCGTGCAGCAGTTCCAGCGTGGAGGCGCTGCCGACGGCCTCGGCGACCGAGCGCACCGTGGCCGGGTCGTCCAGGTCGCGCCGGGTGGCGGTCTCCACCAGCAGCAGATGGTGGCGCACGAGGGTGGCGAGGACCGCGACGTCCGCGCGGTCGAAGCCGATGCGGGCGGCGACGTCGCGGGCGATGGTTTCCCCGGCCACCGAGTGGTCGCCGGGCCAGCCCTTGCCGATGTCGTGCAGCAGCGCGGCGACCAGCAGCAGATCGGGGCGGCCGACCCGGCGGCTGAGGGCGCTGGCCCGGACCGCGGTCTCGACCAGGTGCCGGTCCACGGTCCAGCGGTGGACGGGGTTGCGCTGCGGACGGCAGCGCACCCGCTCCCAGTCCGGCAGCAGCCGGGTGATCAGCCCCTCGGCCTCCAGGGCCTCCCACACCCCGACGGTGGACTCGCCCGCGCCCAGCAGCGTGATCAGCTGCTCCCTGGCCTCGGGCGGCCACGGCACGGGCAGCGGCCGGGCGGCGGTCGTCAGCCGCCTTACGGCGTGCGGGGACAGCGGGAGTCCGGCCTGGGCGGCGGCCGCGGCGGCCCGCAGGGGGAGCACGGGGTCGCGGTCGGGGCGCGCGGCGCGGGCCAGCACCACCTCGCCGTCCTGCTCCACCACGCCCTCGGCGAGCGGGCTGCGCTCCCCCGCGTCCGCGCCGCCTCCGGCACCCCCGCGCCCGCCGCGCCCGCCGAGGAGGCCGCGCAGCCGGGGCCGGGCGGCCGAGCGGGCGCGCAGCACCCGTTCGACCTCGCGCCAGGTGACATCGGAGGCGTAGGAGATGATCCGGGCGGATTCGTAGATCTGGCGCAGCAGGGCGTCGGCGTCCAGCAGTCCGAGGACGCCCGCGACCTGGTCCTGCTCCTGGAGGGCGAGGCGGTCGGTGGCGCGGCCGGTGGACAGGTGGAGCGCGTCGCGGGCGTCCAGCAGCCGCCGCCGCGCCTCGTCGAGGCCCTCGCGGGGGGCGTCGGCGAGCCAGGAGGCGGCGATGGCGCGCAGCGCGGTGGCGTCGCGGAGCCCGCCGCGGGCCTCCTTCAGATCGGGTTCGAGCAGGAACTGGAGCTCTCCGTGGCGTTCGGCGCGCTCCTGGCACAGCGCGTGGAGCTCGGGCAGCCGCCGCGGGGCCTGGGCGCGCCAGTCGCCGAGGACGGCGGTGCGCAGATCGGCGGTGAGCGCGGCATCGCCCGCGATGTGGCGGGCGTCGAGCAGGCCGAGCTGGACCTTCAGGTCCTCGGCGGCGGTCCCGCGGGCCTCGTCGGGGGTGCGCACGGAGTGGTCGAGGGCGAGGCCCATGTCCCAGACCGGGTACCAGATGTGGTCGGCGAGCGCGGCGAGGGCCGAACGGTCGGCGGAGCCGTCGTGCAGCAGCAGCACATCGAGGTCGCTGCGCGGGGAGAGCTCGCCGCGTCCGTAGCCGCCGACGGCCACCAGGGCGACGCCCCGCTCGATCCCGGCGGTCTCCGCCCCGCCGGTGAGCAGCGTGGCCAGCCACTGGTCGGTGAGGTCGGCCAGGGCGGCGCGGCGCGGCGGCCCGGACCGCGACTCCTCCTGGAGGAGTCGCAGCCGCGCCGCCGCGTAGCCGCCGGGCCCCGAGTCGGCGGTGTGGGTCGTGGTCTCGAGGCTGTCCGTCAACTCGGCTCCCTGTCCGTGTGCCACTGGTGGTCCGGAGGGGTCAGAGGGCGTCCGGGCCGCGCTCCCCGGTGCGGACGCGGACCGCGGTCTCGACGGGGACGCTCCAGACCTTGCCGTCCCCGATCTTTCCGGTGCGGGCGGCCTTGACCACGACGTCGACGAGGTCGTCGGCGTCCTCGTCCTCGACCAGGACCTCTATGCGCACCTTGGGCACCAGGTCGACGGTGTACTCCGCGCCCCGGTAGACCTCGGTGTGGCCGCGCTGACGGCCGTAGCCGCTGGCCTCGGTGACGGTCAGGCCCTGGACGCCGAACGCCTGCAGCGCCTCCTTGATCTCGTCGAGCCGGTGCGGCTTCACTACTGCGGTGATGAGCTTCACGCGTCCACCTTCTTGTCGTGCGGCTTCTGCGGCGCGGACGCGCCGGACTGGCCCGCGGCGGGCACCGTACTACGGGGGGAGCCACCGACCGCGCTGAAGTCGTAGGCGGTCTCGGCGTGGAACGCCTGGTCGACGCCGCCGAGTTCGTCGTCCTCGCTGGCCCGGAAGCCGATGGTGACGTCGATGAGCTTGGCCAGGACCCAGGAGACGGCGAAGGAGTAGAGCAGTACCGTGAAGGCGCCGAGGGCCTGCTTGCCCAGCTGGCTCACGCCGCCGACGCCGTCGGTGGCCAGGACGCCGACCAGGAGGGTGCCGATGAGGCCGCCGACCAGGTGCACTCCGACCACGTCGAGCGAGTCGTCGAAGCCGAGCTTGTACTTGAGGCTGACGGCCCAGGAGCAGACCACGCCGGCCACCAGGCCGATCACGATGGCGCCCCAGGCGTTGACCGCCGCGCCCGAGGGGGTGATGGCGACCAGGCCCGCGACCGCGCCGGAGGCGGCGCCCAGGGTGGTGAACGCGCCGTGCCGGATGCGCTCGTAGGCGAGCCAGCCGAGCATGGCGACACCGGTGGCGATCTGGGTGTTGAAGGCCATGTTGGCGGCGGTCCCGTTGGCGGCGAGGGCGGAGCCGGCGTTGAAGCCGAACCAGCCGAACCACAGCAGACCCGAGCCGAGCATCACCAGCGGCAGGTTGTGCGGGCGCATCGGGTCCTTCTTGAAGCCGATGCGCTTGCCGACCACCAGGGCCACGGCGAGGCCCGCGGCGCCCGCGTTGATGTGGACCGCCGTACCGCCCGCGAAGTCGATGACCTCCTTCTTGAACAGCCAGCCGTCGGCCTGCCAGACCCAGTGCGCGACCGGGAAGTAGACGACCGTGGACCACACGGTGATGAAGAGCGTCCAGGCGCCGAACTTGACGCGGTCGGCGACGGCTCCGCTGATCAGCGCGGGGGTGATCACCGCGAACATCAGCTGGAAGAGCGCGAAGGCCAGGACCGGGATCGCGTCCGGCTTCTCGCCCCACAGCGAGGTCGGCTCGATGCCCTTGAAGCCGATGTGGTCGAGATTGCCCAGCAGCCCGCCGCCGACGTCATCGCCGAAGGTGAGCGAGTAGCCGAACAGCACCCACAGCAGCGAGACGACACCGAGCGAGATGAAGGACATCATCAGCATGTTCAGGGCGCTCTTCACCCGCACCATGCCGCCGTAGAAGAAGGCCAGGCCGGGGGTCATCAGCATCACGAGCGCGGCGCTGATCAAGACGAACGCTGTATTTGCGCCATTCAATGTGGACGTCTCCTCGAAACGACGGCCCGTGCGGGCAGGACATCGGTGGGCCGGTAATCGCCTCGAGGTTGGCGCAGCGCCGTTTCAGCCAATGCCGCTCGATGTTTCACCGCAGTGACGAAGGACGCCGGAGTGTTACGTGGCGGTGAACCGCGGTGGGCGGGCCGGAGCCCGCCGTTACCGTGTCGCGATCATCGCCGGGGCCGCTCAGACGGCCTGGCCGGGACCCGTCGTCTCGGGGGTGTCGGGCATCAGGGTGGCCAGCCGCTCACTGAGTTCGGTGATCGCCGGCACGTCGCCGAACTGGCGCACCGCCGTGTCCACGGTCTTGCGCAGCCGGTTGTTGACCCGCTCCGAGCGCACCCGCTTGGCGAGCGGCAGCGCCTCGTGGGCGGCCTCGGCGGCCTGCTCGGGCTCCTTCTGGAGGAGGTGGACGGTGGCCATGCCGATCAGGTTGAGCGCATACGAACGCTGGGGGCCGGACTCGTTCTCGGTCTCCTGGCCGAAGAGCCGCACGGCCTTGCGCATCACCGGGTCGGCCATCTTGGCGTAGGTGGGGCTGCGGCCGGCCACATAGGCGAGATCGCGGTAGGAGTGGGCGTTCTCCGCGTTGAGCTCGGCCTCGGAGAAGAAGCGGATCCAGTCCGGGTCGCCGTCGCCCCCGGCGCATTCGGCGAAGGTGTCCTCGGCCATCTTCACCGCGCGGTGGCACTTGCTGGGCTGGCCCATATTGGCGTAGGCGCGGGCCTCCATCGCATACAGCATGGCCTGGGTGCGCGGCGTGGCGTTCTCCCGGCTGCCGTACTGCGCGAGGTGGATCAGCTCCAGCGCGTCGTCGGGCCGCCCGACGTGGATCATCTGACGGCTCATGCTGGAGAGGACGTACGAGCCGAGGGGGCGGTCGCCGGACTCCTTGGCGGCGTGGAGGGCGAGCACGAAGTACTTCTGCGCGGTGGGCTGGAGCCCGATGTCATAGCTCATCCACCCGGCCAGCTGGGCGAGCTCGCCCGCGACCTTGAACAGCCGCCGGGAGACCGCGTCCGGATGCGGCTCCTGGAGCAGGTCGGTGACCTCGTGCAGCTGGCCGACCACCGCCTTGCGGCGCAGCCCGCCCCCGCACTGGGCGTCCCAGGCGCGGAACATCACGATGGTGGACTCCAGCAGCTCCAGCTCGGGCTCGGAGAGCCGGGAGACCCGGCGCGCGCGCCCGCCGTCGGCCGCCCGGGCGCCGCCGGGCTGCCCGCCCGTCGAGGGCACCAGCCAGCGCTGCATGGGCTCGATGAGGGCGGGGCCCGCGGACAGCGAGAGCGAGGTGCCGAGGAAGCCGCGGCGGGCCAGCATCAGATCGCTGCGGGAGAACTCGCCGATCAGCGCGACGGTTTCGGGCCCGGCCCAGGGAAGGTCCACTCCGGACACGGACGGTGACCGGTGGACGGCGCGCAGCCCGAGGTCCTCGATGCCGACCACACAGCCGAAGCGCTCGGAGAACAGCTCGGAGAGGATCTGCGGAATCGGCTCGCGGGGCTGCTCGCCGTCCAGCCAGCGGCGCACCCGCGAGGTGTCCGTGCTGATGTGATGGGCACCTAACTGCCGTGCTCTGCGGTTGACTTGGCGCGCCAGCTCCCCCTTCGACCAGCCGCTGCGCACGAACCACGACCCCAATTGCGCATTGGGGCGCTTCCCAGCACCGCCGCCGCCGTCGCCCACCCGGAACGCCCCCATCCCACGAATCTTCCCGGACCGCCACCAGAATGCCTTCTGTCACGGTCAGTTGTCCCCGGGATGCGGCGCATCAACCGTCCGGACGGGGAACCGCCTCATGCCAGTGGCATGTACCGATCCGTACTCCGCCCGCCGTCAGCTCGCATTCGAGCGAGCGCCGCTTCCAGGGACTGTGCACTGAAAGTAATCCTACGATCACGCCTCCGGCGAGGCAGTTCCCGAAAACGCCACCATTCGCCACCCCTTCGAATGAACCCGGTTGCCGTTTCCCACGATTCACTTGACACCGAGGTGACGGGAACAGGTGAAGGGGTGCACATGGGGGCGCGCGGGTCGCGTCTCACCACCTCCGTCACATCGGAGCGCACACCGCCGCACCTCATCCGGCGACGGAGCGTCATCGCGGCGCTCCGACTCGTAACCATCGAGAGCGGGACCCGTTGGAGGGGGCATGGGCTTCACGATCGGCGGCATCCGGGACATGCGGTCCGGCTCACGGCGCCGCGGCCGTACGTCCGAGTCCACGACGGTGGCGGAGTACACCGGTCTGTGGGGCTGGGACGTGGTGCCGGGCGCGCGGGCGGCACGGGGCTCGGGGGGCGGCAGAAACGAATGTTCATGCGGTGACCGGGCCTGCCCGTCCCCCGGCGCGCATCCGCTCGCCTTCGCCCCCGGCGTCCCGGCGGGCGCCACCCTGGACGCCGCCGCGGCCGCGTGGGAGCGGGTCCCCGGGGCGGCCGTACTGCTGCCCGTGGGCCGCTCGTTCGACGTCCTGGAGGTCTCGGAGTACGCGGGCGGACACGCGCTGGTCCGGCTGGAGCGGATGGGGCTGCCCCTCGGCCCGGTGGCCGCCACCCCGCACGGGCGCGCCCAGTTCTTCGTCGCCCCGGGCGCCGCCGCCGAACTGCCCGAGCTGCTGTACCGCATGGGGTGGGACGACGCCGACCTCGATCTGCGCTGCCTGGGCCCGGGCGACCACATCACCGCCCCGCCCTCGGACCTCGGCGGGCTGGGACCGGTCCGCTGGCTGCGCCCGCCGACCCTCGACACCGCGGGCCGCCCGCCGCACGCCCGGCTGGTGCTGGGGACGCTGGCCTATCTGAGCCACCGGGCCGGGGGCTGACCCCGCCGGGCTGCCGGGCCGCAGGGCCGCAGGGCCGCCCGTTACGCGAAACGCCGGACGGGCCGGGAATTCAACCCCGGCCCGTCCGGCACGCTACGGGTGATCCCCCCACCACCGGCCTCAGCCGCCGATCAGCGCGTCGACGAACGCCTCCGGCTCGAACGGCGCGAGATCGTCCGCGCCCTCGCCCAGGCCCACCAGCTTGACCGGGACGTTCAGCTCACGCTGGACCGCCACCACGATGCCGCCCTTGGCGGTGCCGTCCAGCTTGGTCAGCACGATGCCGGTGATGTCCACCACCTCGGCGAACACCCGCGCCTGCACCAGGCCGTTCTGCCCGGTCGTGGCGTCCAGGACCAGCAGCACCTCGTCCACCGCGCCGTGCTTCTCCACGACCCGCTTGACCTTGCCCAGCTCGTCCATCAGACCGGTCTTGGTGTGCAGCCGCCCGGCGGTGTCGATCAGGACGACATCCGCGCTCTCGGCGATGCCCTCCTTCACCGCGTCGAACGCGACCGACGCCGGATCCCCGGCCTCCGGCCCCCGGACCGTACGGGCACCGACCCGCTCGCCCCAGGTCTGCAGCTGATCGGCGGCGGCGGCACGGAAGGTGTCGGCCGCGCCGAGCACCACGGACTTGCCGTCGGCCACGAGCACCCGGGCCAGCTTGCCGGTCGTGGTCGTCTTACCGGTGCCATTGACGCCGACGACCATGACGACGCCCGGCTTCTCCTCACCGTTCGCGCCCACACCGCTCTCGGTGTGCACCGAACGGTCGGCCTCGGTGCCGATGAGGTGCAGCAGCTCCTCGCGCAGCAGACCGCGCAGCTCGTCGGGCGTACGGGTGCCGAGCACCTTCACCCGCTCCCGCAGCCGTTCGACCAGCTCCTGGGTCGGCGCCACACCGACGTCCGCGGTCAGCAGCGTGTCCTCGATCTCCTCCCAGGTCTCGTCGTCGAGGTGCTCCCGGGACAGCAGCGTCAGCAGCCCCTTGCCCAGGGTGTTCTGGGAGCGGGACAGCCGGGCGCGCAGCCGGACCAGCCGACCGGCCGTCGGCTCCGGGACCTCGACCGGCGGGACCTCGGGCGCGGGTGCCTCCGCGGTCGCGGCCGGGGCCTCGGCCCCCGGAAGATCCACCTCCTCGATGGTTCTGCGTGGTTCCTCACGCGGGGTTTCGGCCTCCTCACCGACGTGCGGTTCGGCGGGCGGCGCGGTGACGGTGGGGCTGCTCGGCGGGGGCGGGGGCAGCCGCTTCTTCTTGCGGCCGCTGATCACGAGCCCGCTGATCGCGGCGACCGCGACCACAGCGATGACTACGGCAAGGATGAGGTATTCCATAACGCCACCCAGTATCAGCCACGAGGCGGAGCGAGTCATTCGCCTCCCAGCCCGGCCTGCCGGGCGCGCACGATCGCCTGGGCTCGGTCGCGCACCTGGAGCTTGGCGAAGATCGATCCGACGTGATTGCGCACCGTCTTGTCCGTCACCACCAGCCGCTGGGCGATCTGGCGATAGCCGAGCCCGGCCGCGAGCAGATCCAGCACCTCGAGCTCCCGGGCGGTCAGCGTCGGGAACGCCTCCTTCGCGGACGCCGAGCCCGACGCGCCGACCAGCGCGCCGAGCCGCTCGGCCATCCGCGGGCTGAAGACCGCGCCGCCGCGCGCCACGGTGTGCAGCGCCCGCAGGATCTCGTCCCGGCCCGCGCCCTTGAGCAGATAGCCGCGGGCCCCGGCGCGCAGGGCGGCCAGCAGACTGTCGTCGTCCTCGGACATCGTCATGACCAGCACCCGGGTCTCGGGGTGGTCGCACAGAATCCGCCGGGTGGCCTCCAGCCCGGACCGGCCCGGCAGCGCGAGATCCATCATCACCAGATCCGGACCGGTGCGCACGGCCTCGGCCATCGCCCCGTCCGCGCAGGCAGCCTGGCCGACGACGGTGAACGCGTCATCGAGATTGACGGCGGCGGCCAGGCCCTCCCGGAAGAGGGGATGATCGTCCACCAGCAGTACCCGCCACTGCGACACGCTTCGCTCGCACCTTTCTTTTTTGAGGCTCGGTTCTCCCCCAGCTACCGCTGGGAGGTACCCCCAGCCGGAAGACCCCAGCCATCGGAAGCTTTACGGCGCCCGGCCGGAAGACCCCAGCCACCGGAAGCCTTACGGCGCCCGGCTCATCGGTCTGCTGGTCTTGAGGAGGGCCCGGCACGCCTCGTGGCCCGTGGGCTTCCGGCGCTCCTCCGGGTTGCCGTGTTCGCCCGGTCCGGCCAGGGGCAGCACCGCGTGGACCACCGTGCCGGTGGCCGATCCGGTCACCGAGCAGGAGCCGCCGATCTCCTCGGCCCGTTCGGTGACCGAGGCGAGGCCGACACCGGGCACCGCGGTCTCGCGCAGGCCGCTGCCGTCGTCGGTGACCTTGACCTCGAGGGTGTCCGGGCCCGCGGTCAGCTCGACGCTCACCTGGCGTGCCCGGGCGTGCCGTACGGCGTTGGTCAGCGACTCCGCCGCGATCCGGTACGCGGCCGTCTCCACGCCGGGCGACAGCGGGGGCAGTGCGGCGGGGCGGCTGGCCACGCTGACCCGCAGGCCGTCGACTCCCAGCCGGTGCGCCAGGTCGCGGACCGCACCGGCCAGTCCGCGCTCGGCCAGCGCGGCCGGGGCGAGGCCCGCGGTGATCCGCCGGACCTCGACCAGGGCTTCGGCGAGCGTCTCGGCGGCCTCGCACAGCTGCGGGGTGGCGGGGTGGCCGGGCGGGCACGAGGTCTGCGCGATGTCCAGGCGCAGCCTTACGGCGGCCAGTTGGGGGCCGAGTCCGTCGTGGATCTCCCGGCGCAGCCGGCGGCGCTCCTGTTCGCGGGCGAGCACCAAGCGCTCGCGGGCGGCCTGGGCCTCCTCGGCCAGGCGCAGCGCGGCGAGCGCGGGGGCGGCCTGGTCGGCGAGGAGGGAGAGCAGTCCGCTGTCGCGTTCGGCCGGGGTGCCGGAGCCGTCGCGGGAGACCTCCAACCGGCCGACGGTGCGGCCGTGGTGGCGCAGCGGATACGTCTGGACCGCGCCGGTCAGCGGGGCCCCCGCGGCGGCCAGCCGCCGGGGCCCGGCGCGGGTGTCGACGCTGACGGCGGCGCCCGAGACGCCGAGGTCCTCCACGGCGCTGCGGCAGATCTGCTGGGGCACCTCGCCCGGGTGCGGGGCCTGTTGCAGCCGTACGGCGAGGGCGCTCACGGCTTCGTGCGGGCGGGCCCGGGGCCCGTAGAAGGCGCGCTCGACGCAGAGGGTGAGCTGGCGGGCGCTCGGCCGCAGCCCCCAGCCCAGCACCAGGGCGCATCCGGCGGTGACGGTCGTGGCCCCGCTGCGTACGGAGGGGAGTCCGGCCTGGACGGCGACGACCGCGCAGACCACCACGGCGGCCAGTGAGGTGAGCACGAAGGCGCGGGCGAGGCGGTGGCTGGTGGAGCGGTCCAGCCGCCATATGCCGGTACGGGCGACGCCGAGGCAGATCGCGGCGGCCCATACGGCGCTGCCGACCGTACGGGCCACGATGGTGGGCACGCCCTCGCCCCACTGGGACAGCAGGAGCGAGACGCAGGCGGGGTAGGCGGCGGCCAGCAGCGCCCAGTCGCGCCGCTCGGCGCCGCGCGAGACGGCGGCGCGGCAGCACAGGGCGGCGGTCACCGCCGCCGCGACGCTGCGCAGCACCCAGGGTTCGGCCTCGGCGTAGGCGTCGAGGTGGTCGAAGGCCCACTGGCCGCTCGCGGTGGAGAACGCGGGGTTGGCCACGGAGCCCACCCGTGGCTCGCTGATCAGCCACAGCCCCGCGTACCCCAGCCAGTAGCCGGACGCGCCCAGGCTCATCACCCACCACTGCCACCGCCGGCGCCCGCCCCGCGGAAACAGCCACAGCGGCAGCAGCAGGACGGTCAGCGGGCGGCAGGCCATCTTGGCGGCGGCGAGCAGCAGGGACAGCACGGCGCCCGTGGTGCCCAGGTCGGCCAGGCCCAGCAGTCCGGCGGCGGCCGAGGGCAGCAGCCACAGGCCGCCGGCCACCAGCAGGACGCCGCCGTAGCGCCGGGCCGAGCGCTCGGCGAGCAGCAGCACGCCGACGCCCAGCACCGGGACGCCCACGGCGACCCTGGTCAGCACGGTGGCGCCCCGGGGGTGGGGGTAGGCGAGCGCGAGCCACTCGTCGTTGACCCGCAGCAGCCCGGCCACCCATCCGGCCAGGACCACCACGATCAGCGCCGAGACCCCGCCCGCGGCGCACACGGCGCGGTCCTTCGGCAGCGCGGCCTGTCGCATCTCAGCCGGCGGCCGGCCCGGCGGTCAGGGCGCGCGCCGCGCCGGAGCCGCCGCCTCTGACCCACAGCGTGACGTAGTTGTCGTTACGGCCGGGGCGGCACTTGTACTCGCCCCACTTGTGCCGTTCTACACCGTCCTTGCCCGCGCGCTTGCAGGCCGCGGTGGTGTCGTAGTGCCCCGCCTCCCGCCAGTCGGTGTCGGCGGACGTGGCGGCGAGGGAGGAGGAGGCGGTGGCGGGGGAGGCGGCCGCGGTCCACATGACGGCCCCGGCGCTCAGGCCGAGGGCGATCGCCGCGCGGATTCGGGTAGGGCGCATGGTCGTTCTCCTTGTGTCTCGCCCCGAGCACTACCCGCCACCACGGCCGCGAAGTGCGCGGATGCCCCGGCCCACCCGAACCGGTGACCTCCTAGCACCCCCGTTTCCATCGGCGGCGCCGGTGTCGGCGCTCACCCCACGAGCAGAATTACGGCCACCGCGATCGTCTCCGCCTCTCCGTAAGGCAGTCCGAAGCGCATCAGGGCGAGCATGACGGGCTGCGCCGCCCAGACCTCCAGCGTGTCGAGGAAGTTCGCGAGCCGGTGGGCGTAGCGGCGCACCATCGCGGTCTCGCGGGGGCTGAGCCTGCTGAGCAGCTTGGCCAGCAGCGCGCCCCCGTGGCGGAGGGCGGTCACCAGGAGCCGCTGCCGGATGAGCCGCGCGGCTTCGGGGTCGAGGTCGGGATCGGGACCAGGGCCGGTGCCGGTGCCGTCGCCGTTGCCGTTGCCGGAGAACAGCGTGGCCTTGGCGGATTCCAGGGGCCCGGGGTCGCCGGCGGTCTGCCGGACCCGGGTGATGAGGTCGTCGATGTCGGCCGCGGTGATGAGCGATTCCCCCGTGCTGATCGTCACGCGCCCCTCCTCAGTTGGCGTATGCGGGCTGCGGCCCATGGGGCGGGCCGGCCCCCACCATCGGCCGCCCCGCGTCCCAGGCGCATGAGTCATCCGCCCCGGCCGTGCCCGTGCGGTGGGCCGAACGGGCCATGACGGTGGTGATTTGACGGTCCGTCAGCTACCGTCCGGCTGCCGCGCCCCATGACGAAGGAGGACATCCGCCATGCCCGTCACGGTCGTACGCCTCAACCTCGTCGATCCCGACGCGACCCCGCGCGGCCTGTCCGAGCGGTACCGCGCCGCCCTGGAGATGGCGGCCTTCGCCGATGAGCGGGGCGTCTCCACCCTCCAGACCGAGGAGCACCACGGGTCCCCCGACAACTGGCTGCCCGCCCCGCTGGCCTTCGCGGGCACGCTGCTGGGCGCCACCCGCCAGATCACCGTCACCGTCTCGGCGCTGATCGCGCCGCTGTACGACCCGCTGCGGCTCGCCGAGGACCTCGCCGTGCTGGACCTGGCCAGCGGCGGGCGGCTGATCACGGTGGCGGGGATCGGCTACCGGCCGGAGGAGTACGCGGCCCTGGGCACGGACTGGAAGCGGCGCGGCGCGCTCCAGGACGAGGCGCTGGAGACGCTGCTCGCGGCCTGGACGGGCGAGCCCTTCGAGCACCGGGGCCGCACCGTCCGGATCACCCCGCGCCCGTACACCCGGCCGCATCCGCCGCTGCTGATCGGCGGCAGTTCCCAGGCGGCGGCCCGCCGCGCGGCGCGCCTGGGCCTGCCGTTCTTCCCCAGCGCGCATCTGCCGGAGCTGGAGGCGTACTACCACGCGCGGCGGGAGGAGTACGGCACCGAGGGGTGGTGTCTGATGCCCCCGGCGGTCACCCCGCTGCTGCATCTGTCGGAGGACCCGGAACGGGCCTGGGAGGAGTACGGCACCCATTTGCTGTACGAGGCGCGCCGGTACGCGTCCTGGCAGCAGGGCACGGTGCGCTCGGCGGTGCGTTCACGGGCCGATGACGTGGCGGCGCTGCGCCGTGAGGGCGTCTACCGCATCGTCACCCCGGAGGAGTGCCTGGCGTTCGCGCAGGAGGGCGGCGAGATGGCGAGTCTGGTGCTCCATCCGCTGTGCGGCGGGATGCCGGTCGAGGAGGGCTGGCGGTCCCTGCGGCTGTTCGCGGAACGAGTGCTGCCCCGCCTCAAGGACTGAGGCGGGGCAGTTCTCCTGTACGAGGAGTGGGCGGCGGGGGGATTTAGCCCATCTCCTCCAACGCCTTGCCCTTGGTCTCCGGCACCCACTTGAGGATGAACGGGATCGAGAGCAGGGCGAAGGCCGTGTACATGACGTACGTACCCGACAGGTTCCAGTCCGAAAGGCTCGGGAAGCTGGCGGTGATGGCCCAGTTGGCGATCCACTGGGCGGAGGCGGCGACACCGAGGGCGGCGGCGCGGATCTTGTTCGGGAACATCTCGCCGAGCAGGACCCAGACCACCACACCCCACGAGAGGGCGAAGAAGAGCACGAAGGCGTGGGCCGCGATCAGCGCCAGGACGCCCTCCGTGTGCGGCAGCTTGCCGTCCACCAGGTGCGCCGAGAAGGCCCAGGCCACCAGCCCGAGGGAGACGGCCATGCCCACGGAGCCGATGAGCGCGAGCGGCTTGCGGCCGATCCGGTCGACGAAGATCATCGCGATCACGGTGCCGAGGATGTTGATGATCGACGTGGTGAAGGAGTAGAAGAACGAGCTGCTCGGGTCGACGCCGACGGACTGCCACAGCGTCGAGGAGTAGTAGAACGCCACGTTGATGCCGACGAGCTGCTGGAAGACCGAGAGCCCGATGCCGATCCAGACGATGGGCAGCAGACCGAACCGGCCGCCGAGGAGGTCCTTGAAGGTCGACTTCTCCTCACTGCGCATGGCCTGGTCGATCTCGGCGACCCGCACATCGAGGTCCACGGCCTTGCCCTCGACCTCCTCCAGGACCTGCTTGGCCTGGGCGGTGCGGCCGACGGAGATCAGGAAGCGGGGCGACTCGGGGATGGCGAAGGACAGCAGCCCGTAGAGGACGGCCGGGACGATCATGACGCCGAGCATCCACTGCCAGGCCTCCAGACCGGCGATCTGCCCGCGCTGGTCGCCATCGGCGAGGTTGAGGATGCCCCAGTTGACGAGCTGGGAGACGGCGATGCCGACGACGATCGCGGCCTGCTGGAACGAGGCGAGCCGGCCGCGGTAGGCGGGCGGGGCGACCTCGGCGATGTAGGCCGGGCCGATCACCGAGGCCATGCCGATGCCGACACCGCCGAGCACCCGCCAGAAGGCCAGGTCCCACAGCGAGAAGGGCAGCGCCGAGCCGACCGCGCTGATCGTGAAGAGGGCGGCGGCGATCTGCATGACGCGGATCCGGCCGATCCGGTCGGCTATCCGGCCCGCGGTGGCGGCGCCGATGGCCGAGCCGATCAGGGCGATGGCCACGACCTGGGCGAGGGCCGCGGAGCCGATGTCGTACTTGCCGCGGATGGCTTCGACCGCTCCGTTGATCACCGAGCTGTCGTAGCCGAAGAGAAAGCCGCCCATCGCGGCGGCTGCGGTGATGAAGATGACGTGGCCGAGGTGATCCGGCTGGGCCTTGCGGCCCTCGGCTCCCTGTGCCTGCACGGTGGTGGACAACGTGAACTCCTGACGCCCGTCCGGCAGCGCTGCCGGACGTGGGGGGACGGCTGACCCTTCCAGCGGAGGCTACTAAGCCGTCAACCACCACCTGAAGGTAAAAGCAACGTTGCAGAGACTATTCATTCAAGTTTCGAAGTCAATAGGGTGTGACGAAGAAATCGCTCCAGCACGCCGACACGCGGGGGCAGGTCTTGACTTCAAGTGTTGAAACGGTCACCGCAAGCGCTGGCTGATGACCTTCGAGACGCCGTCACCCTGCATGGAGACGCCGTACAGCGCGTCGGCGACCTCCATCGTCCGCTTCTGGTGGGTGATCACGATCAGCTGGGAAGCCTCCTGGAGCTCCTGCATGATCCGGATCAGCCGCTGCAGATTGGTGTCGTCGAGCGCCGCCTCGACCTCGTCCATCACATAGAACGGGCTCGGCCGCGCCTTGAAGATCGACACCAGCAGGGCCACGGCGGTCAGCGAGCGCTCACCGCCCGACAGCAGCGACAGCCGCTTGACCTTCTTGCCCGGCGGCCGGGCCTCCACGTCCACGCCCGTGGTCAGCATGTTCTCGGGGTCGGTCAGCACCAGTCGCCCCTCCCCGCCCGGGAACAGCCGCGAGAAGACGCCCTCGAACTCGCGCGCGGTGTCCCGGTACGCCTCCGTGAAGACCTGCTCGACCCGCTCGTCGACCTCCTTGACCACCTGGAGGAGATCGGCCCGGGTCTTCTTGAGGTCCTCCAGCTGTTCGCTCAGGAACTGATGCCGCTCCTCCAGCGCCGCGAACTCCTCCAGCGCCAGCGGATTGACCTTGCCGAGCTGCTGGTACGCGCGCTCCGCGGCCTTCAGCCGCTTCTCCTGCTGCGCTCTGACGTAACCCACCGGCTGGTTGCGCGGATGCTCCGGATCCTCCGGGAGGATCTCGCCCTCGGCGGGTGGGGACGGCGGGACGGGCTGGTCGGGGCCGTATTCGGCGATCAGCCCGGCCGGTTCGACCCCCAGCTCCTCCAGCGCCTTGGTCTCCAGCTGCTCGATCCGCATCCGCTTCTCGGCACCCAGCACCTCGCCCCGGTGCACCGAGTCGGTCAGCTTGTCCAGCTCGCTCTTGAGATCACGCCCCTGGCCGCGGGCGGCGTCCAGCTCCCGCTCGCGCTCGGCCTTGGCGCGCTCCGCGGCGTCCCGCTCCTGCTCGGCCCGCACCAGCGACACCTCGACATGCGCCAGCAGCTGGCGGGCGCCGGAGGCCACGGCCGAGGCCACCTCGGCCTCGTGGCGCAGCCGGGCGCGCCGCTGCTCGGCGCGCGCCCGTGCCTCGCGCTCGGCGCGCGCGCCCCGGTCGAGCGCGTCGGCCCGCCCCGCGAGCCCCTTGACGCGCTCCTCATGCGTACGGACCTGGAGCCGCGCCTCCATCTCGGTCTGCCGGGCGTTGGCGCCGTCGGCCGCCAGCCGGTCGCGTACGGAGGTGTCGGGCTCCTCCTCGCCCGGCTCCTCCTCCGCCACGGCCAGCCGCTCGGCCAATTCTTCGGCCTCCTCGGTCGCCCGCTCCAGCGACTCCTCGGCCCTGGCGACCGCCGCGGCGCTCCGCTCGGCCTCCCCGGCGGCCCCGCGCGCCTGCCCGGCCAGCCGGCCCAGCGACTGCGCGACCCGCGACTTCTCGCGGTCCGCCGCGCTCCGGCGGCCCGCGAGCTCCTCCACGAGCGCCAGGCACTCGGCCCGCCGCTCCTGCGCCGCGCGCTGCGCCCCGGCCAGCTCCTCGCACCGTACGGCGAGCCGCTCGAGCTCCGCTGCGGCCTCGTCGACGGATGCCTGCACCTCCAGCAGCGTGGGCGCCCCGGCGGACCCGCCCTGAGCGAAGTGCGCCCCGAGCAGATCGCCCTCGGCGGTCACGGCCGTCAACTCCGGCCGCCGCGCGAGCAGTTCCTCGGCCTCCTCCATGGTCTCGACCACCACCATGCCGTCGAGCAACCGCCTTACGGCGGGCAGCAGCGCCGCGGGCCCATCCACCAAATCCGCCACCCGCGGCAACGCTTCGACGGCCGCGGCCTTCCCGCCCGGCTCGTCCCCGGGTACGGCCCCCGGCACGGCCGCCTCTCCCCCGGCGGGCTGCGGCACCCGCGCGGAAACGGCCGACGCGGACGCCCCACCGGCGGCGGCGACCGTGGCCCCGGGCCCGGTCGCGGCTGGGACGCCGCCGGACGCCGTAAGAGGCTCGCGCCCCTCGCCCCCGGACCCGCTCGCGGGTTCCGCGTCGTCCCGGCGCGCGGGGTCGTCGTCGGAGCCGGAGGACTCGGCCACCGGACCGTCCTGGCACCGCGTACCCGGCACGGCGGCAACGCCGTCACCCGCGCCGGACGACGCCCCCGCAGCATCGGCGACGGCCCGCGGCACACCCGGACCGCCGGGCGCCGACGCGGCATCCGGCCGAGAGCCGTCGTCGAAGCCGAAGGACCCGCCCACCGGACCGTCCTGGCACCGCGTACCCGGCACGGCGGCAACGCCGTCACCCGCGCCGGACGACGCCCCCGCAGCATCAGCGGCGCCGTCCGGCGCACCCGGACCGCCGGCCCCGGACGAGGTACCCCCGGAGTCCGCCCAGCCCGGCCGAGAGCCGCCGTCGAAGCCGAAGGACCCGCCCACCGGACCGTCCGGCGCCCGCGTGCCCGGCACGGCGGCAACGCCATCACCCGCGTCGGACGACGCCCCCGCCCGTCCGTCGGGCGTGGGCGCGGAAGCNGGCGCCCGCGTGCCCGGCACGGCGGCAACGCCATCACCCGCGTCGGACGACGCCCCCGCCCGTCCGTCGGGCGTGGGCGCGGAAGCCGGGGAACTCGTCCCGGGCGTGGGCGGTTCGGCGCCCGCGCCCGGCGTCCCGCTCGCTTCCGCAGCGCCACGCTCCGGCCCGGACGGCGCGGCGACGGAGCCGGGCGCCACCGGAGCGGCGGCCGGGCCCGGCGGGGTCGGCCGGCCCGGCTCTCCCGGCACGGGCCCCTCGGCGCGCGTGCCCGGTACGAGAGCTCCGTCCGGCGCGGGCTCGCCGTAGCTGCGCGGCGCCGACGCGGCGGACGGGGGCTGCGCGAGGTTGGCCGACAGGGGCTCCTCCCCCTCGGCGTCCGGCGTCGTCAGCAGCAGGGCGGCGCGGCCGGCGTCGTCGGCGCGCAGGAGGCGGATCGCCTCGGCGGCCGCGTGGGGGCCGCTGACGGCGATCGCGTCGGCGGCGGCGCCCAGGGCCGTGGCGACGGGGACCTCGAAGCCGGGGGTCACGGTGAGGAGTTCGGCGGCGGGGCCCAGGAGTCCGCCGAGGCGGTCGGCGGCGGCCATAAGGGCGCCCGTGCCGTCCTTACGGCGCAAGCCGAGGGCGAGGGCGTCATGGCGGGCGGAGGTCGCGGCGCGCTCGCGTTCGGCGGCCGTCGCCGCCTCGCGGGCCGCGCTCAGCGCGGCCTCCGCCTCGGCCAGCTCGCGCTTCGCGGCCTCGTGGCGCTCCGCCAATTCCGCGTCATCCGCGTCGAGTCCGTCGACCTCCGCCTTGAGCTGCTCGTACTCCTCCTGCGCGGCGACCGCCCGGGTCTGCGCCTCGTCGCGGGACGCGGCCAGCCGCTCGATCTCGGCGCGCGCCGAACCGGCCCGGCCACGGGCGGCGTTCACCTGGCCCTGGAGCCGGGCGAGCCCTTCGCGGCGGTCGGCGATGGCGCGGGCCACGTCCTTGAGCCGGCGCTCCTCCTCGGCCAGGCTCCGCTCGAGCTCGGCCCGGTGCGCCACGGTGTCCTCCAGCGCCCGGCTCGCCGCCTCCAGGGCGGCCTCCAGCTCGGCCTCCTGCTCCCGGATGCGGGCCGCTTCGCGCTCCATGTCCTCGGGGTCGCGGCCGCGCCGCTCCTCCCCGGGGGCGGAGGTGGCGCTCTTGACCCGGGCGTCCGCCAGGCTGATCGTGCCGCGCACCCGCTCGGCGAGCTGCGAGAGCTCGTACCAGGTCTGCTGGGCGTCCCGGAGCCGGGGCGCGAGCCGACGCACCTGCTCCTCCAGCGCCGCCTCGCGCTGCTGCGCGGCGCGCAGATCGGCTTCCGCGGCCTCCTTGCGCCGCTTGAGCTCGGCCTCGTCGGCGACCTCGGCGCGCAGCGCCTCGCGCAGGGTCACCAGGTCGTCGGCGAGCAGCCGCAGCCGGGCGTCGCGCAGATCGGCCTGGATGACGGCGGCCCGCCGGGCCACCGCGGCCTGCCGGCCGAGCGGCTTGAGCTGGCGGCGCAGCTCGTCGGTGAGGTCCTGGACGCGGGCGAGGTTGGCCTGCATCGCGTCCAGCTTCCGCAGCGCCTTCTCCTTGCGCTTGCGGTGCTTGAGGACACCGGCGGCCTCCTCGATGAAGGCACGGCGGCCGGTCGGGTCGGCGTGCAGCACCCCGTCCAGCTGGCCCTGCCCGACGATGACGTGCATCTCCCGGCCGATGCCGGAGTCGGAGAGCAGCTCCTGGATGTCCAGCAGCCGGCAGGTGTCCCCGTTGATCTGGTACTCGCTGCCGCCGTTGCGGAACATGATCCGCGTGATGGTGACTTCGGCGTAGTCGATGGGCAGCGCGCCGTCGGCGTTGTCGATGGTGAGCGAGACCTCGGCGCGGCCGAGCGGGGGACGGCCGGTGGTCCCGGCGAAGATGACGTCCTCCATCTTCCCGCCGCGCAGGGACTTGGCACCCTGTTCGCCCATGACCCAGGAAAGGGCGTCCACGACATTGGACTTGCCCGAGCCATTGGGGCCGACGACGCAGGTGATGCCCGGCTCGAACCGGAGCGTCGTGGCGGAGGCGAAGGATTTGAACCCTCGCAGGGTCAGGCTCTTGAGATGCACGCCTTTGGACTCTACCCGCCGCCCTTCCTCCGGCACCGTCCCCCGACGGTGGCGCGGCGCACCCGCCCCGGCTTTTTCTCCGTTTCAGCAATGATCGGTTTCACCGCTGGGAGAGAGGGGCACATCAGTCGGTAAGGGTGGCTCGGAGGCACACTGGGGAGACGACGAAGGGACGCCGAAGCGTCCCTTGAGGATTCTCAAGCGGCTGACGATGCAGCCCGACCGGCCCTGGGGCTGGGTCAGGCGAGCGCAGGCTCCGCCTGGGATACGTCGATGCTTTCGAGCAGCGAGTCGCCGTGACGAGCGGCGGCGGACAGCGCGTCGTTCTCGGCCTGAATCCGGACGAGCTCGGATTCGAGGTCCTGGACGCGCTGCTGAAGCCGTCGCATCTCGGCGAGGACTCGGGGGTCGGAACCGCCGACGTAACCGAGAAGCGCCTTTGCCATGATGGATGGTCCTCCACAATGAGTGACCGACCGAAGCGGTGTGGGTCGTGAGGGATTTGCACCCGCGATGCCTGCCGAATTACTACCCTGCTGCGCGGCAAACAGTTAAGGTGCGCGGGGCTTCCAGCGTCTCACCAATTGGTTTGAGGGTCAACACGATCACACGCCGACGGGCCCGCAAAGGCCGAGAGCACACCGGCGGCGAACGGCGCCGCCCCTCTCCAGATGACCCATCGCGGTCGGGGATCTTCCGTGACTCCGCAGCCTTCCACGGAGCGGCCCGGTTGGCAACCATCAGCCGATTTCTGCTCACCGTGCGCACGGAAGGCGTGGTCAGAGGGGCACCGCGAAGGGTGCCTCGGGTGAGTTGATCAACGGATCTCGAAGGCGTCGTAGCCGCCGCGCGGTGTGTCCCAGATCTCGGTGATTCCCTCGACCTCCCCGGGCGTGTCGCCGTCCCTGAGCCATTCGAGCAGCTGTTCGCATTCCGCACGCGGGCCCTCCGCGACCACCTGGACCCGCCCGTCGGCGAGGTTGGAGGCGAAGCCGACGAGCTCCCCGATGCGCAACGCGTTGGCCCGGGTGTACCAGCGGAAGCCGACGCCCTGCACGCGGCCGCGGACCCACACGGTGAGTCGGACTCTTTCGTTCATATGCGCACGCTAACCCCCCGCGCGAGCAGCCGCTAAACCATCGATTTGCCCAGTGGGCAGGCGCGTTGGGGCCCGAATGGCGTACAGTCCCGGCTCAACAGGACTCACCCACACGAGTGATACATGGCTCGCGCACACGAGTGACACATTTCGAGCGACTTTTGACGCCGAGCACACAAGGAAGGCAGGAGATGGGCCGCCATCGACGATCTGCCCCCGGTACCCCGGCGCAGGTGGCCGCCGCAGGCCGCCACCGGGGACCGCACCGGAGCCCCCTCGCTCCGGTCCGGACCGGACTGTTGGGCGTATCCGCCGCTGTCGCGGTCGGCGCCGTGGCGATGGCCTCCGGACTCGGTCCGAACGGCTACAAGCTCGGCGGGGGCAATGACTCCGCCGGACAGGTTCAGGCGGGCGGTCCCTCGGACTCCGGCCTGGAGACACAGGGCTCGCAGTCCGCGGCCCCCACCGATCGCGGCACGGTGCCGCCCAGCCGTGGTGACGGCCGCCCTCACGCACCCTCCACAACTCCCTCCAAGACCCCCGCCAAGCCCTCTGAGGCGCCCTCCACCACCCCGCCGGAGCAGCCGGGGCCCTCCGAGCCCTCCGGGAACGACCGGCCCGGCGGAAACGGCAAGGGCAAGGGGAGCGACAACAGCAACGGCAAGGGCGGCGCGAACGGCGGCGGGCACGGCAAGCCGTCGCAGGCGCCCTCGACGGAGCCGACCGCGCCCGCGCCCCCGGCGGAGTCGGCCGGCCCCGAGGCCGCCTCGGAGGCCGAAGTCCTCACTCTCGTCAACAAGGAGCGCAAGAAGGTCGGCTGCGCCCCCGTGACGGCCGACTCCAAACTCGCCCAGCTGGCCGAGGACTTCAGCGAGGACATGTCCCTGCGCCAGTTCTTCGACCACATCAACCCGGACGGCGACAGCCCCTGGGAGCGCGCCGAGAGCGCGGGCATCCTGGACCTGGGCGGGGAGAACATCGCCCGCGGCCAGTCGGACGCCCAGTCCGTGATGGACTCCTGGATGAACAGCTCCGGCCACCGCGCCAACATCCTCAACTGCTCGTTCAAGCGACTCGGCGTCGGCGCGCACTTCGGCGACGGCGGCCCCTGGTGGACCCAGGACTTCGGCTACTGAGCCGCTGAGCGGGAGCCCCTGAACGAGAGCCCCTGAGCGGGTCTCCGCATCCGGCCATGCGTGGAAGCCCGGGGCGCACGAAAGCGCCCCGGGCTTCCACACGCCCGTACGAGCAGCGCACTCACCATCCGAAAGCGCGACCCCGGAGTCAGCGCTGAGTGCGCGTATGGTGTGGGTATGGACAGTGAACGCACTGGCGGGTCGTCCTCCACGGTGGACGCGGAGGACCTGGCCTTCGACGTGTTCGCGCGCGCCTGCCCCTCGCGCGGCACCCTGGAGCACGTCACCGGCAAGTGGGGCGGCCTCATCCTGAGCGCGCTCCACGACAGCACCTTCCGCTTCAACGAGCTGCGGCGGCGGGTCGACGGCGTCAGCGAGAAGATGCTCTCCCAGACGCTGCACGCGCTGGAGCGCGACGGTCTGGTGCACCGCGAGGCGCAGCCGACCAACCCGCCCCGGGTGGACTACCGGCTGACCCCGCTGGGCAGCGCGGTCGCCGAGCGGCTGCTGGCCCTCATCCATCTGGTCGAGGACCGGATGCCCGAGGTACTGGCGGCCCAGGAGCGCTACGACACCACGCGCGCCGGGAGCGGCGAGGCGGCGGCCTCGCGGGACGCCGGACGGGACGCCGCGGCGGCCGGGCGCGGCGGGCGCTGACAGCGCGGACAGAAGTAGCTGGAGCGGTTCATCCAGGGGCGGCGGCGCATCGCGGTGCCGCAGCGGCGGCAGGGCTCGTCCTCCCGGCCGTAGGCGTCCAGGGAGCGCTCGAAGTACCCCGACTCGCCGTTCACGTTCACATAGAGGCTGTCGAAGCTGGTGCCGCCGACGGCCAGCGCGGCGGTCATCACCTCGCGCACATGGTCCAGGAGTTCCGCGGCGCGCGGCCGGGTGAGGGTGGCCGTGGGCCGGTCGTAGTGCAGCCGGGCGCGCCACAGCGCCTCGTCGGCGTAGATGTTGCCCACCCCGCTGATCAGCGACTGGTCCAGCAGCGCGCGCTTGATCGTGGTGCGGCGGCGGCGCAGCGCGGTGTGGAAGGCGGCCTCGTCGAAGGCGGGGTCCAGCGGGTCGCGGGCGATGTGCGCGATGGCGTCCGGCAGCCCCTCCGGGTCGCCGGGGACGGTGTCGTGCAGCGAGAGTCCGCCGAAGGTGCGCTGGTCGACGAAGCGCAGCTCGGTGCCCGCCTCGTCGGCGAAGCGGACCCGGATGCGCAGATGCTTCTCGTCGGGCGCCTCGGCCGGCTGGACCAGCAGCTGCCCGCTCATCCCGAGATGGGCCAGGACCGACTCGGCGGGCGCGTCGTCCTGAAACGGCAGCCACAGGTACTTGCCGCGGCGGCGGACGGTCCCGGCGCGGCGGCCCCGGAGGCGGGCCGCGAAGTCCTCCGCGCCGCCGAGGTGGCGGCGGACCGCTCGGGGGTGCAGCACCTGGACCTCGGCGACCGTACGGCCGCTGACCCAGCGCTCCAGTCCGCGGCGGACCACCTCGACCTCGGGCAGCTCGGGCAACGGGGGCCTCCTCAAGCCTTCGAGCCCTTACCGCCCCCGGGCGGAACGGCCCGGGCGGGCCGTCCGCCCGGGGGCGGTAGGGGGTGTTACGGACGTGATGGAACGGTGTGCGGGTCGGGGAAGACCGATCAGCGTGCCGTGGAGGCCGTGTCGGCGGCGGCTCCGCCGTCCGCCGCCGTGCCCGCGGCTCCGGCGGCGGCCGCCTTGGCCTTCGCCTGGGCCTCGTCGGCAGCCGCGCGGATGGCGCGCCAGGCGGCCTCGGCCGCCTGCTGCTCGGCTTCCTTCTTGCTGCGGCCGGTGCCGGTGCCGTACGCGACACCACCGACGCGGGCGGCAGCCGTGAAGGTCTTCTCGTGGTCGGGACCGGTCTCGGAGACCAGGTACTCCGGGACTCCGAGGCCCTCGGTGGCGGTCAGCTCCTGGAGGCTGGTCTTCCAGTCCAGGCCGGCGCCGAGGTTCGAGGACTTCTCGATCAGCGGGTCGAAGAGCCGGTGGACCAGCTCCGCGGCGGCGTCGAGCCCCCGGTCGAGATAGACGGCGCCGATCACCGCTTCAAGGGTGTCGGCGAGGATGGAAGCCTTGTCCCTGCCGCCGGTGCCCTCTTCGCCCCGGCCGAGCCGGATGAAGGCGCCGAGGTCGAGGCCGCGGCCCACCTCCGCGAGCGCGCGCGAGTTGACCACCGCGGCCCGCAGCTTGGCCAGCTGGCCCTCGGGCAGGTCGGGGTGGATGCGGTACAGCGTGTCGGTGACCACCAGGCCGAGCACCGAATCCCCGAGGAATTCCAGCCGCTCGTTGGTGGGCAGCCCGCCGTTCTCGTACGCGAAGGAGCGGTGGGTCAGCGCACGCACCAGAAGGGCGGACTCGAGCTGGTACCCGAGCCGCCCTTCCAGGATCGTGTGAGACGAGGCCGTGTCCGCCTGGGCCGCTTCACCGCGCTTGCGCGGGGGCGTGGTGGCGTCTGACATAGAGCCTGTCACCCGCCGATCAGACCTCGAGGACCTGGCGGCGGTTGTAGGTGCCGCAGCTCGGGCACGCGATGTGCTGCTGCTTCGGCTCGTGGCAGCGCTCGCACGCCACCAGGTTGGGGACCGCAGCCTTCCACTGCGACCGGCGGTGGCGCGTGTTGCTGCGCGACATCTTCCGCTTCGGAACAGCCACGGCTACTTCTCCTGTGAGTCATCCCCGCGCTCGCGGGGTGCGTTGTCCTTCTCGCCGTCCCTCATGGCCTCGGCGAGTCCCTGCAGTGCCGCCCAACGGATGTCGGCGGACTCGTGGTGGTGGTCGGGGTCGTCCGCGAGCCGGGCGCCGCAATCGGCACACAGCCCGGGGCAGTCCTCCCGGCACACCGGCTGCAGCGGCAGTGCGAGCACCACCGCGTCGCGCAGCACGGGCTCGAGGTCGAACAGGTCGGCCTCGAGGAAGAGCATGTCCTCCTCCTCGGCGTCGTCGCCGGTATCCGCTTCGCGGCTCCGGTCGTCGGCGTCGGGGTAGGAGTACATCTCCTGGAAGTCCACTTCGAGCTCTCGCTCCAGCGGCTCCAGACACCTTACGCACTCCCCCGTGAGCGGCGCACGGGCGGTGCCTGTGACAAGCACCCCTTCCATGACCGACTCCAGGCGGAGGTCCAGCTCGATCGTCGCGCCCTCCCGCACCCCGATGACCTCGATACCGAGCTCCTTGGGTGCAGCCACGGAGCGGGAGACCCTTTTGAGCGCACCAGGACGACGGCCCAGCTCGCGCGTGTCGAACACGAGAGGGGCACGGTGGTCGAGGCGGGCGTTCAGGGCTTCCTGCTTTCTACGCTGCGGCGGGCCACCCGAACATCCGCTACGAAACGGGCAGCCGAGATCGCGGACGTACGCGCGACCGAAGAGCCAGGATACTGGACGGGCCGCCGTAGACCCAATCCGCCCGGTGGAGAAGGGGTTCCATGCGGCCCGGTGGGGAGCGGGGCCAGCGGCCCTGCTCGTACTGGCCTAGCGGCCCTGCTCGTACTGGCGGAGCTGATCGAGGTCGATCATGCTCGTGTCGAACAGGCTGGTCTCGTCCAGTGCGGCGCCCTGCTGCTGGTGGTGCTGGGGCTGGGGCGGCTGCTGGGGCTGCTGGGGCACGTAGGCCGCGTTCGGATCGTAGCCCTGGGCCTGGGCCTGCTGCTGCCAGCCGTAGGCGTCCTGCTGGTAGCCGCCCTGCGTGGCGTACGGGTCCTGCTGTACGTACGCCTGCTGGTAGCCGTACGCGTCCTGCTGCTGGTAGCCCGCGGTGGCGGCGTAGTACGCGGCGTCGGCGGCCGCCTGGTCGGGCGCGGCGACGGGCCGGGTGAGGTCCGCCTGGGACTGGGCCAGGTCCGCCAGGTAGTCGTCGTCGGTGGTCCGCAGGGCCATGCCGGCCTCGTCCTGGGCCGCCATATGGGCGCCGAGCTCATCGGCGGGCCGGGCCCCGAGCAGCTTCTGGCGGCCCCGGCCGACCGCCTCCAGGGTCTTGGCCAGGACCGCCGAGACGGCCCCGAGCTTGGTGTCCACGTACTCGTCCGCGCGGTGCCGCAGGGTGGCCGGGTCGGCGCTGCGCTCCGGGCCCTCGTCGGGCTGCCCGAGACCGTCCTCGGCGCCGGGGGCGCGGCCGAGCAGCTTCTCCCGGCCGCGGTCGACCGAGCCGATGGTCTTGGTGAGCACGACCTCGAAGTTGGCCAGCTTGCTGTCCACGTAGTCGTCGGCCTCGACGCGGATCTCCTCGGCCTCCCGGCGGGCCTCGGCGAGGATCCGGTCGGCCTCCTCCTGGGACTTCCGCACCAGCTCGGTCTCCGAGATCAGCGAGGCGCGCTGGGCGTGCGCGGACTCGATGATCCGCTCGGCCTCCCGGTGGGCCTCCTCGACCATCTGGTCCCGGCCGCCGATCAGCTCCTGGGCGTGGGCCAGGGAGTCCGGGAGTGCCGCGCGTACCTCTTCGAGCATGGCGAGCAGCTCGGCGCGGTTGATCACGCACGAGGCCGACATGGGCATGGACCGGGCGCCACCGACGGTATCGACGATCTCGTCGAGCTTCTTCTGCACGTCCACTGTGGGTGCTCGCAGACTGTCTGGATGCGGATGGGTACGGGATACGAACGGGACGACTGTACGGCCAGCGGGCGCCTCCCGGACACCCGCTGACGCCCCGTCAGCCGCTACTTCCGGCCGAGCCGCTCGGCCAGCGCCTCCAGGACGATCGGCGGCACCAGGTGGGAGACGTCGCCGCCCCAGGCCGCGACCTCCTTGACCAGGCTGGAGGAGAGGAAGCTGTAAGTGGGGTTGGTGGGCACGAACAGCGTCTCCACGCCGGAGAGGCCGTTGTTCATCTGGGCCATCTGCAACTCGTAGTCGAAGTCGCTGACGGCCCGCAGCCCCTTGACGATCGCGGGGATGTCCCGCTGCTTGCAGAAGTCCACCAGGAGGCCGTGGAACGCCTCCACCTGAACGTTTCCGTACTCCTCCGTGGTCCGGCGGAGGAGATCGATCCGCTCGTCCACCGTGAACAGGCCCTGCTTCGACTTGTTGATCATCACGGCGACGTGCACGACGTCATAGAGCTTGGAGGCACGGGCGATGATGTCGAGGTGTCCATTGGTGACGGGGTCGAACGACCCCGGACAGACTGCGCGGCGCAACGGAAGTTCCTCGCTCTCGGGTCCGGTCATGACGCGTTCTCGCACGTCGAGGCGGCGCGACCGTACCAAAGCGTGCCCTCGCCGTAGCGACGGGCCCTAAGCCCCTCGAATCCGGCAGGCCACACGAACTCCCCACCTCGTGTGCTGCGCTCAACGGTGGCCAGCGCGCCGGGCGCGAGCCAGCCCTTCCCCAGGAGTGTGAGGAGTATCTCGCGGAGTTGGCCGTCGGTGACCGCGTAGGGCGGATCCAGGAAAACGACGTCGTACGGGCCGGTGTCGGGGGCCTGTCCGGTGATGGTCTGTTCGGCCTTTCCGGTGCGCAGCTCCGCGCCGGGCAGACCGAGGGTGCGGACGTTCTGACGGATCGTGCGGGCCGCCCGCGGGTCGGACTCGACCAGCAGCGTGTGGGCGGCGCCGCGGGACAGCGCCTCCAGGCCGACCGCGCCCGAGCCGCCGTACAGGTCCAGGACGCGGGCCCCGTCCAGCGAGCCGAGCAGCGACTCCCAGGTGGAGAACAGGCCCTCACGCGCCCGGTCCGAGGTGGGTCGGGTGCCGTTTCCCGGCGGCACGGCCAGGCGGCGGCCGCCGGCCGCTCCGGCGATCACGCGGGTCATGGGTGTGGGCCGTCCTTCGCGGTGGTCGGGGCAGCGGCGCCCCGCGCCCGTCCGGGCGGGTCCGCCGCACCTCCACGATATGGCGTACGGGGGCCGGTGGGGACCGGGCGCTCCCCGCGGGCTCACCCCTTGTCGAGGAACTCCGCGCGCTCCTTGTCCAGCAGGGCGTCCAGCGCGGTGCGCAGCTGCGGGTATCCGGCCAGCTCCGGGTCGGCGGCGACGATGGCGGCCGCCTCCTCCCGGGCCGCCGCGATGACCTCCTCGTCGTCGATGACGGCGAGCACCCGCAGCGAGGAGCGGACCCCGGACTGGGCCTGGCCGAGCACATCGCCCTCCCGGCGCTGCTCCAGGTCGATCCGGGACAGCTCGAAGCCGTCCAGCGTGGCCGCGACCGCGCCCAGCCGCGCCCGGGCGGGGCTGCCCTCGGGCATGTCGGTCACCAGCAGGCACAGCCCGGCGGCCGAGCCCCGGCCGACGCGGCCGCGCAGCTGGTGCAGCTGGGAGACGCCGAACCGGTCCGCGTCCATGATCACCATGGCGGTGGCGTTGGGGACGTTCACACCGACCTCGATGACGGTCGTGGCGACCAGGACGTCCACCTCGCCCGCGGCGAAGCGGCGCATCACCTCGTCCTTGGCCTCGGGCTGCATCCGCCCGTGCAGCACCTCCACCCGCAGATCGCGCAGCGGGCCCTTGACGAGCTGCTCGGCGACGTCGACGACGGCCAGCGGCGGGCGCTTCTCGGCCTCGTCCTCGGCGGACTTCTCCTTCGCCGCCCTGGGCTCGTCCTCCTCGTCCCCGATCCGCGGGCACACCACGTACGCCTGGTGGCCGGCGGCCACCTCCTCGCGCACCCGCTCCCAGGCGCGGGCCAGGAAGTGCGGCTTGTCCTTGGCGGGCACCACATGGGAGGCGATCGGGGAGCGGCCGGACGGCAACTGGTCCAGGACGGAGGTCTCCAGGTCGCCGAAGACGGTCATGGCGACGGTGCGCGGGATCGGCGTGGCCGTCATCACCAGCAGATGCGGGGGCTGCTTGCCCTTGGAGCGCAGGGCGTCGCGCTGCTCGACCCCGAAGCGGTGCTGCTCGTCCACGACCACCAGACCCAGGTCGTGGAACTGGACCTTGTCCTCGATCAGGGCATGGGTGCCGATCACGATCCCGGCCTCGCCGGTGACCAGGTCCAGCAGCGCCTGACGGCGGGCCGCGGCGCCCATGGAGCCGGTGAGCAGCACCACCTTGGTGCCCTGCTCGGCGCCCCCCAGCATTCCCCCCTCGGCCAGCTCGCCCATCATCTCGGTGATCGAGCGGTGGTGCTGCTGGGCGAGCACCTCGGTGGGCGCGAGCATCGCCGCCTGTCCCCCGGCGTCCACGACGCCGAGCATCGCGCGCAGCGCGACCATGGTCTTGCCCGAGCCGACCTCGCCCTGGAGCAGCCGGTGCATGGGGTGGTCGGTGGCGAGGTCGGCGAAGATCTCCTCGCTGACCCGGCGCTGGCCCTC